>NZ_AP022613.1:1247427-1559284 GCF_010730195.1 Mycobacterium conspicuum
CGGCGGCGCGATCATCACCGCCATCCTCGTCGCGTTCATCGCCGACCTGCTGCTGTCGCGCCGCTTCGTCCAAACGGCCGGGCGCCGACGGGCACGACACCTGCGGGACCACGTCGTGGTGGTCGGACTGGGTTCGGTAGGCATCCGCGTGGTCAGTGAACTGACGGCCGCCGGATACGACGTCCTTGTCATCGAGGCCGACGAGAACAACCGCTACCTGCCGACTCTGGCCGAGCTCGACGTGCCGGTGATCTTCGGCGACTCGACGATGCGCGGGACATTGGAATCGGCGCGCCTGGATCGCGCCCGCGGCGTGGCGGTGGTGACCCAGGACGATATGGAGAACATCGAGACCGGCATCGTCCTGCTGGAGATCCTGGGCCCCGACACGAAGGTGCCAATCGTCATGCGCGTGCAAGGCCGTGCGCTGGGCGCCGCCGTGCATCAGCGGTTCGGCTTCGAAAACGTGCGGTCGATCGTCGATCTGGCCGCGCCCTGGTTCATCGGCGCCGCGATGGGCCTACAGGTGCTGGGCACGTTCTGGGTCGGGCAGCGGTCCTTCATGGTCGGCGCCATGCACGTGGCGGCAGGCAGCGAGCTGGACGGGCTGCGCATGATCGATTTGTCGACGCAGGCGCGCGTCATCGCGATCACCCGACCGGCAGGGCCGGTCAGCCTGCGCCCGCGCCGCGACTCCCGACTCAAGGCCGGCGACACCGCATACCTCATCGGCCCGTACCGCGAGCTGATCGCGACGCTGCGAAAGGGCCAGCCGCCGCCGCTGACCGCGATCGACGGCGGACGCTCGACGGCCCTTGCGGCCGCGCGCTCGATGTACAAGCCGCAGCCGCGCCGGCCCCGGTGGGCGCAGGACGCCGAGGCTTAGCCCGCCTCGATCGCCGCGACCTTTGCCGCGGCGTCGGGCCCGCAGATGCGTTGCAGGTCGACCGGGCCGGCGGCGAGCAGATCCTCGATGCGGTGCTTGAGGTCGCCGGAGGTGAGGTGCGCGTACAGGTTCGCGCCGGGACACGAGGTCTGGGCCAGGTCGCGGTGGCCCGCCAGGGTGCTAGCGGCGACGTGAAAGGTCTGCGCGGCCCAGGCGAACGCGAGGGCGGCCCCGTGCAGTTGGGCCTCCGAGACGGCTTCCTGGTCGAAGTCGCCTTCGCAGAGCACGAGAAAATGGCCGGTCGTGTCGTAGTCGGTCGCGGTGTCACCCGCGAGGTGCGGCGTGCGTAGTTCGTAGATGTTGCCGTCGCGGTCGACGCCGACGTGATAGGCGATGTCGATCCAGCCCTTCTGGTCTTGGTGGTAGCGCTGGTCCTGGCGCAGGCGCTCCGGGGCGTTGCGGTTGTTGCCGAGAACGACGGCCTCGTGGTGCAGGGTCATGCGGGTGATGGTGTGGGCCCTGCCGCCGGGGCGTGCGGGTCGCGCACCCCAGGAATCGCGGCAGAGCAGCTGCGCCGACGTGGCGGACGTCGTCGGGTCGGCGGCCGCGGTGGCCGAGCAGGCACTGACGGCAGTGGTCAAGCCGACCCCGCCGGCCAACTGAAACAATCGACGGCGGCTGACCAGGTTCCGGGCGTCCATCAGGCCACGATAACGATTGCGTCGCACCGCGCTTCGACATTCGCGCGGGACGGGGGCATAGTGCCCTAGCTGCGCGCCGAGTTTTCGACGATGATCTCGCACGCCGCCTCGTAAAACGCGCTGATCAACGTCGAAAACGAGAGCTGAAACGGATGAATCATGTACACGTCGAGCCGGTCGAGACTCCAGCCCGGCAGCACCGGCACGATGCTTCCCTCGCGCAGTTCGTCGGTGACGATGATCTGGTTGGGCATCGCGCCGACGCCGAGCCCGCGCAGGATGTACTGCTTGCATACCTGAAAGTTGTTGGTGCGTGCACGGACAACGGGGGACAGCTCGTAGCGTCGCTTTTGTCTGCCCACCACCAGCTTCTTGGGTCCGCTGTAGAAGCCGCAGTCGATGAACGGCAGGGCGTTCAACTGCGCGGGGGCCGTGATCGGCTCCGCCAGCTGGCCCACGAAGAAAGGTGAAGCGCACAGGAACATTTCGAGGCTGAACACTTTTCGGGCGATCAGCATCGAATCCTGGAGCGGGCCCGTCCCGAAGACCACGTCGAAGCCGTCCTTGATCGGGTGCACGACGTCATCGACGAGCCGGATGTCCAACCGCGAGTTGGGATGGCGCGCCAGAAACGTGGCGCCGACCCGCGACGCGTAGTCGATGCCGACAAAGACCGGTATGGCAACGCGCAATTCGCCCTGCGGCTCTTGCCTGCTGCCTTCCACCAGTGCCCGAACTCCGTTGGCCTCGGCGAGGATGTTCACACTGTGGCCGTAGATCTTCTCGCCGAGGTCGGTGACCGTGAGCTGATGGGTGTTCTTCCGCAGCAGCTTGATGCCAAGGTCCGCTTCCAGCTTGCTGAGCTTGCGGCTCACGGTTGATTTGGGCATCGCCAGCAGCGTGGCCGCCTTCGAAAGGCTGCGGCACTCGACGACCTTGCTGAATATCAGCAGGGCGTCGAGGTCGAACGGCAGGTTTTGCTCCATTTTTGCGTTCCAGAAATGCAACAGGGTGTTGCAATTGAAGACCTGTTTTGCGTCTTTGGTCAAGTGTTACGTTCTGCCGGGTAGGGGGCTGGGGGCGAAGGAGGGCCTCATGAGTGTCGATGCGCTGGTGACCAAACCGGCGAGCGGCCACTGGACCGACGCGTATCCCGAATTGGGCCGTGGCCCGGTGTCACTCGAGGACTGCGTCTCGCCCGAGTTCTACGAAAAGGAACGCGAGCACGTCTTCAAAAAGACCTGGCTTTACGTCGGGCGCATGGAGCGGGTGCCGCGCTCGGGCAGCTACTTCACCCGCGAGCTGAAATTCCTGAACACGTCGATCATCGTCGTGCGCGGCAAGGACGACGTGATCCGCGCCTTCCACAATGTTTGTCCGCACCGCGGCAACAAGATGCTGTGGAGCGACGACCCCTTCGAGGAGGTGCAGGGCCGGGCGCCGGTGCTCTACTGCCGCTTCCACGGTTGGCGCTACAACCTGGACGGCTCGCTGCACGCGGCCACCCGCAAGGATCTGCTGCTCGACTTCGACGCTGAGGGCTGTCGGGTTCCCGCGATCCAGTGCGAGGTGTGGGAAGGCTTCATCTTCATCAACCTCAACCCGCACAACACCGAGCCGCTGCGGTCCTACCTCGGGGAGCTGGCGCACGGCATCGAGGGCTATCCCTTTGCCGGTCCGCATCAGGTGTACCGCTTCAGGGTTGAGCTGCAATGCAACTGGAAGATCTTCGTCGACAGCTTCGCCGAGAGCTACCACGGGCCGTATCTGCATGCGTCCTCGTTCGGCGCGCTGACCGCCGAGGCCCGGGACGCGTTCGACCAACCGAATCCGTTCACCGATGCGCTGGCCTACCAGCTGAAGGGGCCGCATCGGATGTTTTCCTTCGCCGGTGAGCCGTCGCAAAAGACGCCGTATTCCAAGCCGATCGAGTGCGTGATGGAGGCCAGTGCGGCCGGCCCGTGGAACAAACGCACCGACCGCGGCCCGATGCCGGTGGGGCTGAATCCTACGCGCTCCGAGAAATACGGGTTCGACTCGTTCCAGTTCTTCCCCAACTTCGTGCTGATCTTCGGGGCATCCGGTTTCAGCACGCACGTGCACTGGCCGACGGGGCCGCACTCGCACCTCTTCGAAGTCGAGATGTTCTATCAGCCGCCCAGGACGCACAAGGAGCGGCTGGGGCAGGAGCTGACGGTGACGTTCCTCAACGACATCATCCTCGAAGACGCCAGTCCGTCCGAAGGGCTGCAGGCCATGCTGAACAGCGGTGCGCTCACCCATTTCACGATGAACGACGAGGAGATCCTGCTGCGCCATCTGCACAAGGTGGTCGCCGACTACGTGGCGGCCGGCGAGGCGGGGCGATGAATGCGGTTCTGCCTCAGGAGTTTTCCCAACTCGAGCATCTGGTCGCCGAGTGGGCGATCGAGGACGGTCACCAGCGCTATGTGAAGCGGGTGAACAGCTCCATGGCCGAGATCCAGGCGTTCTACGACGAGGTGTTCCCGCACGCCGAGGAGGCGGTCGCCTACATCGACAAGTTCGACTACTCCGAACCGCTGCCCGAGGACGTTGCGAACCTGCGCAACCTGCTGTACTCGTTGATCACCGTCTCGTTGGCGGTCGAGCTGTGGAAGCAGCCGAGGGTAAAGCATTCCGCACACACCATCCTGACGCGATTGAGCTGACGGGCATGGCACTTTCATCGCGGCAACTCGAAATCATCGACTGCACACCGGTAATCGGCAGCGAGATCAGAACCGACCTGGACACGCTGCTCAGCGGAACCGAGGCCGAGAATATCCGCGCCACACTCGAGCAACGCGGTGTGGTCTTCTTCCGCGGCCTGCAGATCAGTGACGAGCAGCAGGTCACCATAGCCAAAACCCTTGGCAGCATTGTGCAGAACGAGGGCGAGGGCGGCATCTACAAGATCTCCCTCGACGAAAGCGTGAATCAGCGGGCCAAATACTTGAGGGGCTCGCTGTTCTGGCATTTCGACGGCTCGCTGCAGCCGTATCCGAATCTCGCGACGCTGCTGCGTGCGATGAAGCTCTCCGACACCGGGGGCCAAACCGAGTTCTGCAACACCTACGCGGCGTACGAGGACCTGCCGGACGCCGACAAGGAGGCGATCGCCGACCTTCGGGTGGTGCACAGCGCGGAGCGCTCGCAGTATTACGTGACCCCGGAGATGAGCTACGACGAGATCGCCTTCTGGCAGAAATCCCCGACGAAGGCATGCCCCATGGTGTGGACGCACCGGTCCGGGCGCAAGTCCCTGCTGCTCGGCGCCACCGCCGACTACGTGATCGGATTGCCCGTCGAAGAAAGCCGTGCACTGCTTGCGCGCCTTCGTGATTGGGCCACCCAACCGCAGTACGTGTATCGGCACGAATGGCAGCTCGGTGACCTGCTCATCTGGGACAACACCGGCACCATGCACCGGGCGCTACCCTATGCCGTCGACAGCGGACGCCTCATGCACCGCACAGTGCTCGCCGGAGAAGAGCCCCTCGATTGAAACTCGGCATCGCGACGCCCGTCGTCACCAATGTCGCCGGCGCCGCCTTGACGTGGGAAAAGAACGCGACGATCGACGACATCGGCCGGGTCGCCGAGACCGCGGACCGGCTCGGCTACCACCACCTCACCTGCAGTGAACACATCGGCGTTCCTTCCGCCGAGGCGCCGCGGCGCGGCTCCCGGTACTGGGACCCGCTGGCCACCCTGGGTTATATCGCGGCCCGCACGCGGCACATCCGACTCGCCACCATGACCCTGGTGCTCGGCTATCACCACCCGCTGGCGATCGTAAAGCGTTACGGCACACTGGATCACGTCAGCGGCGGCAGGCTGATATTGGGCGTCGGCGTCGGCAGCCTGAAGGAAGAGTTCGACCTTCTCGGGGCGCCGTTTGACGATCGTGGTGCGCGCGGCGACGACGCGCTGCGCGCGCTGCGTGCGGCGCTGCCGACCAACGAGCCGGCCTACGCGGGCGAGTATTACTCGTTTGGCGGGCTCACCGTCGACCCCTGCGCGCTGCAGGCCCACCTGCCGATTTGGATTGGTGGCCGCACCAAGCGCTCGTTGCGGCGTGCGGTCACCCTCGCCGAGGGGTGGTGCCCCTTCGGTGTGTCTGTTGCCACCGCTGCCGAGTGGCTGCGGGCCTGGCAACTTCCCGAGGGATTCGAGGTCGTCTTGCCCGCTGATCAGCCTCTCGACCCGGTGGGAGCGCCGGAGGTGACCGCGGAAACGCTACGGACCATGGCCGCGGCCGGCACCACCACGGTGTCCGCGCGGTTCCTCCATCACTCGCTTGAGCACTATCTCGAGCAGATTCACGCGCTGGCCGAGCTGCACGGCCGCGAAGGCAGTCAGGCCACCGCGTAGCGCAGGGCCCAAACGGGTAAATACTCGAGGTGCCCGACGATCGATTGCTCACCCCCGGCCAGACATGCTGGTCCGTGGTGCGCGCCGGCCAGTTCGCCTGCATCGTCGACGGGGCCGACTATTTCCGGCACGTGAAGGCCGCGATGCTGCGCGCCCGGCACCGAATCATGTTGATCGGATGGGACTTCGACGCCAGGACGACCTTTGAGCGAGGCACCAGGACACTCGCCGGACCCAACCAGCTCGGCGCCTTCGTGTACTGGATGTTGTGGAAGCGGCCGGCCCTGGAGATTTACCTACTGAGATCAAATCTGCGCCTGCTGCCGGCCTTCGATCGCATGTGGTACGGGCTCACCCCGGTATCGCTGGTGAATCAGATCAGCAGCAAGCGGATCCGCTTCGCCGTCGACGGCGCCCATCCGATCGGCGCCGTCCATCACCAGAAGATCGTGGTCGTCGACGACGCGGTGGCGTTCTGCGGTGGTGTCGACCTCACGGTCGACAGGTGGGATAACCGTGCGCATCACGACGACAACCGCCGCCGGCAGACGGTGGGGCGAAGCTATGGGCCGCGGCACGAGGTTTCGGCAGCGGTCGACGGGGCGGCGGCGCGCGCGCTCGCCGAGCTGGCTCGCGCTCGGTGGCAGACCGCGACGGGCCAGTCCCTGGAGCCGGTCGAGCCCAAGCACACCACCTGGCCCAGCAGGCTGAACCCGATCCTGCGCGATGTCGATGTCGGAATCGCGCGCACGGTACCGGAATTGGGGGATCGCCGCGAAGTGCGGGAAGTGGAGGCGCTCAACCTGGCCGCCATCGCGGCAGCACGTCACATCATCTACCTGGAGAACCAGTATCTGGCAGCGCGTCGCATCGTCGATGCGCTGGCGGCGCGCCTACGCGAAGCCGACGGTCCCGAGATCGTCATCGTCCTTCCGCGGCGAGGAAAGAACCGCCTCGAGCGGGGAACGATGGATGGCGCTCGGCACCGGCTCATGCAAGTGCTCTGGGCCGCAGACGAGCACCACCGTTTAGGGGTGTACTGGCCCGCCAACGAAGCCGGCACCGCGATATACGTTCATTCGAAGGTGATGGTGATCGACGATCGGCTACTGCGCATCGGCTCGTCGAATCTGAACAACCGGTCGATGGGATTCGACAGCGAATGCGATGTCGCGGTCGAAGCGGTGTTGCCCGAGCACGATCACCTTCGCCGCCAAATCGCCTCCGTCCGAGACCAATTGGTGTCGGAACACCTAGGCGTGTCGGTCGGCGAGCTCGAAACGGCGATGGGTCAGCACGGGTCATTCCTTGGCGCCGTTGAGGCGCTGCGCGGGCAGGGCAGGAGTCTGCGGCCGATCACCGGCCACACGGTGTCCGACGAGGCGAGCCGGCTGGCGGAGAATGACCTCATGGACCCCGACCATGTTCCCGGGTCACTGACCCGAAGCGTGCAGAGGTTCATCGCCGGGCTCGCGCGCTGACCAACTCCGAATGCGTAGCGCGCGCGGCGGTGGGTAAGAACCCTTGTGTGCAGGTGCGGAGCGTTAGAGCATGAAATCTGATGCGGCTCGATTGACTTGTCCCGCTCGCGGGCGGGAAAGAACACCACCCTGTCAAACGCCCGAAGGAGACGTCCATGTCGTTTTTGACCACACAACCCGAAGCGTTGGCCTACGCGGCGGGCAAGCTGCAAACCATCGGTTCTGGGGTGGCCGCCGAGAGCGCGGCCGCGGCGGCGCCGACCACCAACGTGATTCCCGCGGCCGCGGATGAGGTATCGGCGTTGCAGGCGGCGATCTTTGGCGCGTACGGCAGCCTGTACCAGTCGGTCAACGCGCAAGCCGTCAGCGTCCACCAACTCTTCGTGCACACCTTGGGGGTTAGTGCGGGCTCGTATGCGGCCACCGAGTCCAGTAACTCGGCTACCACGGCTTCGCCGTTGGCGGAAAGGATTTCGAGCTTCCTCGGTTCCGCCGCGGTTGCCGACCCGTCGGGTGGCGGCCTCGCCAACATCGCCAACATCGGCGTGGGGAACTGGGAGTCCGCATCTTCGAACGTGCTCGGAATGTGCGGCGGCGGTCTTCTTCCCGGTGCGAACGAGACTGGCGACGCCGTCGAAGCGGCCGGAGCAGCCGCCGGCCCGGTGACCGCGAATTCTGCGGGCTCGAACGGGGTCCCGGTGTGGGGGAGTCTGGGCCAGCCGATCTTGGCCAACTCATCGTCGGTGCCGGCGAGTTGGGTCGGGGGAGCCGCCCCGGCGCCGGCGAGCCCTGGCGCGTCGACGACCGCCGGCTGGACGGCCCCGGTGGCGCAAGGCACCCCGGCGACGTCCATGCCGGCCGGGATGCCGTTGGCGGCCACGACGGGGAAGGCCGGTGGCATGGGCGTGCCGCGGTACGGCATCAAGCCCACCGTGATGGCGCGACCGACCGTCGCCTGAAAAGCCTTCGCGCACAGGAGAGGTAGACAGAAATGGATTTCGGAGCCTTACCCCCAGAAATCAACTCCGGACGCATCTACGCCGGTCCCGGTGCGGGACCGATGATGGCCGCCGCGACGGCGTGGAACGGGTTGGCCGCCGAGCTGAGCTCCATGGCGGCCGGCTATGAATCGGTGATCACCGAACTCACCTGCGAGCAGTGGCTGGGCCCGGCGTCGGCAGCGATGGCCGCCGCGGCCCAGCCGTACGTGTCGTGGATGAACGCCACCGCGGCGCTCGCGCAGCGGGCGGCCACGCAGGCGATGGCCTCCGCGGCGGCTTTCGAAGCGGCCTTCGCTGCGATGGTGCCGCCGCCGGTGATCGCGGCCAACAGAGCTCAGCTGGCGGCACTCGTCGCGACCAACTTCCTGGGCATAAACACGCCCGCGATCATGGCCACCGAGGCGCACTACGCCGAGATGTGGGCCCAGGACGCCGCCGCGATGTACGCCTACGCCGCGTCGTCGGCGAGCGCCGGGACGTTGACGCCGATGACGCCCCCGGCGCCGACCGCCAATCCGGCCGGGCTGGCCACGCAGGCGGGGCTGATGCAGACGATCGCCAGCCTGCCCAATGCGGTTGCGGCGCTTGCATCTCCGCTCGCGGCCGCGGCGCCGATTCTGAGCAACACGTTTGTGGCGAATGCCATCAACGGGGCGGTGGATGCGACCGCTTGGTGGGTGATGAATACCATCCCGAATTCGGTGTTGCTCGGCCACGCGATGAACAGTGCCGCCGCGACTCCCGCGGCCCTCGCGGGCGCCCACGGCGTCGCGGGGATAGCCTTCCCCGCCAACCTCGTTGGGGCACCGGTGTCGGCGGCGTTGGGCCAGGCGCCCACTGTGGGTGGTGGTTTGTCCGTGCCCGCCACATGGTCGGCGGCCACCCCGGCGGTCGGCTCCGAGGCTGCGCTGGCGGGCTCGGGCTGGACCCCGGCCCGCGAAGCGGCGGAGGAAGCCGGGCTGCCCGCGTTGGCTCCGGTGGCTGCGGTGGGCGGCGCCGCGAGATCCCTGGCCTTCGGCGGCCCGCGTTACGGCATCAAACCCACCGTGATGCCCAGATCGGTTTTCGGATGACGGCGAGTCAGCCTTTCCGCTGGAGCTGGATCCGGTTGGTCTGGCTGTACCCCGCTGGTTTGCCGCAGGCGGCCTGCACATAGACCTGTTGGTCCGTGCCCGCAAGGGTATTCGGGTCCCACGTGAGGTGGGCGTTCGCGGCATAGGGAACGCGTGTGCCGTCCGAGCAACGGACGTTGTCGAACATGTCAACAACCCATTGACCATCGAGAAGCTGCGCCCGGCTGGTGCCGTGCCCCGCGTTGATGTCGGCGCATCCGTCGCCGCACGGATTGACGTTCCAATCGGTGACGTGGGCGACGCCCGACGGGCTGGTCTCGGTGAGGACATAGTCGCCGACCAGCTCGGGCGCGGCGGACGCGGGCGCGCCCGACATTCCGCCGCTGCCGCGGCGAGGGCGGCGAGGGCCATCGCGGGCGTGATGTTCATGGTTCGTCTCGATTCGGTTGGCTACCCTAGGCTTCTACCCCACGAACGACGATGCGTGGCGACTCAGAATCCGAAATCGCCGCCGCTGCTGCCGGAATCAAACCCACCGCCGCCGGAGTCGAACCCGCCGCCGCCGAAGTCGAAGCTGCCACCGCCGGAATCGGAACCGCCGAATCCGCCGAAATCGACGCTCCCGCCGCCGGAGTCATAACCTCCGGTGTAGTCGTTGCCGCCGAAGCCGACGTCACCACCACCCGACTGGCCATAACCGCCGTCGAAGCCGACGTCTCCCTGCGGGCTGTCGTAGTTGGCGCCGAAACCGCTGTCAGAGTTCGCGTATGCCGAATCCCAGCCGGCCTCGAAGCCGCGTTCGTAGCTGCCGCCCCAGTGGTCGTCCAGCAGCGCATCCATCAGCAGGACATCGGTCAGCGCCCAACCCCAGCCTGGGCCCCAGAAGGCGTACGGGTAGTAGCCCGGGTAGAAGAACATCCCGTTGTAGTAGCCGCCCGGGTAATAGTTCGTGTAGCCCGGCTGCTGCGTGGTGCTGTAGTTGTTGTTGTTGATCGTCACCTGCTCACCCGTTTGCGGGTTGGTTGTGCGCACGGTGGCCTGCCTGCGGTCGGTAGCCGGCACCGCGGTCACGGCATCCACGTTGACCGGGAACAGTTTCCGGTTGGCCTTGGCCACGGTGGATTGCACCACCTTCAGGTGTGCCCGCGCCGCGCTATAGTCGCCCGCCTCGTAGGCCTTACGCGCGTCGTGCAGGCTGGAGTTCGCTCGCAGCGACTCGCCGCTGACGTCGACACTGCTGTTGGTGAGAACCGCATTGTCCAGCTCGCTGATACCGGATTCGGCGTAAATCAACTCTTGCTTCACCTGATCTCGCGAAGTGGAATCCTGGCGGCGCTTGCGATTTCGGCTCGCCGCGAACGAGAACAGGGCCACCACCGCAACCGCGATGCCGACAATGATCAGCGTTACCCACAGCCACGTCCAGCTGGTGTGCTTCTGGTTCACCACGGGGGAAGTGGTCGACCGTGCACCGGGTGTCGCATTCACCTGAGCCAGCTTGGCCACGAATTCAGTGGTCGCGCCGTTCGGGTCGTTGCGGTGATTTCTGGCCGCCTGACCCATGATGGGGTCCACGTTGTCCGCGATTGCCTTCGGCACGTTGTAGGCCCGCACGTGGTAGCCCTTGGCGTCGATGACCAAGATGACACCGCCGAACTCGGGATTGCGGCCGAGAATGCTGTTGTGGATGGCATCCGGTGTGGTCAGGCCGGTTTGGCTGGGGGCGACGGCCGCCACCCAGACGGGCGGGGCCGAACTCCACGTCCACCGGCTGGTGAGGATCTGCCGGTTCACCTGGTCGGGATTGCCCAACGGCGGTGTCGCCGTCGGATCGGCGACCACGTGCGTCGAAGCGTTGAACCTGTTCACCACGTCGTCGGTGTAGTCGTCGGCGCCCGCGGGCGGGGCGAGCAGCATCGCCAGCGCCAGGATCAACGGGACCCCGAGCAAGCCCCGGATGCGTACTGTCACTTTTCTCCTTTATAGATCCACGATGGTGCCGGCCGATGGGTCGACTTTCCCGTCGAGTAGCTCGAGGTAAGCCCGTTGGATGCTGTCCTCACCCGAGATCCGTTCGACGCGAAGCCACTTCGAAGCCCACTCGGCGAAGGGTGCCCACGCATCGGCAACGTTTTGGTCGAGTTGCGCAGTTCCCCAATCGGCTCCGCGCTTTTTGATGCGGTCCGGCGCGAAGAAGAACACCGGGCTGGGGCCGTCGAGCGTGTCGCCGCCCTGCGCCATCTGGGTCCAATGGGTCATCCCGACCGCCGCGCTGTGGGCCAGCCGATCGCCGTAGTGGGCGTGGACGCCGGCGCGGACGGCGCCGTCGCCGGAGATGTCGACGTAGACGGCACGGTCGCCCGGCAGCCCGGAGACCTCGTCGTAGAGGTAAACCGCGTCGTAGATGTCGAGTGCCTTGACGAATTCCCTGTTGCCCGCCGAGGTCAGCCCCACGATCTCAATGCCGTCACGCTGGGCGAGCAGATAGGCGGCGATGATCGCGGTCTTCGACGAGGCGCTGGAGATCACGATGGCGTCCGCGCCGAAGAAGGATTCATCGGCCAAAAAGTCGTCGATCAGAAACGAAGTGAAGAACAGCGGGAAGAACAGGATGTGCTCGGACTCGCGCTCGGGGGAGTAGACCGGGTCGGTCTGGACGTCGCGGTAGCCCTGGTAGGCCGACGGCAGCGCGGCCCGGTGTGCTGCGGCGTCGACGAATCCCTTCTCGTTGATGCGATCGGGGACCACCAGCAGGTGGCTGGCGCACGGCAGGTAGCCGTACACGCGGAGGCCCTGCGCCAGGTCCGGGTGCCGCGACTCCTCGACGTGGGCGTAGCCCCAAACGTTGAGCTTCCCCCAGTTCGGGTCCGAGGCGCCGAAGAAGTCCCAGTACCGCATCGATTCGCCGAACACGGCGTAGGTGATGTTGTTCGCGGTCAGCCCGAACGACTCGACGCGTAGGAGGGCCTGCCCGTCTTCCGGCGATGGCGCGTCACCGTGCAGAAAGCGGGTCTGGTGCAGGTCGGTGCGGCGCAGCTCGAAGTCCATGCGGATGAGCCTATGGGCTAGCCATCCGCAGGGCAATTAATGTACCATATGGTACATGATTACTGAACGCAGCGTCGAGATCGACGCCCCGGCGTCGTTGGTATGGGACGTGTTCACCGATGTCGAGCGCTGGCCGGAATGGACCGCCTCGGTCACCCGCCTGGTCGCGCTCGACGGACCCGGCCTCGCCGTCGGGAAACGCTTCGAAATCAAACAACCGAAGCTGCCGACGCTGGTCTGGGAGGTCACCGACCTGACCCCCGGGGTCGCGTGGACCTGGGCGCAACGCTCCTCCGGCGGCTCGACCGTGGCTCATCACACCGTGAACCCGATTGACGACAACCGCACACTCGTGCGCCAGACGCTCGACCAGCAGGGGCTGGCGGGCGCGATCGTCGGGCGTCTCATGCGCCGCACCACCTGCCGCTACCTCGAGATGGAGGGCCAGGGCCTGAAAGGCCGCTGCGAGCAGTTGCGGCAGCCGTATGGCCCGCCCGCCTGACCTCGCCCGCCGCCAGCAGCTGCTCGATGCGCTGGTTGACGAATTCGCTGCCAGCGGGATCGGCGACCGCTCACTGCGCGATGTCGCCGCCGCGGTCGATACCAGCCACCGAATGCTGCTGCACCACTTCGCATCACGGGACGAACTGCTGCTGGCGATCGTCGACGAGGTGGAACGACGCCAGATGGCGATCCTTTCCGATCTGCCCACCGACCCGGCCGGCGCGTTCGCCGCGATGTGGGCCAACCTGTGCCGGCCCGAGCTGCGCCCGTTCGAGCGACTGTTCTTCGAGTGCTACTCGCGCGGCGCCCAGGGCGAGGAACCCTTCGCCCGCATGGTGCCGGGGGCCGTCGACGCGTGGCTTGCCGAGGTCGACACCGCGGCCGGCGGGGTCGGCGACCCGGCGCTGGTGCGCCTGGGGCTGGCGGTGACGCGCGGCCTGCTGCTGGACCTGGTGGCCACCGACGACGACGCCGGCGTGACGGCGGCGGCGCACGCATTCGTCGACCTGCTGCGCGCAGCGGGCACAAACGGCGGGCCTGCCGTGTTGCAGACCGGGTGAAGATTCGCTTCGGCGTGGGGCTGGGGGCGGATACCGCCCCAGACCAACTTGCCGATATCGTCGATCATCTGGAGAACAGCGGGGTGGACTCGCTGTGGTTCTCCGAGCTGGTGTACTCCCCGGCGGTGGACCCGGTGGTGGGCATGGCCTACGCCCTGGCCCGGACCACCCGGCTGAAGGTGGGCACTTCGGTGGCGGTGTTGCCGGGGCGCCATCCCGTGCTGGTGGCCAAGCAGCTGGCATCGCTGGCGGCCGTCGCGCCCAGGCGCGTTCTTCCCGTCTTCGGGTTGCGGTCGGCGATCCCCGCCGAGCGGGAGGTGTTCGTCGTTCCCGACGGGGAGCGGGCGGCGGTGTTTGACGAGTCGTTGCGGGTGCTGCGTGCGGTGCTGGCCGACGATGCGGCGAGCTATCGCGGCAGGTTTTTCAGCGTGAGTGGCGCGGCGGTGGCGCCGCGGCCGGTGCCGCCGCTGGACATCTGGGTGGGTGGTTCGGCGCCCGCCGCATTCAGGCGCATCGGCGCGCTGGCCGATGGCTGGTTGGGCAGTTTCCTGACCCCGGCCGAGGCCAGGGCCGGGCGTGCGGCGATCGAACGGGCCGCGGCGGAGGCGGGCCGGTGCATCGAACCGGACCACTTCGGCATCTCGTTGGCCGTTGCCGACGGCGAGCTGCCGGCGGAATTGGCGGCGGCGGTCCGCCGGCGGCGCCCCGATTGCGACCCCGCCGAGTTGATCGCCGCCGGCTGGGATCGGCTGCATCGCCAACTCGACGGCTACCTGGACGCCGGCTTGACCAAATTCGTGATCCGGCCGGTCGGCAGTGCGCCGTTGGACGGATTCATCGATCGGTTTGTCGCCGAATTGTTGGCCCGGCAGAACTGATCAGATCTTGGCGGGCACGTAACTGGTCAGCCCGCCGTCGACGACAAACTCGGCTCCGGTGGCGTACGCCGACTCGTCGCTGACCAGGAACAGCACGAAGGTGGACACCTCGCCTGGGGCGGCGCCGCGGCGCAGCGGGATCGGGGTCATGAAGTCCTCGGTCACCCCCGCGCTCAACGGAGTGTGTACCAGGCCGGGGTGGATCGAGTTGACCCGAATGTTGTACTGCGCCAACTCAACCGCGGCGGATTTGGTGATGCCGCGCAGGCCGAACTTGGCGGCCACGTAGCTGTGCAGGTGGGCGCTGCCGGCCAATCCCTCCACCGAGGAGATGTTGACGATGGATCCTCCGCCGGCCGCGATCATCGGTTCGATCGCCGCCCGCATGCCCAGGTATGCGCCGGTGAGGTTGACGTCCAGGACCCGTTGCCAGTCGGACAGCTTGGAGCCCCGCAGCGAACCGAGCTTGACGATCCCCGCGTTGTTCACCAGCGCGTCGAGCCGCCCGAACCTGTCCACCGCGGTTTCGACGGCCCGGTCCCACTGATCCGGGTCGGCGACGTCAAGGTGCACGAAATGCGCTGCATCACCGAGCTTTTCGGCGACTTCGTTTCCTTCGGCGTCGAGCACGTCGCCGATCAGCACCCGCGCACCCTCGGTCACCAACGCTTGCGCGTGGGCGGCGCCCATGCCGCGGGCGCCACCGGTGATCAGCGCTACCTTGCCTTGAACTCGTCCCGCACGCTCCATGGCCGGTTACCGTACACCGGCGGCGGCGCGAAGCTGATCGATCAACCGATCGTCGTCGTGACCGGGTACGAGGTAGTGGCACACCGACAGTCGTACCAGCGCCGTCGCCACCACTTGTGGGTCCAACACCTGCCCCTGCAGTATGGGCGCGATCGACTCGACCAGCGCCGGCAGCGCCCTGGCCAGCTGGGCGAGCACCAGGCCCGGCTCTATCTCGACGAGTGCCCGCATCTGATACGAGCCGTAGAAGTCGGCCAGAAACCGCAGCAGCGCGTCGACCCGTTCACCACCGGCGGTGCCCTCGACGGCGCGTTCCAAATCCGTACGCAGCAACCGCAATTCGAACGCACTGAACGCCGACAGCAAGTCGTCCTTGGACGAAAAGAACTTGTAGAAGGTCGGCCGCGAGATGCCGGCCTGAGCCGCGACGTCGGACAGGTTCAACCTGCTGTATCCGTGCCGGCACAGCACCTTGAAGGTGGCGCGCAGGATGCGCTCGCGCATGGGGTCTGGGGCCGCTTCCATCGTTTACATACTTTACAGTATTTGTAAGCGATGTTAACGTCGCCGTCATGAAGGACTTCGGCGAAGTCAACTTCTTCAGCGACGCTGACCTGGCGGCGGATCCCTATCCGTACTACGAATACCTGCGCGCGCAGTGCCCGGTGCTGCACGTGCCGAGCAGTGGGGTCGTCGCGGTGACCGGGTACGACGAGCTGGTTCAGGTGTATCGGGACAGCGCTACCTTTTCAGCGGTGAACTCGTCGCTGGGCCCGTTTCCGTTGCCGTTCGAGGCCAACGACGACGACATCACCGAGCAGCTCGACGCGCACCGCGACGAATTCCCGATGAGCGAGCACCTGGTGTCGTTCGACCCGCCCAAACACACCGCGCACCGCGCGCTGCTCAACGGTCTTTTCACACCGAAGCGGCTCAAGGAGAACGAGGAGTTCATGTGGCGTCTCGCCGATCAATTGATCGACGAGTTCATCGCCGACGGGCGCGCGGAATTCGCCTCGGCGTACGGCCAACCCTTTCCGCTGCTGGTGATCGCCGACCTGCTTGGCGTTCCCGAGGCCGACCATGCGATGTTCCGCCGCCTTCTGGCCGGCCAGGCCCCCGCCGAGGACCAGCGGTGGGTCGAAAACATGAATCCCCTTGCCTACTTGGACAAGTGGTTCACCGCCTACATCAGCGAGCGGCGAGAGTCACCGGCCCACGACGTCTTGACCGAGATCGCCACCCAACGGTTTGCGGACGGTTCGCTGCCCGAAGTGGTGGACCTGGTACGCATCGCCACCTTCCTGTTCGTGGCGGGGCACGAGACCACCGCCCGGCTGCTGTCCAGCTCTTTGCGCGTGCTGGCCGAGGATCCGGACCTGCAGAACACGTTGCGCGCCAACCGTGATCGCATTCCGAACTTCGTCGAAGAGATGCTGCGCTTCGAGAGCCCGATCAAGAGCGACTTCCGGTTGACCCGCGTCGCCACGACACTGGGCGGCGTGGAGCTGGCCGCCGGCACGACGGTGATGCTGCTGCCCGGCGCCGCCAACCGCGACCCACGCCACTTCGACTGCCCGGCCGAGCTGCGGGCGGACCGGCCCAATGCCCGGCAGAATGTCGCGTTCGCGCGCGGTGCGCACAGTTGCCCCGGGGGACCGCTGGCGCGGATCGAAGGACGCGTCACCATCGAGCGAATCCTGGATAGGCTCAACGACATTCGGCTTGACGAAAGCTATCACGGCCCGCCGGGGGATCGTCGGTTCGACTATGTGCCGCTCTACATCCTTCGCGGACTGCAGGCACTGCACATCGAATTCAACCCGGGGACATGACTGGCACGCAGAAGTGGACCGCCGCCGACGTGCCAGATCAGCGTGGCCGCGTCGCCGTCATCACCGGGGCCAACAGCGGCATCGGCTTCGAAGCGGCGGCGGTGCTCGCCGGCAAGGGAGCCCGGGTGGTGCTCGCGGTCCGAGACCCCGCCAAGGGTGAGCAGGCCGCCGCGCAAATCAAGGACCGACACCCCGACGCGAACATCGCCCTGCAAGAACTCGACCTGGCGTCGCTGGACTCGGTGCGTGCGGCGGCGCGAGATCTCAACGCGGCCCATCCCCGGATCAATCTCTTGATCAACAACGCCGGTGTGTCGGCCACGCCGAAGGCCTCGACGAAGGACGGCTTCGAGCTGCAGTTCGGCACCAATCACCTCGGGCACTTCGCGCTCACCGGCCTGCTGTTCGATCACCTGCTGCGCGCGAAGGATTCGCGGGTGGTGACGGTCAGCAGCCTGGGGCATCGCGTCCGGTCGGCGATCGACTTCGGCGACCTGCACGCTGAGGCCCGCTACGACCCCTTCGCGGCCTACGGACGCTCGAAGTTGGCCAACCTGTTGTTCACCTACGAGTTACAGCGCCGGCTGGCCGCGAATCACCGGGCGACGATCGCGGTTGCCGCCCATCCCGGAAGTTCCCGGACCGATCTGCTGCGCAGTTCGCCCGGGTGGCTTCGGATCGGCTCCGCTGTGCTCGGCCCGTTGATCTTTCAGAGTCCGCGCATGGGTGCGCTGCCGACGCTGCGGGCGGCCACCGACCCCAGCGTGCGCGGCGGTCAGTATTACGGCCCGGGTGGATTCGGCGAACAGCGCGGCTACCCGAAATGCGTTCAGTCGTCTGCTCAATCGCACGACGAGGAGATGCAACGGCGGCTCTGGATCGTCTCCGAGGAACTCACCCGGGTGAACTACGGTTGACCGCGCTGGCCTCACCACGGTGACGGGACGCCGGCGCGGATTCTGCTGACCTCGGCGCGCGCGAAGCGCACCCGGTCGGTGTCCGTGCCGCGTGCGCCGGCCAGCTCGTGGGCGAGGTCGTACGCGGCATTGAGGACGTAGCGGGCGCGTCGGCGTTCACGACGGTTGGGGTGGGCCTTGCGATACCGCTTGCGCGCCTTGCGATTGCCGGCCAGTGCGTCGAGTTCGGCTGCGGTGATGACGTTGCGGGCCGCCTCGGGGATCATGACGTCGCGCAGAAAGTTCCTTTCCCGCGTCACGGTCAGGCCGTAGACGCGCGCGACTATCACCAGCGCAAGAATGATCACCGCGATGAGCAAGCCCAAAAACAACAGTGTGCTCCGGCCGGCGGTGGCCGCCAGCGAGTCCCAAATGCCGTGCAGCAGCACCGGTATCGCGATAAGCAGCAATCCGCGCCCGACGCGGCGCGGTTCGGCGGGCCGGCCGAGCAGATAGATCACGCCGGCGCAAAAGATCGCGCTGTAGAGGATGTGCGCGGCGACACCGCTGAGCATGCGCATGATGATGGTCCCTATCGATGCCCCAATCTGATTCGCGCCGAACTGAGAACTGGCCGACGTCATGGCGTAGCTGATGTCCTCGAGGATCTGAAATCCCAGGCCGATGAACGCGCCCAGGATCAACCCGTCAAACGCGGTTCGCACCTGCCGCGGTGCCAACGCGATGAGCAACAGCAGCCCCGAGCCCTTCGCCGCTTCTTCGGTGAACGGCGCCGACAACCCGGCGCCCCAATTCAGCGCCCACGACTGCCCGAAAGACTTGGCGTACAAGGCAAGTATCGCGTCGTTGGCGCTCGCCGCCATCATCCAGGTCGCCGCGAAGCCGCCCCAGAGAAAGGCGACGACCATCAGTTTGGCGGGCAGCGTCGCGTAGCGGTCGATGCGCTGGGTGAACCACCAGAACAGCGCGGCATAGATGGCGAAGGACGTGACCGCCAGCGCGATCGCCTGGCCGTAGGCGTCGTACTCGCGGGTGACGGTGGATGCGAACAGGAACATGCCGATCCCGACCAGCGCCAGGTAGCCCCAGAAGGCGAGGTTGCGTGGCTGGTAGAAGGCGAACCGCCGGCCCCACCCGGAGAGATCGAGCGCGGCGTTGCGCGCGCGGTCGAGGTCGGCGAGCGATGCGGTGGGCGTCGTTGACACTGCCTAGCCTCCCCGTGGATGAGTGATGCTGCGGATCATCTGCATAACCGCGGGCGTGAGCTCCGGGCCGGCGTCGGACGGCCCGGTGGCCACGGCCTCGACCCCGCGCCCGTCGAACACGAAGGCGGCGATCACGCCGCCGGTGTGTGGTCCGGTCACCCGCGCTGTCGCGCCATGGTCGCCCTGATCGGTAACGATGGTGGTGTGCGGCCCCGCCACGTGCACGCCGCGACCGCGGCTGAGGGCGTCGGAGGTCGTCTCGATCTGGTCGAGCAGTTTGTTGGCGTCGCCGTCGAATCGCGCTGTGCGAACCGTGAACTTGACGGCTTTGTGCTCGACGGTCGCGCGCGCGGGATACTCGCCGGACAGCGGCGCGTTGCCGGCGCGCACGCCTGAGGTAATACCCCAGCCGGCCTGCGGCACGAACGTCACGTCGCCCCGCAGCTGCAGCACGTCGCCGGCCTTGACGATGTCGTGGTAGGGGACCGTGGCGTTGACGACGGGCAGCACCACCGACATGACGACGGCCAGCGCGAAAACCGCCAACGTGGGGGCGATGGTGCGTCGATCCACGCCGAATAAGCGCTCGTCAGCGGGGACCCAGCCCACGTCGGGCTCGTACTGTGGATCCGGCATTCTGCGAGAGTAAACCTGCGACGGGTACCCTCCAACGCCATGGCGGAGACGCGATGAGTGCGGGTCTTTTCGGGCTCCTCGACGACGTCGCGGCTCTCGCGCGACTGGCGGCGGCCAGCGGACGTGCGTCCGCCAAGGCCGCCGGTGTGGTCATTGACGACACCGCGGTGACACCGCAATACGTCCTCGGGATAACCGCCGAGCGTGAGTTGCCGATCGTCAAACGCATCGCGATGGGGTCCCTGCGCAACAAGCTGCTGGTGATTCTGCCCGTCGCGATGCTGCTCAGTCAGTTCGCGCCGCGGCTGGTGGTCCCGGTGCTGATGCTCGGCGCCCTGTATCTGTGTTACGAAGGCGCCGAGAAGGTTTGGGGCAGCATCCGGGGTCATGACGCCGACGCTCCACCGGCCGCCGAGGAAGAGGTGGTGACCGGGGCGATTCGGATGGACCTGGTGTTGTCCGCCGAAATCATGGTGATCGCGCTCAACGAGGTGGACGATCAGGCCTTCCTGCCGCGGCTCATCATCCTCATCGTCGTTGCCCTGGTCCTGACCGCCGGGGTGTACGGCGTCGTCGCCGTCATCGTCAAGATGGACGACGTCGGCCTGCGCCTCAAACAGACCGCGTCCCGAATCGGGCGGCACGTCGGCCGGGGCTTGGTCGCGGCGATGCCCGCGCTGCTCTCGGCGCTTTCCAACATCGGCATGGTGGCCATGCTCTGGGTGGGCGGCCACATATTGCTCACGGGCAGCGATCAACTGGGCTGGCATCCACCGGACCAGGTGGTCCACCATGCCGCGGACCGGGTTCGCCACAGCGTCAAGGCCTTTGGTGCGGTGGCGGCCTGGATGACCGAGACCGCAGCGGCCACGGTGGTCGGTTTGGCCGTCGGAGCCGTCGCCATCACGCTGGTGGCGTTGTTGTCGCTGGTTCGACGAGGCCTCTGGGGCTTGGCTAAACGCGTCGGCACGGACAAGATGAAAGGCAAGACTGCGAGAGGGCAAAACGATGAAGGACGTCGCTAGCTACCGCTGGGTGCGTTTAATGTGTTGCAGCGCAACCGTTCTCGTGGTGGTAATGGCGGGATCCACGGCCGCGGCGGCCACACTGCACGCGCAGCCGCCGCTGGCAACCGACCCCGCCGTCTTGGCCAGCGAATTGAGCGCCGATGAACAGGCGCTGCACGACCCGTCCTCGTCGGAGGCCACCTTGGCCGCGGCCGCGCACCGCCAGCAGGTCGCCTACCGGAATATCGGGCGGCACCCGGAGTGGGACGCGACCATCCGAGCCGCAATCCCGCCGGCACTCGCCGGGACCTACGACCGCAATGTCGACGCGCGACGCCAGCTCAGCGCGCTGAGCGGGGGAGACATCAAGGACACCCTGCCCGCCTGGCGGATCGACGGACCCCCGCCGGCCGATGCGTTGCTCGGCTACTACCACGAAGCAGAAGCGGCGACCGGCGTCGGATGGAACTATCTGGCGGCGATCAACCTGGTGGAAACGGGCTTCGGCCGCATCAACGGGGTGAGCACCGCCGGGGCGGAGGGCCCCATGCAGTTCCTGCCGTCGACGTGGGCCACCTACGGCAACGGCGGCGACGTCCACTCGCCCCACGACGCCGTGCTGGCGGCCGCCCGCTTCCTGGCCGCCAACGGCTTCGCCAACGATCACGACCGTGCCATCTTCGGGTACAACCACTCCAGCCATTACGTCGGCGCGGTGGACGACTACGCCGCTGTGATGGCCAGCGATCCGGCCGGCTTCGCCGACTACTACCGCTGGGACATCTACTACAACACGACGGCCGGCGACGTGCTGTTGCCCGTCGGCTACGCCGAATCCGCGCGCATCCCCGTCGGCGACTACCTGGCGAGCCACCCGCAGTGATGGAAGCACTGCAGCGGGTGCTGAATCGCAAGGTCACCATCGCGGCACTGATCGAGATGGCCCTGTGGCTGGCGGTGCCCTATCTGGTGATCGGCCTGGTGTGGTCGTCGCTGCACGGCGAGCAGGTTCAGCAGATTCAGGCCCGGCTTCAACAGCTGTCGCCGGCCAGCACCGACATCATGGCCTTCGGGCTGGCGGCCGTGTTGTGGCCTGCGGCCGCAGAGATCGCCGACGCGTGCCCGGCCCGCTGATCAATACAGGGGAACCCAGGTACCGAAATACCAGTAGCCCCAACCGCCGTACATCCAGTTGAACGTCGGGATCACCATGTAGTCGTTGAAGGCGAACGGCCCGAAGTCGGTCTGTGCGACCAGGACGTCGCGCGGCGGCCCGTCCCATCGGCGGTTCCAGCCACCCGGAGGCGGCGGACCGTTCCACCCACCCGGAGGTGGCGGGCCGGCCCAGTTGCGCGGCGCACGTCCCGGAGGCGGGCCGTCGTTCCAGCCCCACCCATGCTCCCTGGGCGGTGGCGGTGCGCCATGGCCCTCAATGCTGAAGCCGGCGTGAGCGTTCGTGGGACCGCCCACGTCCACGCTTCCCGCGGCGTAGGTTCCGTGCGGGGTGTACGGCGGGTGCGGGGGCTGGGTGGACGGCGCCTGCAGCTCCCTGTTGTTGGGCTGGTGCGACGGCGGATTGCTCGGCGCGCTGGCGGGCGCGCTGGTGGGCGCGCCGCCCCTCGGCGGCTCGTTGCTCGGCGGGCCCTGCGGCGCGCTGGTTTGCGGGTGCTGCGGCACGCTGGTTTGTGGGTTTTGCGGTTCGTGCGTTTGCGGGTTCTGCGGCGCGCTGGTCTGCGGGTTTTGCGGCGCGTTGGTTTGCGGGTTTTGCGGCGCGTGGCTTGGTGGGCCCTGCTGTTCGTGGCCCTGCCCGCCGCCGCCGGGCGCGGGGCCGCCACCCGGGCCGCCGCCGTTGCAGTTCGGACAGGGTGGCGGCGACGGAGCCCCCGGAGCCGCCGCGGCCAACCCTGTCCCGAAGGTCAGGGCCGACATGCTGATCGTTGCGGCGAGCGCCGCGGCGCTGAGCGCGCGTTTGCTAGACATATCTGCTGGTCCTCCTAGCCGGGCCCGAAGCTATGGGCAGGTCACGTTCATCTGGAATGACTTCTTCACCTGCTGAGGCTGCTGCGGGTTGCTCATGTCGACGCCCGTCGCGGTGCCGTTGATCGCATACGTCTTGCCGTTCTGCGCGGCGCCGGCGTTGCCGCCCTGTCCCGGCGCGGCGTCGGAGAAACCCAGCGCGACCCCGTTGACGTTGCCCAGCCCGACCGAATGGACGATCGGCGGGTTGGCATTGCTGACCACCGCGCCAACTCCGTTTGTCGCGTCACCGATGCCGATGTTGGTGTTGTCGCCGGCGACGGTGCAGGTGACCTGTCCGGTGATGTTCTGGTTCTGACCGTCGATGGTGAGCTGCGGTCCGGCCGCGGCCGCCGGCGCGCCCGAACTCGAACTCGACGCGCCCGGATTGGACTTGTTGCTCGAACAGCCGGCCAGCGCCGCCGCGACCACGGCCACGCCGACTACGCCGGCTGTGATGCCACGCTTCGCCACGCCCTCTCCTTCGGTTGGGTTCTCTGCGCGACCGCTGCGCAACGCTGCGCTTGCGAGGCCGCATCGCCGACCCCGAATACCCGATGCCGCCATCTGCAAACCATGCGGGCGGGATCGGTCAGGTCATCCCAACCCTGCGACCAGGTTGTTGTGTTGCGGGCAGTACGCGCGAACCGAGATGGCGACGAAGTCATCGGCGTTGGCGCTGAATGCCGGGCTGCTCGCACGAAACGCCGTCGCCACCTCTTGCACCGTCATGCCCTGACCGATGTTCTGACAGACCGTCTTGCCGTTGTAGATCGCGGCCCCGGGGTTGGCGAAGGAGATGCCCTTGTCGTTGAGGGCCTGGATGTACTTGTCGTCCTGATCCGGTGTCGATGCGATCGAGGACGGGGCGGTAGCCGTCGGCGCCGCCGACGACGTGGTGGGGGAGGGCGGGTTGGTGGCATTGGTCGGGGAGTGGCTCGTCGTCAACGCCCAGCGCCCGACGACGATGGCCCCGGCCACCACCAACCCGGCGACCACCAGCCCCCCGGCGATGCGCCATGTCGCGCGCCACGATTGGCCGACGGCGGCGGGTTCGTCCGGGATGTCCCCGCCCGGAACCTCCGCATAATCGCCGCGCTCGGGGTTGTCCGACCATGCGAGTTCAACCGCGTCGGTGGGGGTGGAATTGGGCACGGCCGCGGTCTTGCCGACATCCCGCGCGACGGTCTCCGCGCCGGTCTCTGCGGCGCTCTCGTGGGCGGCCCGACCCGGCTCGGCCATGGGGGTTATGGTAGCCACCTGCACGCCGAACTAGGCTGCGGGCTATGTCAATCGACCGTGCCGCGCTGGTCGCGGGAAGCATCCGCCTCGCCTCGGGCATCCAGTTTCTCGTCGACCCCCTTCGTGCCAACCGTCTGTGGGGCGATCACAGCGAGCCGTCGCCGACGGCGCGACTGCTGTTGCGGTCGATGGGCTACCGCGACGCGCTGATCGGAGCCCTGCTCTTGACGTCGGGGTTGCGCGGCAAAAACAGCCGCGGCTGGTTCCTCGCATCGGCCGGCGCCGACGCGTCCGACCTGGTCGGCGGGCTGAGCGTGCACGACAAATTGACCCGCTCCCAACAGCTCATCGGCCTGGGTGGCGCCATCCTCGGCGTCGGCGTGGGACTGTGGGGCGCCGTGCGTCGCACCGGGCGACCGGCCGCTACGCAACCGGACTAGGCAGCAGCGACCACAGGCTTTGTTCGCGCTCGGTCAGCTCGTTCGACGTGATCGCGCCGAAGGTGGCCGCCTCGCGCGCGAACCGGGCCGGCGCGTCGGGCAGCGCATCCGGACCTTCCAGCCGGAAACAACTCGGTGCGAGCGGACCGAACAACAACGCGCGGCGCAGCTGTGGCCAGTTCTCCAGATGCGGCTCGACCCCGGCGGCCCGGGCGAAAGTCATTGCCGCCAAATTCATTTGGGTCTTTTGCGACATGCCGCGACGTGATCGATAGGCGTCGATCGCCAGCCGCTGGTCGCGCTCGTCCGGCGGCGCGATGGTGCCGCCCCAGGTATAGGCGATCCACCTGGCCTGAAGCTCAAGCGGCACAAAGTATCCCCCGGACTGATCCCAGATGCCCATGAAGGCGAGACCCGGCAGGTCGGGATGGAACGTGTAGCGGTCGGCGTCCAGATGCACGGCATCGAGGTTGAGAATCGCCCGAATGTCCGCGCTCAGAAACGGCATCCGGATTTCGAACCCGGTGCCCAGCACGATCGCGTCGAACTCCTCGGCATGCCCGTCGGCGAACGTCACGGCCGCGCCGGCAATGGATTTCATCCACGGACGCACGGTGATTCGGCCCTCGGCGACGAGCGGCAGGTAGTCCTGGTTGAGCGTGACCCCGGCCGCGAACAGGGACGGATCGGGCGTCGGGGCACCGTATTGTTCGGGGCTTCCCGCCGCCTCGAGCACGGCCCGCTTCAGTTGGGCTTCCATCTCGTCCGGCGGCAGGACTTCGCTGGCCAAGCCCCCGTATCGGGTGTAGAAGCGGTAATCGGACGGGACGCCGGCGACGAACTTGGGCAGGACGTACCGCTGCCGGCGTTGAGTCACCACCACCCGCGCGGCGCCGAGCGCGGCGAGTTCCGACGCGATCTCCAAGGCGCTGATCGCGCACCCCGCCACCAGCACGCGCTTGCCGCGATAGGGCTCTGGCCCCCGGTACCGATAGGTGGAGACGGCTGCCGCCGAGCCGGCGAACGCATCCAGCCCGGGCACCGCGGGGATGGCGGGGGCATGAAACCTGCCGCAGGCCACCACGATTCGGTCAAATCGTTCATCCGTTCCGCCGTGACGCACGAGCCACCCGGTCGCGTCTCGGGTGACGAGGTCGGCTCGGGTGCCGAGCCGGATGCGTGCGGTCAGGCCGAATGCCTCGGCATAGCGATGCAAGTAGTCGAGGATCTCGCGGTTCGACGGGTAGACGAGGTCGGTCTCGTGCTCGAGGTCGCTGAAGGCGGTCAGGGTGCGGCTGCTGTTGGTGTGCATGCTCGGCCACACGCCGCTGTTTCCGTCCACGCCCGACCACTGGCCGCCCAGCATGGATCCCTGCTCGAAGATCGTCGACTCGAATCCCTGCGACAGCAACCAGCGCGCGACGACCAGTCCACCGGGCCCGGCTCCGATCACCGCAACGCTGCTTGTCACCTTCGGAACTGTCGCACGACTGCACGACGTCCGCGCTCTGATTGATCGACTTGGCGTCGACTGTGATACTCGTGCGGTATGCCACAGCGAAAGGCCGCCGCGCTTGCCGGGCTCTGCATTCTGGTCGCCGGTTGCGGGGCCAACAGCAACCGGGCGGACCCCGCAACCACCACCTCCACAGCCGTGCCACCGGTTGCGCAGGCCGCACTGAACGGGCTGTTGCTCAGCGCGCCGCAGATCGGTGCCGCGTTGGGGACCACCGATGTGTCCGTGGCTACCGACAGGACGTCGATGGAGGACGTGAGTGCTCTGGTGTCGCGCCCGGAGTGTCTGCCCATATACAGCCCGGCAGAGGCCAATGCTTACGCCAACAGCGGATCCAGCGGCGTTCACCGACAGTTTCTGGGCGATCCATCGAATTCGCACGAAGCCGAGCAGACTGTCGTGCTGTTTCCGACGGCACGGCAGGCCAGCGCCTTCTTCGCAGCCTCGGCGCAACGCTGGCAGAAGTGCTCCAACGGGGGCTTTGCCCACACCATGTCGGGTGGTCGTGAGGTGTGGAATGTGGGGCCGATCTCCAACACCAACGGCGTCTTGAGCACCACTGCGCGGATCAGCCAGGAGGTATACGACCATCCCGGCGCCGGCGAGGGCGGCGATCGGACCGCTCAGCGGGCTCTGACCGTGCGCAACAACGTCGCCATCGACATCCTGACCGTCAGCGCGGCCGCCAACGATCCGGCGGCTGTCAACATCGCCACGCAGATCGCCGCCGAGGTGCCCAGCAAATAGACCCAGCGCGGCTGGCCGGGACGTGTAATTATTTGCTGATGAATCCGGGCAACCCCTCGCGGAGCGGCTCGGCCGCGCCGACCTGGGAGCCCGCCGGGGCCAATCGCATCGGGGCGATCATCGGGGCAATCTTCGCGGCGATCGGCCTCTGTATCGGGTGTATCGGGCTCGCGGCGGGGGTGATCGCGCTGACCCCCGCGAGCGCGCTGTGGATGGGCGGGATCGTGTGCATCAGCGGCTACCGGCTGACGTACAGCGACGCGGGTCAGTCGATGAGCTTTCACTGCGTCAACGGTGACAGCTCCTATGACGTCGCGGACCTCGCGGTCTTGCTGCAATCCGTCGTCGCGGCGCTGGTGCTGTGCGTCGGCCTGATCGGTATCCGCCTGATCCGGGCCCGCCTGCGTAAGGCGTGATTCAGGTGCCGCAAAAGGTCCGGTATTCGCCGAAATCCTCCGGCGCGGGACTCGCGTAACGCTCGAGACCGGGCCGTTCGTCGTAGGGCGCGGTCACCGCGTCCAGGAGCCGCCGCAGCGGGTCGAGGTCGCCGGCGGTGGCGGCGGACAGGACTTCCTCGACCAGGTGGTTGCGCGGAATGTAGATCGGATTGACGCGGTCCATCGATTCGGGGTTCGGGCCCAGGGCTCGCCAACGGGACAGCCAGTCGTCAAAGCCGGCGAAGTCCAATCCAGCATCGCCTGTTGCCGCGCGAGCCAGGCGACGGAAGAAGGAGGTGTAGTCCACTCGGCTTTCCTTCAACAGGACCAGCAATTCGTCGACCAACTCCGCGGCGGCCTGGGCTTCGACGCCGGCGGACAAACCGAGCCTGGCTCGCATCCCGGATGACCACACCTGGTCGTACTGGGCGTGAAATACCTCGAAGGCCTCCTGCGCGAGTGCGATTCCCTCGTCAATGTCGTTGGACAGCAACGGAAGAAGCGTTTCGGCGAACCGGGCGAGGTTCCACCCGGCAATCACGGGCTGGTTGCCGAAGGCGTAGCGGCCCCAGGAGTCGATCGAACTGAACACGGTCTCGGGATCGTAGGCCTCCATGAAGGCGCACGGTCCGTAGTCGATGGTCTCGCCGGAGATCGTCATGTTGTCGGTGTTCATCACCCCGTGGACAAACCCAAACAGCATCCATCGCGCGATCAGGGACGCCTGGGCGGCGGTGACCGCCTGGAACAGCGCGAGGTAGGGGCGTTGGGCCGCCGCGGCGGCCGGATAGTGGCGGGCAATCGCATGGTCGGCGAGGCGCCGCACCAGATCGACATCGCCGGTAAACGCGGCGTATTGGAAGCTGCCTACCCGAAGGTGGCTGCTCGCGACGCGGGTGAGCACGGCGCCCGGCAGGACCGTCTGGCGATGTACCGGCCGCCCGGTACCGACCACAGCCAAGGATCGCGTCGTCGGGATGCCCAGGGCATGCATCGCCTCGCTGATGATGTATTCGCGCAGCATCGGCCCGACCGCGGCCAGGCCGTCGCCGCCGCGGGCGAACGGCGTGGGTCCGGAACCTTTCAGGTGGATATCAACCACGCGCCCGTCGACGCCGGTGAGCTCGCCCAGGAGCAGCGCCCGGCCATCGCCCAGCCGCGGAACGAAGCCGCCGAACTGATGGCCGGCGTAGGCCTGAGCCACCGGAGTGGCGCCGGTGGGCAGCGCCCCGCCCACCAGGAACTGCAGCCCGTCGGCGCTGCGCAGCCACGCGCTATCAAGGCCCAGTTCGGCGGCCAGCGCCTCATTGAGCACGAGTAGCTGCGGTTCGGCGGGAGCTTCGGCCTGCCAGCGCACCGCCATCTCCGGCAGTTCGCGGGAGAAGCGATCCAACAGCGTGAGGTTCGACGTCACGCCCGGTTCAACGCTCATCTCACCAGCCTAGGAGGCGCCTGAGCCACAAGGGAATTAAGGCGCAGCAAGCCCCCGGCAGGATCTCCTGCCGGGAGCCGCTGACGGTTCGGAGTGGCTAGACGGCGCCGCGGCCGGGATTTGCCGTCGGGGGTGCGACGCCGACGCCCGCGTGAGCGTCTTTGCGGCGCCTCAGTCCGGCAAGTCCGCCCAGGCCAAGTAGGCCGAGCAGCCCCCACAGCCCTGAGTTGTCGCTGGGCTGATCGTTGGTGGTGGTGTTGGTGTTGTCGGCCAATGTCGTGGTGGTCGGCGCCGGCGCGGTCGCGGCTTGGACGGTGGCGTTGGCAACGCCTGCACCACCGAACAACAGCGCCCCGGTGGCAGAAATGACTGCGATAGTCCTACGCATGTTCAACTCCTGTTGGGTTTTCGTCGGTCCAATCCCGTTGCGGGATCGCAACCGAGTTCAGGACCAGGTTGTTCCAGCCCCATTTGGGCAACGCCGGCCCGAGGTCAGCGCTGCGAGGGTGGGCTACCCAGCGGGTGAACGACGAAACACGCGCCAACTCGCAGGGCAGATGGCGGGCGGATGGCGCCGGTGAGAATATATGCGGCGCAAGGTTTTTCTCTCGCCGAACGCCGCCGATGTTCCAATCGGGCACATGATGGGTAGCCGACCCAGTGGCGTTCTGCGCTGACCCAAGCCCATCGACACAGGGAGACGAACCTGAATGACTTCCCCCGAAAGAACGACACTTCTCGCGCAATTGCGCACGATCCTGCAGCTCACAGGGACCGAGATCCAGGTCGCTGAAACGCGCATCGCCCAGGCGCGCACCGAGGCGGTGCGTCGTGAGCTGACACAGAACGCGGCGAACGCCCGCGACCGCGCTGAGGCTATCGAGACCGCGATCCGGCAGCTGGGCGGCTATCCCGATGTGATCGGTCCCTTCCTTGGTCGCGCCGCCGCGGCCGTCAAGGCCCTGACGGAACAGGCCCAACCGTTCGACGAGGCGCTGCTGGGAGACCTCGCGCTCGAGGGCCAGCTTCTCGACCGGGCCCGCTACATCAAGGCGCTGGCCGTTGCCGCGAAGCAGCGCGAAATCGAGGATCTGGCGAGCCGCTTGATCACGGCGCACTCGGCGACGGTGGAGTGGCTCACCACGGTGCTGGCCGAAGACGCGCTCGGTGGGCCGGCCGCGCTGCGTCGCACCCCGCTGCAGGCGGCCGCCGGCACCGCTGTGAAGATGTTCAACCTTCCGGTTGCCTGGTCCGCGCGCGGAGTGGACCGCGCCGCCGAAGCGCTGCGCTCTACCGGGCCGACCTTCAAGGACCTGGTGAATCGGGGCGGTCATGCCACCGACGTGGCAGCGAAGGCGCTGACCGCCTCGCGGGACGCCGCCCTGGGAGCCGCCGAGAGGGTTACCCGCAGGGAAGGGGCCGACGATGTCGCCGCGACGCTGCATTCGGCTCGCGCCCGCGCGGGCGTCCTGCAGGCCGACGAACTGCCGATCCCCGACTACGACGACCTCAACGTCAGTGACGCGGTTGCTGCGGTGAAGGAACTCAGCGATCCAGGTGACGTTCGGGCAATCATTGCCTACGAAGAGGCGAACAAGAATCGCCAGCGGGTGGTATCGGCTGCGCAGACCCGTGTCGCGGCGATCGCGCAAGAAGTGATCGGCGTCAACTAGCCCACATCTGGCCCTCATCGCCGCCGCTGGTCTTCGGGTCGGCGGCGGCGATGGGATGCGCTGCGTGGACCGTCGTTTTGAGATATCGCTACGGTTAGGGACGATGATCTCGATAGCGACGGAATGAAGATGACTGCAGATCAATCCATGCATGCGCAGGTCGACAGCCACGCGGCGGATCCCGCCGACGTCGGTTTCCGCATCGATCCCGTGCTGGCCCGCAGTTGGTTGTTGGTCAACGGCGCGCACGCCGACCGGTTCGAGTCCGCCGCGCGGTCTCGCGCCGACATCGTCGTCCTCGACATCGAGGATGCGGTCGCCCCGAAAGACAAGGACGGGGCGCGCGACAACGTCGTGCGCTGGCTCGGCAGCGACAAGGCGGACTGGGTGCGCATCAACGGCTTCGGCACACCCTGGTGGGCGGACGACATCGCGGCACTGGCCGACAGCTCGGTCGGCGGGGTGATGTTGGCGATGGTCGAATCGGTGGATCATGTCACCGAGACGGCGCGACGCTTGCCCAATGTGCCGATCGTGGCCCTGGTCGAGACGGCTCGGGGTCTGGAGCGCATCACCGAGATCGCCGCGACCAAAGGCACTTTCCGGCTCGCGTTCGGCATCGGCGATTTCCGCCGCGACACCGGCTTCGGTGAGGACCCGACCACGCTGGCCTACGCACGTTCGCGCTTCACCATCGCCGCGAAGGCGGCCAACCTGCCCAGCGCGATCGACGGGCCGACCATCGGATCCAATGCGTTGAAACTCATCGAGGCCACCGCCGTCTCCGTCGAGTTCGGGATGACGGGCAAGATCTGCCTCACACCGGACCAGTGTGCGGTGGTGAATGAGGGCCTTTCGCCGTCGCAGGACGAAATCGCTTGGGCAAAAGAGTTTTTCGGCGAGTTCGAACGCGACGGGGGAGAGATCCGCAACGGTTCGGACCTGCCGCGCATCGCCCGGGCCACCAAAATCCTCGACCTGGCCCGCGCCTACGGCATCGAAGTCTCCGAGTTCGACGACGAAAAGGTGCATAGCCCCGCCCCGACGGACACCTACCACTACTGAGGAGACGACATGGCCACGTCAACCTATGACGCGTTGGGCGCTTACCTGGCGGCGAGCGCGATCGGCGATGCCATCCCGCTGCCCTTCGTGACGCAGGTGCTGGACACGATCAATTTTCCGCCCCGATACCGGTGGATATTCGCACCGATCAAGGCCGCCGCCGCGATCGGGTTGTTCTCTGCCCGTTGGTTTCCCGGCCTGGCCCGGCTGACGACCGCTATGCTCACGGTTTATTTCGTGCTGGCCGTGGGCTTTCACGCCAGAGCCCGCGATCTGAGTGTCGCCACCGTCGGGGCGGCGGCCAACGCGGCGATCTTCGCCGCACTGACGGCGAGAAGGAACCGATGAACACCGTCGTGGATTTTCACTTCGACCCGATGTGCCCGTTCGCCTATCAGACGTCGCTGTGGATTCGTGACGTCCGCGAGCAATTGGGGATAACGATCAACTGGCGATTCTTCAGCCTGGAGGAGATCAACCGGGTCGAGGGCAAAAAGCACCCGTGGGAACGCGATTGGTCTTACGGCTGGTCGTTGATGCGGATCGGCGCGATGCTGGGGCGCACCGACATGGCGTTGCTGGACCAGTGGTACGCCGCGATCGGACACGAACTGCACGCGGCGGGCGGCAAACCGCACGACCCAGCGGTGGCGCGGCGGCTGCTGAGCACGATCGCCGACGAGGCGGTCTTCGACGCGGCGTTGGCCGACCCGACCACCCACGATGACGTCCGCGCCGACCATCAGCGCGTCGTCGACGCCGGCGGATATGGCGTGCCGACGCTGTTTATGTTGGGGCAGTGCCTGTTCGGGCCGGTCCTGGTGGACCCGCCAACGGGGCCGGCCGCCCTGACGCTGTGGAACGTCGTAAAGGGCATGGCCGAACTGCCGCACGTCTACGAACTTCAGCGGCCGAAGACCCCGGCCGACGCCGAACTCATCGGCCGTAGCCTGCGTCCATACCTCGACGGGCGTGATTGGGTCAGCATCAATCGCGGTGAAGTCCTCGATGTCGAGCGCCTCACCGGCGGCCGCGCATCCAGTTAGGCGGCGTGCCGAGCGATCGCGATGCCGACTCGGACCTCGACATCACTGATCGTGATCGCCGGCGCGCGCGGCGGGGCCCCGGACCGATACCGATGACCCGTAGGAGTCGTGAATTCGACTGTGTGCGTGTGATTCTCGTCCACGCTGGTGCTCACCCGCCAGCCGGGGGTCTCCTTGGCGTAATTGCAGGCCTCGCATGACCCCGCCCCGTTGGTCGCGGTGGTGGAACCGCCGTGGGCCCAGGGTTGCGCATGGTCGCGGTGCCGGATCGGCGCGTCGCAGTAGGGCGTGCGACAGCGTTGATCGCGCAATTCGATGAAGGCGGACAGGCCGCGGGGAAACAGCCGCGAGCGCGACTCCATCGCCACCAACGCCCCGGACCGGGGATGCGCATAGAGCCTGCGCAGCGTTGCCCGGGACCGCTGGTCGTCGACGGCGGCCGCCACCATCGCGCGGGCGACGGCTGCCGGGATGGGGCCGTAGCCGCACACGTCGGCCGGCGTGCTGTCACCGCCCAACAATGTTTCGTCCGTCAGCACCAGATTGACCGCGATGGGACTGGGAACCTCTGCGGCCCGGCCGGTGACACGTTCGACCAGCGTGTCCGCCATCACCTGTCCGCGGGACCGCCCGTCGCCGCGGATGTCGGCCTCGCGACGCAGCGCCGCGTACACCGACACGCCCTGCGCCACCGGCAACAGGGCGGTCAAATACGTCATGGTGTCGGGCGCCGGCCGGATGGTGACCGTTCGTTCGGTCTCGGCCTTTGCCGCCCGGTCGACGACGGCGTGCGGGTCCAGCCGGTAGGCGATCGCCTTGGCGGCGGCGGCTATTCGCGCATCACCCATCCCGTCGAGACCCGCCGGGTCGCCGCACAACTCGGCATCCAGCGTGCGCCGGTCATCGACGTCCAAACAGGCGCTCTCACGCACGATCAGGGTGGCGCGCCACTCGGACAGCGCTCCGGATTCCAGCGCCTGCAGGGTGTGCGGCATCTCATGCACCAGCGCCTTGGCGAACCCGAGATGCCGCCCTCCGCGGGCCGGCGAGTCTCGCCTGGCCAACGCGATCTCGTGCGCCACACCGCGTCCGCGCCGGGCGGCCGGCACACCGGCATCCGCCTCGGCGGAGCGACGCGCGGCGTCCAGCGCGGCGGCCGCCCGAGCCTGTCCCGCGGCCGCCGCCGATTTCACCCGCTCCAGCTCAGCGATCTTGTCGATCAACGCCGACTGGCCCGCGGCCGGGTCGATCACCATCAAGGATTCGAACATACTTTCGATTATAATCGACACCGCCGACCGCGTTGACTCATCAGAAATGCGCGTGAATGGGGGCTTCGTTGCCTCATGGAAAATGCGCGCGTGGACGGCGCGCCTGCCTGATCGGTCAGCTATGACTTCGGTAGGCCCAGGTGATGGGGTTGACATTGGCCGAGCGCAGGGCAGTGACGCAAGCAGCGGCGATCCGCTACCAGCAGGGCAGTAAGCGCGAGAAGAGTCGGATTCTCGACGAGTTGTGCGCCAACACCGGCTGGCACCGTAACCATGCCCGCAAGGCGCTCAAAGCCGCGCTGTCGCCCACGATCGTCACCGTGCGCAGTTCCCGGCCGCTGACCTACGGGCCCGAGGTCATCGCGGCGCTGACGGTCTGCTGGACGGTGCTGGGAATGCCCGCCGGCAAACGGCTCGCGCCCATGCTCGCAGAGCGGGTGGCCGTGCTGCGCCACTTCCGGGAGCTGACCATCAGCGATCAGACCGCGGCACTGCTGGTGTCGATGTCGGCGGCTACCATCGATCGCCGCCTGGCCGATGAACGAGCCAAACGCAAGATCAAGGGACGGGTGGGCACCAAGCCGGGGTCGCTGCTCAAAAGCCAGATCCCGGTGCGTACCTGGGCCGAATGGGATGACGCTGTGCCCGGCTTCGTTGAGATCGACACGGTCTTCCACGACGGCGGCCATCGCGGTGGGCGCCATGCCTTCACGCTGACGGTCACCGACATCGCCACCGGCTGGACCGAGAACCGCTCAATTCCTGACCGGGCCGCCAAGAGCGTGTTGGCCGCCCTCAATCACATCGCCGCCACGATGCCGTTCCCGATCCTGGGCGTGGACTCCGACAACGGATCGGAATTCATCAACGATGACCTGCTGGCATGGTGTCAAAACCGCCGCATCACCTTCACCCGAGCACGGCCAGCCAACAAGAACGACGGCTGCCACGTCGAGCAGAAGAACTGGGCAGTGGTACGCACAGTGGTCGGCTACTACCGTTACGACACCGCGTCAGAACTGTTGCTACTCAACGAAATCTGGCGACTGCAGTCGAACCTGACCAACTACTTCTCCCCCCAGCAGAAACTGATATCCAAAGTCCGCACAGGGGCCAAAGTGTCCAGGAAACATGACAAGGCCACCACCGCATTTCACCGCACGATCGACCACCCGGGCATAACCGTGGACCGCATCGTGGCGCTCAAGCGGAGCTACTCACTGATCAATCCCGCCGCCACCCAACGCCAGATCGCGGCGTTGAGCACTGAGCTCTTCACTCTGATCACCAGCAAAGCCGCAGACGGTGCCCCCGCCCCAGTCAACAAGCGCGCACGCTCACGTGAGGCAACGAATCACCCTTCGCGCGCATCTTGACATGAGGCAACTAGCGACAACTGATTGTTGAAGCATGGCCAAGCATCAGATCCGGACCGCTCGGATCTACGAAGACGTCGACCCCGACGACGGTCAGCGCGTGCTGGTCGATCGCATCTGGCCGCGCGGCATCCGCAAGGACGATCCCCGTGTCGGCGTCTGGTGCAAGGACGTCGCGCCGTCAAAGGAACTGCGTGAGTGGTACCACCACCGGCCGGAGCGCTTCGACGAATTCGCTAAGCGCTACCAGGCCGAGCTGTCCGGCAGCCCGGCGCTCGACGAACTGCGCCGGCTGGTCAAGGGCGGCGTCGTCACCCTGGTCACCGCGACCCGCGAGGTGGACGGCAGTCATGCTGCCGTCTTGGCCAAGCTGTTGAAGGGCCGTTAATGCGACAAAATGGGTTGCCTCAGTAATCGTGTTCTGCCAGCGTGATATCGCCGAGCCGCTCCGACTCGTCGAGTGACAGGGCGGCCGGCACCATCTCGCTGGTGACCAACCCATGGCGGGTGGTCAGCCCGTCGATGACGTCGAAGCTGCGCGCGATCGCCTCCGGTGTGTCGACGACGATCGTGGTCACCGGCACCCGCCGTGCGACCTGAAATAGCCTGTCCCCGTGCGGTTTATGGTCCCCGTAAAAGCCCCAGACGCCGCGCAGCACGGTCGCCCCGCGGGCGGTCTGGGAATGCAGCAGTCGCTGCACGATGGCGCGGTGGATCGGCAGCTCGTCATGGAAGGTGCCTTCGGCCGTGTACACCATCAGCTTCTGCCACAAGGTACGCCCATTCGCGTCGGTCGCGGGCAGCTCCTGCGGGCGCGCGAATCGCCGGCCATCGCGTTTGCACAGCCGGACTCGTTCCACGGTCAGCAGCGGATTGGGCACCAGGGTGGCGAGTTCTGTTGCGGCGGTTGACACTTGCGTCGTCGTCCCGATGCCGATGATCATCAGCGGCACGTTGGCGTTGCGACCGAAAAAGCGGGCGCGGCGGCGCTCGCCGTGAGCCGTGCCGTCGACACCCAAAAGCACTATGGCGCCGGCAAATCCGTGCCGATGAAGCAAATCGCACACCGCATACTGGGCCGGCTTGCCGCCGACGCGCTCCTGACGGCCCACATAGACGGTGAGCTTCGCCGCGTCGTCGTTGTGGCTGTCGAAGTTGCGCAGCGCGTCGGTGCCCAGTTGCGGGGTGACCAGCCGGGCGCGTTCCAGGGTCAGCAATCCGCGGTCGGTCATCGCGGCCACGTCACCCACCAGCTCACGGATCTTCGGCTCGACGTCGACCGCGGCGATCGCCACCGCCGGATCCTCGGACAGGCTCAGCGATATGTCGCTGCGCAGCTCGTGGCGCGGCCCGAAACTGGCTATGCCGCGCAGCATTACGCTGGTCGCGACGTCGCGGGCACCGAACAGGTCGAACATCGAATCGGCCAGGAACCGACCTCCGCCGGCAACGCGTTGGCGTTCGGCGAAGTAGGCGGTCAACTTCAGGCACGGCTGGTTCATATTCGCCCCGCGATCCATTGTCCGAGTAACGCCGCGGCAAGGCCAAGCACCACGCTGACAACGAGATTCGTTGCCGCCGCCCACTTTCGGCGCTCCTCGCCGAGCCGCTGGGTTTCCAGCATCCAGGTCGAGAAGGTGGTGTAGGCGCCGACGAACGCGGTCCCGGTCAGCAGCGCGGCGTCCTTACTCAACGCCAGCCCGCCCAAGAATCCCAACAGCGCGGCGCCGGTGATGTTCACCGTCAACGTGCCCAACGGAAACGGCCGGCCCGCGCGGCGCGTCACTTCCCGATCCACCAGGAAGCGCGTCACCGACCCGATACCGCCGATGAGCAGCACGCCCGCCCACACCAGCAGCGTCATCCGCGCACTCTCACCCGACGTACCAGCACCGTGGCCAGGTGCACCACCAGCAGGCCCGCCGCGATGCTGGCAGCGGTGTAGCTGACGGCCAGCGCCCAATGGCCGTGTTCGACCATCCGGACCGTCTCGACCTGCATCGTCGAGAACGTGGTCAAGCCGCCGCAGAATCCCGTGCCGAGCAGCGGGCGTCGGTAACTCGACAACGGCAGCCGCTCCAGGAGTCGGGTGGTGAAGTAACCCACCAGGAATGCGCCGATGATGTTGACGATGAATGTCGGCCACGGCCAGCGCCCAGGATCGGCGGCCATGACGGTGGCCAGCCCCGCCCGGGCCGCGGCGCCCAGCGCGCCACCGGCGAAGATCGCGGCCAACTCGCGGTAATCGTGGTTTGCCACTGTGCAAATCCTTTCCGGCCGGTGAACGCTTCGCAGCATAGAGCGACATCGGAGTGGAGCAGGGGCAGAATCGGTGACATGGCCCATCCGCGCGCCGGTCAGCCGGCCCTGCCCGAAGACCTCGTCGATCTGCCCCACCTGATCACGGCCTACTACTCGCTGGAACCCGATCCCGACGACGTTACCCAGCAGGTGGCGTTCGGGACCTCGGGCCACCGCGGCTCGGCGCTGAACGCGGCGTTCAACGAGGCCCACATCCTCGCGATCACCCAGGCCATCGTCGAGTACCGCCGCGCGCACGGCACCACCGGGCCGTTGTTCATTGGCCGTGACACACATGGACTTTCGGAACCGGCATGGGTGTCGGCGCTCGAGGTGCTGGGGGCCAACGACGTTGTCGCCATGATCGATTCGGCCGACCGTTACACGCCAACGCCCGCGGTCAGCCACGCCATCCTCACCTTCAACCGGGGTCGCACCGAGGCCCTGGCCGACGGGATCGTCGTCACCCCGTCGCACAACCCGCCCTGCGATGGCGGCTTCAAGTACAACCCGCCCAACGGTGGTCCCGCGGACACCGACGCGACGAACGCAATAGCCAAGCGCGCCAACGAGATTCTGCGCGGCCGGGGTGTCGAGGTGAAGCGCGTCCCGTTGGCGCGGGCGCTGCGGACCGCCCGGCGTCACGACTACATGGACGCCTACGTCGCCGACCTGCCCAACGTCGTCGACGTGGACGTGATCCGCAAGGAAGGAGTCCGGATCGGCGCGGACCCGTTGGGCGGGGCCAGCGTGGACTACTGGGCCGCGATCGCCGAACGGCACAAGCTGGACTTGACCGTCGTCAATCCGCTCGTCGACGCGACGTGGCGGTTCATGACGCTCGACCACGACGGCAAGATCCGGATGGACTGCAGCTCGCCGGACGCGATGGCTGGGCTCATTGCGAACCGGGACCGCTACCAGATCGCCACCGGCAACGACGCCGACTCCGACCGCCACGGCATCGTCACGCCCGACGCGGGGTTGATGAACCCGAACCACTACCTGGCGGTCGCCATCGACTACCTCTATACCCATCGGCCGGCCTGGCCGGACGGCATCGCGGTCGGCAAGACCGCCGTCAGCTCGTCGATCATCGACCGGGTGGTCGCCGGCATCGGCCGCAAGCTGGTCGAGGTGCCGGTCGGCTTCAAGTGGTTCGTCGACGGGTTGATCGGCGGCACCATCGGTTTCGGCGGCGAGGAGTCGGCCGGGGCGTCGTTCCTGCGCCGCGACGGATCGGCGTGGACCACCGACAAGGACGGGATCATCCTGGCGTTGTTGGCCTCGGAGATCCTGGCCGTCACCGGCAAGACGCCCTCGCAGCGGTACGCCGAGCTTGCCGACGAATACGGCACGCCGTGCTATTCGCGGGTGGACGCGCCCGCCGATCGCGACCAAAAGGCCAGGCTGTCCAAGCTGTCGGCCGAGGAGGTGACCGCCACCGAGCTGGCCGGTGAGCCCATCACCGCCAAGCTGACCGCCGCGCCGGGCAACGGTGCGGCGTTGGGCGGATTGAAGGTCACGACGGCCAACGCATGGTTTGCCGCGCGGCCGTCGGGCACCGAGGATATCTACAAGATCTACGCGGAGTCTTTCAACGGACCCGAGCATTTGACGGAGGTGCAGGAAGCCGCGCGCGAGGTGGTTAATAAAGTCATCGGGTGACAATTTCCCTCCGTCTTGCCCGCCCGGGGGGGCGCGGGTCCGGTTCGCGACCGCTTCCGCGCGAAGTTTGGATCCTCAGCTGGGCGAACATCATGATCGCGCTTGGCTACGGTGTCGTCGCGCCGGCGATGCCGCACCTTGCGCGCAGATTCGGGGTCAGCATCGAGGCGGTGACGTTCCTCGTCACCGTCTTTTCGCTGAGCCGACTGTGCTTCGCCCCGGCCAGCGGCGCGCTGGTGCAGCGGTGGGGTGAGCGGCGCATCTACATCAACGGTTTGCTGGTCGTGGCGGCGTCCACCATGGCGTGCGCGTTCTCCCAGACCTACTGGCAGCTGCTCCTTCTTCGTGTTGTCAGCGGCATCGGGTCGACGCTGTTTTATGTCTCGGCGCTCGGCCTGATGATCCACATCAGCCCGGTCGGCGCGCGCGGTCGAGTCGCGGGCATCTTCACCACGTCGTTCATGGTGGGTGTGGTCTGCGGGCCGGCGATCGGCGGCCTGGGGGCGAGTTGGGGGTTGGCCGCACCGTTCATCATCTACGGCGCCGCACTGCTCGGCGTGGCGGTGGTGCTGGTCGTGAGCCTGCGGCACTCCGAGCTGACCGCGCCCCTGCCCCCAACGCGTACGACGGTGACGATGCGAGAGGCGTTGCGGGAGCGCGCGTATCGGTCGGCGCTGCTGTCCAATTTCGCGACGGGCTGGTCGGCATTCGGGCTTCGCGTCGCGCTGGTCCCGCTGTTCGTCACCGACGTCATGGGCCGCGGCGTCGGGATCACCGGCCTGGTGCTGGCGATGTTCGCCGCCGGCAACGCCGTCGCCGTCATCCCCAGTGGCTACCTGTCCGACCGGATGGGGCGTCGCAGCCTGTTGATGGTCGGCCTGGCGACATCCGGTGCGACGACCATCTGGCTTGGCGCGCTGTCGACGTTGCCGGTGTTTCTGGTGGTGGCGTTTCTGGTTGGTGCGACCGGCGGCATCTACATGTCGCCGATGCAGGCCGCGGTCGCCGACATCCTGGGTAGCGAGGCGCGCGCGGGCATGCCGGTGGCCATGGTGCAAATGGTGGGCGATCTCGGTGCGATCGTCGGATCGATGACGCTCGGTTGGCTCGCCGAGCAGCTGGGCTACGGCTGGGGCTTCGCGATCAGCGGGGTGGTGCTGCTGGTCGCGGCGGTCGGCTGGGTGATGGCGCCGGAAACGCGGCCGGAGCTCGATCGGCTGCCCGATCCGCTGCCCGAGCCGGACGCTGAGGCGGCCTGAGCAGCAACTTTGAACGAAAGTTGACTGTGGTGTAGCTTCGATGAGCACAACTTCTCGGGGCTATGGCGCAGCTGGTAGCGCACCACACTGGCAGTGTGGGGGTCAGGGGTTCGAGTCCCCTTAGCTCCACCAGGAGAAACCCGCTTTGAACTGGTGTCAGAGCGGGTTTTGTCGTTTGCGGATGTTGACGAGGCGAACGCCATTTGTCCTAACTTTGTCCTACCACGCTGCCGAGAACACCGCCGACGCAGCGGTCAGGCGGTCGTCGGTGACCCGCCCGTAGACCGCCTGTGTCATGCGTTCGGTGTGGCCATGCCAGGCAGCGACCACATCGGCGGCGATACCCGCCGCGCGCATCCGGGAGATATTCGAGTGCCGCAGCTTGCCGAGCGTGATTGCCTTGAGCCCTGCCGCCTTGCGCTGAGCGGTGAACTCGCGGGAGTATTCGCGAACCGGCAACCAAGTGCCGTCGACCCGCGAAAGCAACAGGTCATCGTCGGCGAAAGGTCGGCCCACCGCCAGGCGCTCACGCAGGTGGGCAGTGCGCATCGCCTTCAGCATCGCCAGTTCGCGGGGCGGCAACGGCAGATCGCGGGCGCTGCGTTCAGTCTTGGTCGCCACGATGGTGTCGCGGCCGTTCACATCAACACGGGCCTGACGGATACGCAACGTGCCGGCCTCCAGGGCGACGTCTGACCAGCGCAGCCCGCCGACCTCCTCGCGGCGAAGGCCGAGCAGGGTGAGCCCGAAGCACCCGCCGAGGCGATGAGCCGCGACGTGATCGAGGAACGTGCTCATCTGCTCGGGGGTCCAGATGTCATCGGCTGCGGTGGCGGTGATGGCCTTCTGTTCGGGTGATTCGAGATCGGCCGAGGGGTCATAGGTCAGCCAGCGCATCTTGCGCGCGTGCGCCAGGACCGACTTGAGTCGGACGATCGCGCGGCGCTTGGTGGCCGGCGCTAGCGTCGCGCCACCCTTGCCGGTCAGTTTGGCCGACCAGTTCGCCAGCGCGGCGGGCGTGAGCTTCTGCACCGGCAACGCACCGAACGCTCTGCGTGCGTAGGCCAGCGACTCGCGGTCAGCGCGAACGGTATTCGGGCCGAGGGACGGGTCGGCCTCGCGCAGCGTCATCCAATGGTCGGCGACCTCATCGAACGTGCGCGCGGACTTCGGCGCCCATGTGGCGGTGCTCCACTGCTGACGTTGCTCGGTCACCCAGTCCTGCGCGGCCTTCTTGGTGGCGAACACCTTGGTTGGCCGGACCTGTCGGCCGGTCACCGGATCGGTGCCAAGAGTGGGCCGGGCGCGCCACCCTTTCCCGTTGGGCAGCTTCTTGATTGAGCTGTCGGTACGCTCGCCGCGCTTCCTGGGGTGCTCGGCCAGTGGGGTGTCGGTGCTCATCGGCCGGTCTCCTCGGTGGTCGTGCTCCAGTCGCGGCGAAGGTAGCCGCGTCGCTTGGCCTCGGCCATCCATCTATTTGGAACCCCGCTGGTACACAGAGCCTTTCATGAGGCTAGTTCACGAAGGCCGGCGGTTACCACGTAGACGCGGCCGCCGAGCCGGCGGACTGGCAGGTCGCCGGAGGCCGCCAGTCGGTAGGCTGCCGCCCGGCTTATCCCGAGCAGCTGCGCGGCCCGTGGTACTGCGAGCAGAAGGGGCAGATCGTTGAACGCGTTGTCTTCCATTTTCATCACCACCCTCCGAGGGATCGTGTTGGGATGGGGCGCTGTCGGATCTATGAGATTGTCGAGCCCGGTCGGCTTCGCGCTTCGGAGGGCCGTTGATCGCCTCGGTCTCACGGAGGGTCCCAACACCACTGTAATTCTCTGCGGTGACGCTTCGTGCAATACTTTTGCGTTCCGCCTTATGAGTTCGCTCGGCGCTGGCTCTGCGCGCTTCAATGCGCTCGCGCAAACCGGTGGAACCCCCCGGCGCACTCGAACACTCCGCCCTTCCCAACCTCTCTGCTATCCACAGTTTCAATTCTTTCCGTAACATCTCAAATGCACTGTTCCCGTTTCACTTACACTCACGCGCATCACTGTGTCCCTTATGTATCGCCACCCCAAGATTCTGCATGGCACATTTGCACAGGTGTGTGCAAGTCTTGCGTTGATGACGTCTTTGACAGTCAGCAGTTGTGCGCGGGCGGTCGGGTTGACCGGGTCGACTGGGTCATGCCGACTAATGCAGGTGCTCATTGATTCACTGTACGAAGGCTGAAGAGCTAAGGCGACGGTCAGAGGAAAGTTTTTCGCCTGCGTGTCGAGGCGTGCAGCACAGACTTTAAATCGCTGCCCACCAGTATTTCCCGCTGTTTCCCGGTCTGGCGGCACCTCGTGAGAGATCCGGAACGCGAGGCTCGATTGCGTCTCGAAATGCTAAGCCTTGACTGCGGCATAACTGTGGCGACAGTCGTTACATTCGGAAGGTGGCGAGGGAAGCAGAACAGCTGGATCCGCGCCGGCGGCCGTACCCAGTTTCGCCTCTGCCGAACGTTGTCGAGACTGCGCGCAAGCGGGCCGTGCTCCTCACCGACGTGGTATCTCACCTCGCCAGGTACCGGATCGCGCTGAAGGCGTTGGCAGACTTCGAACGTCGTCATGAAAGCGTTGAGCGGGCTGCCGATTTGGAAGACATCTATCTCTCGCTTTATAACCCCACAAATCAATTCAGTATCGATGCCGATGATGCTCATGCGGGGTGGGTCAACCTGCGTGGGCTAAGCGAATCGGAGCAGTGCAGGTTGCCTGAAGTCTGATCTCGACAGAAACGCCCGAAAGCCCTGCAATCCTGCGAGCATGATGTTCGAGAGGCTTGTTTCGGCGGCCATTATGGCCACGGAGCCAGGCCAGCCACCACGCTAACGACAAGCGTTCAATTCCAAATTGGAAGGAGTTGAACCTCTTCCGGGGTGTCGCATCGGTGCTTTCGTCCGCAGCGGATGGGCGGCCGCATTGGCGATCTCTTCTGCGCTGCGGCATCGGCTGTGCTAGCCCCGTAGTAGTGGATCCTGAGCATCACTGCGACGCCGCGTGCGCGGCGAAGCGTGGCTCGTTGTTGGGGCTGACTGCTCGGGTCGCCGAGGGCTGGTTTCTTGAGTCGGTCATCCAGTGCGTGTCAGCACTCGCTCGCGGTGCGGTAGGCCTGGCGTTCCGGTCAGTCGGCCGGTGTTCGCTCGAGGTCTGCGCCGTGTGCGCCAATGGGCGCTGCTGCCCGCGGCGAATGTGGTTTTCTTGCCGCCTGCTTGGCTTGCTTTGCTGTGTTGCGAGGTCAAGCCGCGGCATCTCCCACGATGCGGATCGCCGACCGAAACACGCGCCGAGCAAGGTACTCGTTAGCAGTGCCGCAGCTTGCATGCGGATCCTGTCGAATCCGTCCCTGAGGCGTTGGGCCCGACGCGGGTTTTAGTACCTTGTGGCGTTCGGAAGTATTACCTGCGCGAGCTCCCTGGCCGCTCGCAACACTCGTTTATCGAGCTCCTTTCTGCGGGCTCTGGCAGTGATCTGAGCGAGCACCCAGGCGCAGTGGTCGGGGTCGTTGAGTACGTGTATTTCGATGTCTTCAGTCGTCGGTGGGCGAGGCACAATCACCGGCCGAACAACCGCCGGGGAGAGCCGGGGAACCTCGACGACGCGGATCGCGGTTCCGGTGCGTGCAGCGGCAGTGCGCTCGGCGTGTGCCGCCCGCCGGCAGGCAGTTGAGCACCAGATTCTGCGCCGACCTCGGCGCGGACTGTCGCCGGGTAGTGACGTAGGTACCGGCAGACCACAGCGCGGGCACGCAGGCCCCGCGCCCTCAGCATCCATACCGCCCATATTAAATCGTCCTGACGAAATGTTGCCATCCCGAGACCTGTGTGCAAGAGGTGTGATGTTCGGGGAGGGTGTGAAATTAGGGTTCCCTAAGTCGCGCTGGCTTTGGATGCGTGGTCGATGCTAGAGGCGCCTGCACGCCGAGGAGTGGCGGCGTATTGAGGCCAACATGGTTCGCGGATCACAGGCAAATGCTTTCGCGGTCTGGAGGTCGGCCCTGGGTGCCTATGGGTACGGTCGATTTTGGTTCTACCCGGGTGGCGTGCGGATCATGATGCAGCCCAACCGCTATGCGTTGGCCGCAGCCGCGGATGGTGCTCCGCTGGAGCAGTCGGTGATAGCGCTGCACGGCTGCAAATAACACGGCATGCGTTCGGGTGAGATTGGTGGGAGCGGATGGGTCCGCATTCTGTTGTGCCCGGCTGGCAGCGCGCGACGGCATGGAGACGATGGCTCGAGCGGGCCGCGGGCGCGGTCGCGTGGCGGTACGCCGTGGCTATAACCATGTGAAGGCGCGCGGGCCCGTGCGGTGGCGCTGCGCGAAGCGCGCGCGCCACGGTTGTTGGGGTCGACGATTGTCATGACCTGGCGTGTGCTGGCGGAGCACCACATGGTGGTGTGCGGTGCGGGGTAGTCGGCGCGGCTGGGGCGGGCATCAGGCGCGGGGCCGTGGCGGCGCGCTCACGGGCGCTGTCGACGTGCCGGGGCGCTGGTGGGGAATTGGGATGATTTCAGGGGCGACCATGGCGGTCCGCGGCGACGGGATCGCTGGCTTGGCGAGGAGTGTCGCCCGGGTAGCGGGCCGTGGCGGTCTGGCGGCCGGGCGCCGGGGTAGCGGAAGAAAAGGGGGCCCGGCCGCCCCGTTGATTGGCGAACTGGCCGGCCCCGATTGCCGGCGTGGCCGGTTACAGCGTTTGCAGCACCGGGAATGCTTGGCCGTCTCTTTCCCGATGATTCTGATGCCCGGTGTGACGGCCAGGATTTGGGGACCCTCCGTGGCCATGCTGGCCGACGCGATTGGCGTGACGCTCGACGGCATCGACGAGGCGCATCGCCTCATCCACGCCAAAGAGGACGTCGAGATCGCTTCGGGGCGCATCGCCAAGGGGACCGTGTCAGGCATGTCGTTCAAAATCAGGGGAATGGTCGACGGCGAGGCACGCGTCGTGATCGAGCACATCACCAAATTACGTCGTGAGGACTTTCCTTTCCCGAGCACGGCTTTGACGATTGTTACCGGGTGGTGATCGACGGTGAGCCCAACATCAGGGTCGACATGTCGCTCACCTCGGACTTCGGCGACAGCACCCACGCCGGCTACGTCGTCGCTGTCACGCAGGTCACCACCGCCATTCCCGCGGTCTGCGCGGCGCCTGCCGGGGTACTGACCTACCTGGATCTTCCGCCGCACGGTGCGCGGCCTGCTCTGACGGCTGCCGACATGCGCACCGCCCGATTCAGGCGAACGACCCTGCGGCGCTGATTGTGGGCAGATCCAGAAACGAGCAGACGCCCGACGGAGCGGCACACACGATGGGGATCGAGTTCACGACGCGCGCCGCCGTGGCCACGCAACCCGCCGTGGTCGGGTCGTCCTCGTCGAAGATGACTTCCGCGGTGAACGATGGCGTGCCCTCGACCATCACCCGGAAGCCGCCGGAACCGATCGACGGCCACTGTGGCGCCACGTCCCGATGGATCCGGGTGATGTGTTCGACGGCGATCCTGGTCTCCGCGCCGACGATGCCGAGTAGCTCGAAGCGGTATCCGGCGACGGTGCCCTTCCCGATCGGTCCCATGGGGACCTCGAAGTCCTCGTCGGCGGCGGCGAGGTCGACCACGGCCGTCAGGTCGTCGAGTGTCACGCCGAGGGCGTCGGCGAGCAGGAGCACCGGGCCGCCCATGCCAGCGGCGAGGATGTGTTCGGCGAACGCGTCGCCATAGCTCGGGTCACAGGGCGCCCCCCAGATCCCGCCGTGCGAGACGTGGTAGTTGGGCTGGTCATACGTCGCGTAGCTGAGGCACTCCTGGGCGCGGATCGACCTGATGCCGCGGGAGATGCTGCTCAAGCTGAGCGCCAGCGCATCGCACATGAAGCCCGGTTCGATGCCGGTGCCGAAGAACGTGGTCCCCCCGGATTCGGCCGCCAGGCGCAGGCGTTCGTAGACGTCGTCGCCGAACGCCCGCGGGTTGGTCAGCCCGGAGATGCCGGTAGCCACGACGTTCTTGCCGCTGGCCAGGAGTCGGCACATCGTGTCGACGCTTTCCCACCCGTCGGTGCCGGCCTCCTTGGGAGACCCGGAGGGCTCCGCAGCCATGTACACGACGCAGTCGGCGTCCAGGGCGACGAGATCATCGATGTCATGGGTGGCGCGCGGGCCACCGGTCACCAACCGGGCCAGCTCGCCGGCGGTGCGCCCCACATTCTGCTCCCGTTTCACCCATACCCCGACGACGTCAAAAGCCGTGTCCTGGAGCAGGAAGCGCAGCGTGTGCGCCCCGGTGTTGCCGGTACCCCATTGGATCACTCGATAGGGCAAGGCGGGAGCGCCTTGTCGACTGGTCACGATCCGCTGGCGCTGCTGTCCGAGGTGTCGAACAACTTGGTCAGGTCGAGCTGGCCGGACTGCACGGCGCCGAAGAATCCGCCGTCGGTGACAAGTGCCTCGCCGTTGATGTAGCTCGAGCGGGGGCTGTTGAGGAAGATCAGCGGCCACGCCTGTTCCTCGGCGGTTGAGCGCCGCCGGATCGGGCCGACGAAGGCGTCGATGATGTTCTGTCCCGCGAACTCCACGAAGTGGGGCAGCATGGCGGTGTCCGTCGGTCCGGGGTTGATGCAGTTGAGCCGGACGCCATCGGTGATCAGCGTGGCCGCCCGCGACGCGACCCAGGCGTTGATCGCCTTCTTCGAAAACGGGTACGCGCCGACCGCCCCGATGTCGTCATGGGCCTCACACCATCGCTTGCCCTCGTCGAATCCGTCGGTGGACACCAGTTCCATCAGCTGCTCGAGCTCCAGCTGCCAGCCCATGGCGGCGTTGGATGCGACCACCGCGATCGCTCCGCCGGCGGGAATCTTGGGCAGGATCAGGTTCACCAGGTGCCGGGCGCCCACGAAGTTGACCAGCATCACGTCCAGACCGGAAAACGGCGGCCCCGGTAGGCCCGCGCAGCCGAAATAGGCGTGGACCGGCCCGTCGATGGACTCGGCGGCCCGCTCGATGGATGCGCGGTCGCGCAGGTCCGCTTCGAGCACCCGGTCGACCGGAACCGCGGTGGGGCGGACGTCGAGCGGGGTGACCCGAGCCCCCAGCTTGGTCAGGATCGTCGCCGTCGCTGCGCCCATTCCGGACGCGGCACCGGTGACCACCACGTGGCGCCCCGCATATCCCAGTACGTCTTCCATGCTTCCTCCGACCATGATGTAGCGATGATGCTGTCTGCTATCTGAAGATATAACAGGTGCTGTAAGCGAAACATAACGTCCTCGCTATAGGAATAGGCTGCTAGCGTCATCTGACATCTGGACCCACGCGGTGCAGCGGGGTCGAATCTGGGAATTGGAGGTAGTGCGCGGTGAGTGACCGGTGGGATTACGACGCGGTGTTCATCGACGGCGCCTGGACGGCGGACGACACGGTGGGGGTCATCGAAGTCATCGACCCGGCCACCGAGGAGGTCATCGGCACGGTTCCCGACGCGGGCCTCAAGGCCACTCACGCCGCGATCGCGGCCGCCCGACGGGCCTTCGACGACGGGCCGTGGCCGCGGACCTCGCCGCGGGAACGCGCCGTCGTGCTACGCCGATTCGCCGGAATCCTTGATGAGCGCCACGATTTCCTCAAGAAGCTGGTGATGGCCGAGTCGGGGTCGGTCGGCTTTCTCGCCGACATCATCCAGGTGCGTGGCGCGATCGACATCGCGCAGTGGATCGCCGAGGCCATGGAACTCGCGGTGCGCTGGACCGAAGTGTCGCCGCCGGCCGGGGGTCCGACCGGCATGGCCGGGCACGCCGTGGTCCGGGAACCGGTCGGCGTGGTGGCCGCCATTACCCCGTTCAACTTCCCGTTCTTCCTCAACATTGTGAAGGTCGTGCCGGCGTTGGCGGCCGGCTGCACCGTGGTGCTCAAGCCGCACCAGTGGACGCCGCTGGACGCCTTCGAAATCGCCAAAGCCGCTGAGGATGCCGGCCTTCCGCCCGGCGTGCTCAACGTGATCGCCGGGGGCCCTGAAGTCGGCGAGGAGATGACCACTCATCCCATGGTCGACATGGTGACTTTCACCGGTTCCACCGCGACCGGACGAACGATCATGGCGGCCGCGGCGCCCACGGTCAAACGCCTGCAGCTCGAGCTCGGCGGCAAAAGCGCATCGATCGTCCTCGACGATGTCCCCGAAGACCACGTCGCCAACATGGGAATCATCAGCTCGATGATCCACGCCGGCCAGGGCTGCGCCATACAGACGAGGCTGTTGCTGCCCGAGCACCTGCTCGACGCGTACGTCGACGGCGCCAAGAAGTCGGCATTGTCGCTCAAGGTGGGCGATCCCCGGGAGCCCGACACCCTCATCGGCCCGTTGATCCGGGAGCAGCAGCGAGCCCGAGTGGAGGCGTACGTGCGGTCCGGTCTCGATGAGGGGGCGGAGCTGGTATTCGGGGGCAAGCGTCCCGGGCACCTGACCAAGGGGTTCTTCTACGAGCCGACGCTGTTCATCAACGCCCGCAATGACATGCGGATTGCTCAGGAGGAAATCTTTGGTCCGGTCCTCACCGTGATCACCTACAAGACCGAAGAGGAAGCGATTCGCATCGCCAATGACTCGATCTACGGACTTGGGGGCGGCGTCCTCGCCGGCAATACCGCGCGTGGCTTCAACGTCGCCCGTCAGATCCGGGCCGGAAATGTTTCGGTGCAGACGGCGGGCTCGCCAACCGTCAACGCCGAGGCGCTGGGCAGCTCCGGTCCTGGCTGGTCGGCCGAACAGCCCAGCGGGGTGGGCATCACGGGTGTCTTCGGCGGATTCAAGCAGAGCGGCATCGGCAGGGAGTGGGGGCACCACGGGATCGAGGAGTTCACCGAGCTCAAATCCATTGCCTGGAGCTGAGTGGCAATGACCGTCACACATCCGATCGGCACGCTGGCCTGCCTTTAGCATGTTAACCTCGTACCACGGCACCTAAGCGTTTCGTCCTCCGAGAACGTGATGCCCGTAACGCAAGAACTCGGTACCCGGCAGCCGACGGCGTGAGGGAGACGAATGAGCGCTCAATTGCATTCATCTGTCTCCGAACGGACCTATCGTCTGCCAGTGAACGAGAACAACCTTGTTGAGGGGAGCGCATGACTGAGGACCTGGGCATGCCCGGTGCCTTCACCTATCAACATGACGGGTTGACGTTGGCCTATGCAGTGGTCGGCGACGGGCCTCAGCCGATGTTGTTCGTCCACGGCGCGACCGCGACCGGCGAATTCGAGTGGGCCGACCTGGCCGCCGCCATGGGGCCGGACTATCGCTGCATCCTGCCCGATCTACGCGGCCATGGTCGGTCGGAATTCCGGCCGACGGCCATGACGGGGGCCGCGGTCCGCTCGGACCTGCGCTATCTCATCGACTACCTGGACCTGGGGCCCCCGCACATCGTGGGGTTCTCCTACGGCGCGGAGATCGCCCTGACCCTGGAGCTGGAGAACCCGGGAACGGCGCAGTCGTTGATCCTCATTTCTCCCGGGACGGGACGCCCCGACGACTACCGCGCGCCGCGGCTCGAGCATCTACACCGCACGTGGCCCTTCGCGCTGCGACGCCTGCACGAGGCCGCCCATGGGCTCGAGCACTGGCGCGACCTTGTCACGGCGCTGCATGACGACAGCGTGTCTTGGCCCGAATTGAGCGATGACACGTTGGCCGGCGTCGCGTGCCCGATTCTGTTGATGGCAGGCGAGCGGGACGAAGCGACGCGTCGGCAGCAGGGTCGGCGGTTCGCGCAAGTCAATCCGCGAGCCCGCTTCGTCGAGATCGCGGGCGCGGCGCATTCGGCCCACCAGAAGTGCCCAGATACGGTCAGGGGAGTTATCGGTGAATTCCTGGCCGAAGTCGACCTTGAGAGAGCGGAGCGTCATGGCGCGGTCAACTGAGCTGAAGGCGAAAAAAAATCATGAGCCGGCGGAGGCGCCCGTACCGAGTTGGCAGAGGGACAGTGTCGATCGGTCGCTGCGCAACGCCCGCGCGCGCGCCCAGGCCCGCAGCGACCGCTTCGTCTCAGCTGCAATAGAACTCCTCGGGGAGCGAGACGAAAGCGACTTCACCATCCAGGATGTCGTCGACAAGTCCAACATGTCCCAGCGGACCTTCTACACCTTCTTCGACGGCAAGGACAGCCTGCTGTTGGCGGTGTACGAGACGATCCTGCGGACCACAGCGATGCCGATGATGCGCGAGCGGTGCGAAGGCATCACCGATCCGGTGCTGCGGCTGCGGACCCTCATGGAGGCCCTCTCCGAAATCACCGCGATGCCGGCCCGACTGGCGCGCGGGCTCAGCGTCTTGCACCTGCGGCTGGCCGAGTCCCGGCCCAATGACCTGGCCTACGCCCTGGAACCGCTGCACTCCTTCATCGTTGAGCTGCTCGGAGACGTCGCCGACGCCGGCCTGCTCCGGGACGATGTCCCGCTCGCCAGCCAGGCCGCGCTACTTCAGGAACTGCTGCTGGCGACCGCGCACTCCGCGGTCTTGTCCGGCGGGCGGTCGACCAGCGTGGACCACCTCTGGGCGTTTTGCTCGGCGGCGATCCTGCGCACGACGTCCTGACGCGCGAGGGCGCTCCCTCAGGTCACCGCGCCACTGATCTTGAGGTCGATCAGCTCGTCGTCGGACTTGCCGAGAGCCCGCAGAATGTCGTCGGTGTGCTCGGCGAATTGTGGTGCCCGCGTGAGCTGTACCGGCTTCTCGTCGAACTGGACCGGGTTGGCGACCAGTTCGCGCGCAGTGCCCTCGCTGTCGAGCACTTCGGAGATCAGGCCGTTGGCCCGTAAATCCGGGTCATGGCCCACTTCCCACGCATCCTGCGCGATGGCCCACTGGCCTTCCATGCCGGCGAACCGGGAAACCCATTCGGCGAGGGGCCGCGTGGCGAGCACACCCTGCACGACCTCGGCCGCTACCGCCGCGTTGCCCATCAGCGCCTCGGCGGTGGCGAAGCGCTCGTCGGTGATGAGGTCCTCGCGGTCGATGTGCCGGCAGAACTCGGGCCAGTACCGGCCGGGTTGGAGCATGGCCAGGACGAGCCAACGGTCGTCGGCGGTCCGGTAATTGCCGACCAGTGGGTTCGTCGGCGCCGAGTTGCCGGGGGCGCGGGGCGCCGGCGGGCCGCCCTCTAACAATGCGAAACCCACCGGGAGCGCGTTGGCCCAGGCGCCGACCCCTAGCAGGGATACGTCGACGACAGAAGTCTCACCGGTGCGCTGCCGGGCGAACAGAGCGGCGGCGATACCCCCGGCGATGGTCATGCCACCCAGCGAATCACCGTAGGCGCCGGCCGGCATCTTGCACAGGCCGTCGTAGTCCACCGGGGTGGTGCCCACCGCGCTGCCGGCTCGAGCCCAGAAGGCGGTGCTGTCATACCCGCCTTTTTCGCTGTCGGGCCCGTTGGCGCCGAAAGCCGATCCGCGCACGTAGATGATGTCGGGGTTGACGCAGCGGACGTCGTCGAGCTCGATGCCCAGCCGCCGGCGCGCCGCGGGCAGGAAGTTGGTCAGGAACACGTCGCTGGTGCGGATCAGTTCGTGTAGGACCTCCATCGCCCCGGGCTGCTCGAGCGCCAGGCCGAGGCTGCGCTTGCCCCGATTGGGGTGTTCCATCAACGGTGCGAAGGATCCGCTGCCGACCGGCATGCCCATCAGGGCGCTCAGGCCACGCTGGGCGTCGCCCTTTTCGGCGTGTTCGACCTTGATGACGTCGGCGCCCCAGTCGGCCAAGACCGCACCCGCGGACGGGACGAAGGTGAACTGTGCCACCTCCAGTACCCGGACGCCGTCCATCGGTCGGATCACTATTCCTCCTCTGCAATTTCAATGTTGGCCTGGGAGAAGCTCATTCGCGTCGGCGCCGGGTCAGCTGCTTGCTGGACGGACGTGGATCACGTCCATCATCACTTCGCGCGGCCGGGTGATGACGTCGTGCAGCACGTTGGCGACGGTCGTCGAGGTGAGGAGGTGGGTGCCACTCATTCGGGTCAGGTAGCCGTCGGCTTCCCAAAGGGGCCAGGCCTTTTCGAGGTCGCCCGGGCCGAAGTTCTCGTGAATTCCGGTATCTCCGACCGCGCCGAGGATGACCAGGGTCACCCGGATGCCGTCTCGTCGCAGCTCCTTGCTCATGGCTCCGGTGAACCCGTTGAGGCCGCGCTTGGTGGCGGCGTAGAGGGTCATCATCGGCATGTCGTCGAGGGTGATCTCCGAGGAGATGTTCATGATGTCGCCGCCGCCGGCCGCGCGCAGCAGCGGAATCGCCGAGCGCGTGGTGTAGATGGGAGCCACCAGGTTGGTGTTGATCGTGACGGCGATGTCTTCGTCGCTGGCTTCCTCGATCAGCCGAATCCGGCTAGCCCCTGCGGAGTTGATCAGGACGTCGATGCGGCCGAACTGCGCTGCGATCTGATCGAACGCGGCGTGCACATCGTGGCTGCTGGTGACATCGGTGACGATCGGGACGGCGCTGGGCCCGATGATCTCCACGACCTCGTCGAGGAGCAGTTTGCGGCGGGCGAGCAGCACAACCGTCGCGCCATCCTGCGCGAGCCGAATTGCGGTGGCCCGGCCGACGCCCATCGATGCGCCGGCGACCACGGCGACCCGGCCCCCCATGCTCTGCGACATCAAGCTCCTCGTGTTTTGCCAGGCGCGGCCATATCGACATCCGCCATCGTCGTGCGTGCGCAGTGCACTCGTTCCTTGCAATCAATGCACATATCGTTCTACCATGACGCGTACGTGATAGTCATCACCTGGTCCCGAGAAGCTCGTGTCCGGTAACAGTGCTGAAGGAGTCGCTTGTGGTCACCGGTGTCACCGGCAAAGAAGCGAAGGACTGGGCGTCAGAACACCTGTGGGGCAACTGCAGCTCGCTCTACACCCCGTTCCGCGGTCTCGACGGCGACGAAATCGACTACGAGGCGCTTCGCGCGTTGGTGCGGCACTGCCTGATCGACCTGGATCAGGACGGCATCTGGCTGACCGGCGGAATCGCCGAATTCTGGTCGCTGACCACCGACGAACTCAAAGAAGTAGCCCGGGTTGCCATCGAGGAGGCCCGACGGATCAAACCCGGCGCGCTGCTGCAGGTGATGTCGAGCACCGACACGGCTAAGCAGGCCGTCGAGCTCACGCTGAACGCCCAAGAGTTGGGCGCCGACATCTGCTACATTCTGACGCCCTACTTCGAGTGCTCCGGCAAGCCCGGCGTGCTGGAGTACATCCGCTACGTCGCCGACCGCACCGACATGCCGCTGGGCTTCTTCAACTCCCACTCGACAGGGCTGGTACTAACCCCCGAGGAATGCGTCGAGCTCTACCACGAAGTTCCGGCACTGTGTGGGCTCAAGAACGGGCTGCTCGACGCGCAGCACAGTCTGGCGATCCATCAGCTGGCCCCGGAAATGGTCATCTGGGAAGCGGCCGACGAGGCCGGGATCCGGTTGGGGATACCCCATCCTGGGGCGCTCGGTTCTGCGCTCTACCTTTACGAGAAGCCGGGCGCATTGCTGTTCAGAGAATGGCGAGAACTGCTGGTGCAAGGCGATTTCGAGCGCGCCGACAGCTTCGCCGCCGAGACCGGCTTGACCGCCATGCGTGAGGCAAGCCGCCGCTATCAGTCGCATCCCGCCCGGCCCGGAATGTTCACCCACTGGGGAGCCGGATTCAAATTCGGCGCCTCGTTGCTCGGACTGCCCGTCGGCGACCACCCCGCCCGACCCCCGCAGACTGCGTTCCCCGACGATCTGAAGCCGCCGATCCGTCAGGCCTACGTCGCCTCTGGGTTCATCGAATCTTAAGAACGGGCGGCTGTCGTGGAGGTGCGCGAATTTCGCGCGGGGGTACGGGCCTGGATCGACGAGTTCGGAGCGTCGCTGGTCCCGGCGGTCGAGGACCAGAGTGTCGAGGCGCAGTTAGATCACCAACGTCGCGTGCAGCAGTTGCTGTTCGACGCCGGTTGGATGCGCTGGGGATGGCCGGCTCGTGTCGGTGGTCTGGGGGGCTCGCCCATCCTGCGCGCCGTCCTCGGCGAGGAGCTCACCAGTCGAGCGCTGGTGCACACCACGTCCTGGTCGATGCACGAGGTGCTCGGACCGGCGGTGGCCGAATTCGGCCGGCCCGACCTGGTCGAGGACATCTTCCCGCGGCTGTTGCGTGGCGACGAATTCTGGTGTCAGGGGTTCTCCGAGCCCGACGCGGGCAGCGATCTGGGATCGATGCGGACGACCGCGCGCCCCATCCACGACGGTTGGGTTATCAATGGAGAGAAATTGTGGACCAGCTGGGCTCACCACGCCACCCGGTGCGTTGTGTTGGCCCGTACCGCCGGTCCCGGTTCACGGGGTATCAGCGCCTTTCTGGTGGACATGGACACACCGGGGGTGACCGCGAGCCCATTGGAAACCATGGCCGGCGTCGACGAATTCTGCTCGACGTCGTTTGTCGACGTCGAGGTCCCCGCGCGGCGTCTGCTCGGTGAGCTCGACGCCGGCTGGCGCGTCGCGCAGTTCATCTTGGCCTGTGAACGCGGCCCGATCTTCTGGCAGCGCGGCGCCTGGCTCGCTCACCATCTCGGCCTCCTCCTGGGCACCGCAGGCGACGGAGCGTCCATGTCGGCGCTCGGTGAGGCCTATCAACTGTTGTGGGCCTTTCGCGCCACATCGAAGAGCACCCAGGAGCGCATCGCTGCGGGTGATCTGCCCGGGCCCGAAGCCTCGGTGGACAAGATCATGATCGCTGCCGCCGACCAGGCCGTGTTCGATGCGGCGCGCGATCTGCTGCGCGGCGACATGGAAACCAGTGACACCGCGCGCAGCCGGGCATGGCGGCGCGAGTGGGCGTACTCGCGAGCGGCCACCATCTACGGAGGCACCAGTGAGATCCAGAAGGACATCGTGGCGTCGCGGCTGCTCGGATTGCCGAGAGCGCGTGACTGAGGCCCGCACTATCGACGCCGCGGAGCGTGCCCTGATGGCGGCGACGGTCCGCGGACTGGCCGAGGAGCTGGACGGGACCGAGCTCGCGCAGGCACTCGATGCGTTCGGATTCGCCGAGCTGCTCGCCGAGGCGCCCCGGGATGCGGTGTCGGCGCTGTTCACCGCGCTCGGTCGCGCCGGCTCGATGTCGACGTCTCTGCAGGACGTCCTGCTGCAACCGCTGGCCGCGTACCTGCCGGCGGCGACGACGGACTGCAACGTCGTGCTGCCCGGCATCGGCGCCGACCTGGTTGGCGCGACTGACGGCGAGCCGCTGGCGGTGCACGGCCTGGTGATCGGGGCGCGTCCGGCCCTGAGGTATCTGGCGCCGGTCGCGATCCGCGGTGAGCTGGCCTGGATCGACCTGCAGGAGTCCTCGGGGATCTCGACGCGGCGGGTCGACGGCCTTGATCCGGCGTTGGCGATCACCGAAGTCACCGGCGTCGACGTGACGGCCGACATGCTCGTAGCGGGGAAGCCGGCCGTCGCCGCCTGGGAAGCGGTGGCGACGGGGGGCCGGCTGGCACTGGGATATCAGATCATCGGTGCAGTCGGGCAGATGATCGACCTTGCCGTCGAACATGCCCGCAGCCGAGTGCAATTCGGCCGGCCCATTGGCTCGTTTCAGGCCGTTCGAACTCGCCTGGCCGACGCGCACGTCGCCCGCGAGGGTGCCGCCGCGGCCCTCGCCTCGGCCTGGGCCGCGGACGACCCCGTTCTGGCGGGTCTGCTGGCGAAATCGTTGGCGGGGCGCGCGGCCCGCATCGCCGCCACCCACTGCCAGCAGGTGCTGGCCGGCATCGGCTTCACCGCCGAGCATCCCTTCCACCGATTCTTGGCGCGCGCGATGGTGCTGGATTCGGTGCTGGGTTCGGCCAGCCAACTGCCCGCAGTGATCGGCGCCCACCTCATCTCGGCGGGGAAGATACCGCGGCTGGTGGACCTGTGAGCGACCCGTCCCACGCGCACCCGGCCGTCGTCGTCGACCGGCACGGGCCGGTGGCGTGCGTGACTTTGGCCCGGCCCGAGAAGGCCAACGCCATGGATGCCGAGATCACCGATGCCCTACTCGCGGCGGTCCTGGCGCTGCATGACGACCCCGATGTCCGCGCAATGGTGCTCACCGGTCAGGGCGGCGCCTTCAGCGCCGGCGGGGACTTCGAGACCATCCGCGCGATGCGTGCCGACCGCCAGCTGCGCGAGAAAGTCTTGGCCGCCCACCAGGAACTGTTCTGGGCAATGACGCAACTGCCTTTTCCGACCGTGGCCGCGGTCAATGGCCCCGCGGTCGGTGCCGGCGTCACGGTGGCGCTGCTGTGCGACCTGGTCGTGATGGCCGAAGACACCTTCCTCAGCGATCCCCGGGTGTCGCTCGGGCTGCTCGACGGCGCCGGCGGGTTGCTGCTCTGGCCGTTGCTGACCAGCCTGTCCGCCGCCAAGGAACATCTACTCCTGGGAGACCGGGTCAGAGGCGTCGAAGCCCATCGCCTGGGGCTGGCCAACCGAGCGGTACCGGCATCCGACGTGCTGGAGGAGGCACTGCAGCTGGCTAAGCGCCTCGGCGCGCTCCCGCCGCAGGCCGCCCGGCAGGCGCGCCAGCTGCTGAACTTTCACATCGATCGGGTCGCCGCGTTACTGCCACAGTGCGCCCGCGCGGAAATCGAGTGTTTTGACACCGAGGAGCACCGCGCGCTGCTGGAACGTCTGAGCGCACGGGTGGCGGCGAAGAACGCGAGCACCCCGTGATGGGCCGTGTCGCACTGGTCACGGGCGGAACCCGGGGGATCGGTCGTGCTATCACCGACCGGCTGAGCGGATCCGGCGTCGTGGTCGCCGCGGCATATGCCCGCGACGACGCGGCGGCGAACGCGGTGCGCGACGACGCCGCGCGGTGCGGGGCGACCGTGACCCCGCACCAGGCCGATGTCGGGGAACCGGCTTCCTGCCAGCGGCTGGTCGCCGAGGTCCTCGAGCAGCACGGGCGGCTGGATTATCTGGTCAACAACGCGGGGATGGTCAACGAGCAACGGCTCGCCGAGGTCAGCCCCGAGGACTGGCACCGCCAGCTCGCAGTGAATCTGTCTGCGGCATTTTTCCTCAGCCAGGCGGCCTTGGCGCACATGACCCAGCAGCGTTTCGGCCGAGTGGTCAACATCGGCTCGGTCACGGCGCTGCTGGGCAGCCCCGTGCAGGTCGCTTATGGCGCCGCCAAGGGCGGCATCGTCGGCCTGACCAGATCCTGTGCTCGCGCCGTCGCCCGCAAGGGCATCACCGTGAACTGCGTGATCCCCGGCAGCTTCGACACCGATCTGTCCGCCGAATTGGTGTACACGGACCGAGACGCGGTGACGTCGATGATCCCGGTTGGGCGGTGGGGTCGGCCCGAGGAGCTGGCGCACGCCGTCGCGTTTCTGCTCGACGACCTCGCGTCCTACGTCACCGGAGCGGTCCTGACCGTCGACGGCGGAATGAGCATGGGTGGATGAGGATAAACCGAACCCGACTCACCGCGGCCGATATCGTGGCGCCGCCGGTGGCCCCGGATCGCCTCGCGGAATACCGCCGCTTCGGCTACGTCAGCGACCAGACGATGTCGGCTTCGGTCGTCCGCGCCGCCTGTCAGTGGGGCTCACAGCCGGCCGTCATCCAGGGCGGCCACCAGCTGACCTACCAGGAGCTGCTCGAGGTGGTCGAACGTGCTGCCGCGTGGCTGGGCGGAGCCGGTATCGGCCCGGGTGACGTGGTCTGCTGGCAGACGCCGAACTGGTGGGAGGCCCACGTGCTGGGTCTGGCGATTTGGCATGCCGGCGCGGTGAGCTGCCCGATCGCCCCGTTCTACCGGGAACACGAGCTGCGCCAAGTCATCGAGCAGGTACGGCCGGCCGCTGTGGTGACCGCCGAGTCGTTTCGCGGCTTCGCCCACGCCGAAGCGTTCGACGACGTCCTCGCCGAAGCCGGTCTCGGTGACGTCGCCCGTATCGTGCTGCGGGGAACCCCGCGGGGCTGGGCACCGTTCGATGCGGTCATCGCGCACGGTCGCCGCCAAGAATCCGCCGTCGTCGAGGCCGATGATCCGTGCCTGATCCTCTTCACTTCGGGGACTACGTCGGGTGCCAAAGCCGCGGTGCACTCGTCGCGCACGTTGCTCGCCGAAACCCGGCAGCTCGCCGATGCGTGGGGCCTGTCCTGGGAGGACGTCGCATACATGGCCGCCCCTTTGCAACACATCACCGGCGTGCTCAACGCGATGACCATCCCCCTGCTGGTCGGCGCCTCCGCGGTGCTGGCCGAACGGTGGGAAGCTGATGTCGCGGTGACCGACATCATGCGTCACCGCGTGACCTATTCGGCCGGGGCGACGGTGTTCCTGCAGGAATTGACCGACGCTGCCCGCGCCGCCCACGTTCACCTGCCGCTGCGCATGTTCGCCTGCGGCGGGGCGGCGGTCCCACGCGCAGTGATGGAACGCAGCGAAGAACAAGGAATTCCGGCAGCGCGGGTGTACGGCATGACCGAGCTTCCAACCGCGACGGTAATGAACCGCGCCTATCCGTTCGACCTGCGGGCGGAGACCGACGGCGCGATCGCCCCGGGAGTGCAGGTCCGCGTCGTCGGGTCGGACGGCGAGCCACTGCCCGCGGGCTGCGCCGGCGAACTGCTGGTGCGCGGACCCGAGCAGATGCTCGGCTACCTTGACCCTGAGGCCAACCGGGCCGCAATCGACGACGCAGGATGGTTCTCAACCGGAGACGTCGGTCTCGTCGACGGCGCGCGCTTCGTCACCATCACCGGGCGTGTCAAGGATGTGATCAACCGGGGCGGCGAGAAGTTCTCCGCCCGCGACATCGAAGACCTGCTCGTCAAACACCCCGCGGTGCGCCACGCCGCCGTGGTGCCCGGACCCGACGCGAGGTTCGGTGAGGTTCCGGTGGCGTTCGTTGTGTTGGATCGGCCGGGTGAGGCGTCCGCCGAAGAGCTGTCGGGGCACCTGCGCGCCACCGGTCTGGCACGCCAAAAGACCCCCGTCGCATGGCATTTCGTGGACGCTCTACCGATGACACCGTCGGGCAAGGTCAAGAAGTTCGAGCTGGCCGCAACCATCGATACCGTCGCCGCCGCGGGAAGGCAACGATGAATCTCGATCAATTTCGCGCCATGCTCACCCTGGGTGGCGACGCCGAGGGCCGCACGGTGCTGCCGGTTCCGGACCCGAGCGTCGAGCGGATCTTCGGCGGGCAAATCATGGCGCAGCTCATCGTTGCCGCCGCGCCGCCGGGATCGGCCAAAACGGTGAAGTCACTGCAAATCGCGTTCCCTCGCGCCGGACGCGCCGCCGAGCCGTTGTACCTGGACCTGGAGCAAACCCACGACGGGCGCTCGCTGGGACATCGACGTGCCGTGGCGTGGCAGGGCCAGCAGACCGACCGCCGCGTGGTCGCGACCGCGTCGATCCTTCTCGACCGCGCCGACGACAGCTACGACTACCAGTACAGCACCGCCGAGGCCGGTGATCCGATGGCGGGCAAGCCAATTGACTTCGCTGTGATCCCGGGCGAAGCCCGCCTGATCGGCGACGGACTGGACGTCGAGGATGCGGTGTCCGCGGAGCTCGGGTTCTGGATGCGCTGCCCGGACTTCACCGATACCGCGCTTGCCCAACCCGTCATCGCCTACATCTCGGACTGGCCCCTGATAGGCACCCTGCTCAAAGCGGTGCCTGGGGTAAGCCAGCGCGACGCCCACGTCAGCGTCCAAACCGGCGTGGTGACCCATTCGGTGTGGTTTCACCAAGAGTTCGACGTCGCGGAGTGGCTGCTGGTGCAAATCCACGGCGTGCGATTGGTCGGTGGCCGCGGCTTCGGCACCGGCAACGTCTACACCCAGTCCGGAACACATGTCGCGTCCTTCGCGCAGGAAAGTGTCATACGGACCCCACCGAAAGGAATGCAGCCATGACAGCGCAACACTTCGTCCGCTACGACGTCGAGGATCGGGTCGCGGTCATCACCCTGGACCGCGCCGACGCCGCCAACGCCCAGACACCGGGCATCTTGAAGGATCTCGATGAGGCCTGGCGGCACGCCGACGAGGACCCCGAGGTGCGGGTCATCGTTTTACAGACCTCCGGCAAGCACTTCTCCGCCGGGCACGACATGTCGGGCACCGATCCGTCGGCTGACGGGCGCAGCCTGAGCCCGCGGCGCACCGACGGCAAGCTCCTCGCGGACACCTACTACGACTGGGAGACCCGCGGCTACCTGGAGTACGCGAAGCGCTGGCGCGACATCCCCAAGCCGTCCATCGCCGCGGTTCAGGGCAAGTGCATCGCGGCCGGGCTGATGCTGTGCTGGCCATGCGACCTCATCGTCGCCGCGGACAACGCGCAATTCTCCGACCCGGTCGGCCTGATGGGCATCATGGGCGTCGAATACCACGCGCACACTTGGGAACTCGGGCCCCGCAAGGCCAAGGAGATGCTGTTCACTGCCGGTTCGGTGACCGCCGAAGAGGCGCTGCGCTGCGGGATGGTCAATCACGTTGTGCCGCTTGAGGATTTACGGTCGGCCACCATGACGCTCGCTCATCGCATCGCCCAGACCGACCCCTGGGCGCTGCGCATGGCCAAGCGCGCGGTCAACCACACCCTGGACACCATGGGCTTCTCGACGGCGATCGCGTCATGTTTCGACATGCATCATCTCGGCCACACCCGGGCGCTGGCCGCGACCAACGGGCAGACCGTCGTGATGGCCGACCTGGAACGGATGAAGGCCGCGGGCCGCGGAAAGTGAAATGGTTTGCCGGCAAGGCCCAGCGGTCTGTCAGGCCCGCTTGAGGGTGACGTCGAGGATGACCTTGACGGGCTTTGTGGTGCCCCGTCGGCTGATCCCGTAGTCCATGGGCGACAGGACCACCGTGGCCTTGTAGCGGGGCGGTCCCGCTGTAGTCGACCGCGTCGCGTGAAAGGTGACCGACTGGCCGATGTCTCGGATGCGGAGGGTGCCGGTGACGTTGAGCCCGGTGGGCGTTTCGACGATGGCGGTGCTGCGGAAGTTCATGGTAGGAAACCGTGCGGTCGCAAACACGTTATCGGCCCTGAGGTGCTCGTCGCGAAGCTTCATGCCGGTGTCCACGCTGTTGGTCCATATCACGGCCGAGATCGCGGATGCGGCCACCGCGGGCCCCACGGTGATCACCGATTCGTAGCGGTCGAACCGGCCGTTCACCTTTATGCCAAAGACCGCCTTAGCCCGAAAACCGATTGACGTCGCCGCGCTATCCAAGATCCACTCGCCGACGCTCAATTCAGGGTTCACAACGCACCATCCTCTCCTTTGACGCGTACTTGACGACGGTGCGCTGCCCGCCGAGGTCGATTGCCGCGTCATCGGTTGCCACGGTGGCCTCGACGGTGTGTGGGCCGCCGACAACACGGCCGCCCGTCAATGCGCCTCGTTGCGAAATGGCAACCGCGCCTCGAAGAACTCGACCGCTCCGCTGCGTTCAAGTGTGACGACATCCAGGCCGAATTCCTTTAGCCATTCCTCGATTTCGCCTGTGCGCGCAGTGTTTCCGAACACACCGGCGCGACGCAGCATCGCGATCAGGGCATCCTGGCGCGGACCCCGACCGATAACGCATGACGTTCCCCGCAGGGTCCCGCCCGGCCGCAGCACTCGAACAAGTTCGGCCAGCGCCGCGCGCGGATCCGGCAGACAGTGCAGCCCGTTGTAGGTCAGGCACAGATCAAAGCTGGCGTCGGCGAATTGAAGTGCGGTCACATCGGCTTGGACGAACTCGATCGCGTCGTGTACCGCCCGTCGGTCCGCCTCCCGGCGCGCGCGCTGGAGCATGTACGGCGATATGTCGGCCGCGACGTAATGCACGGCTTGACCGGTTCGCAGACCGCGGAAGGCCAGGCCACCCCCGCACGGGATGTCGAGTACCGAGGCGCCGACCGGGGCATCGGCGAGTCGCGCGATGTCGGTGAACATCCGCCGCAGGTCGGCGCCCCACATCGCCCAGGCGCCGAGCCTTGCGACACTGTCGTGCTTGACGCCGGCGTCGTAAATGGCCGCTGTGACACGATCAGAGCGCCATTTCTCGGTGACGTCGGTCATCACTCGGCGTGCGTGTCGGGAGCGTCCCAGGGCAGCGACCCCGAGACCCAGTGGGCCAGTTCCTGCTGTTCGTTGCTGTGCAAGTGTCGTGGCGGCGTCACGAACGTCGCGTACGGTCGGCAGCGCACCAGCACCCGGCCTTCCTGCTCTGCGACAGCTTTGACCGCGGGGCGTAGCTCGGCGGATACTGGCTCACCCGACATGCGTTCGGCCACTGCCATCATCACGTCGATCAGGGTTTCCTCGTCGTCGTCGATCACCGCATCGCAATAGACCTGCAGGTAGGCGAACGGCCAGGTCTCGTCTAGTACACAGAGACTGACTTTGCCGTTGCGGGCCACGGCTTTCGCCTTGGCGCGACCGGCCATGGTCGCCACCAGCAGGTCGTTGTTGCCATCTGGGACGTAATAGACGATCGACATCGCCGGGCCGTCCGCTCGGCGGCCGTAGCCGAATACGCAGGTGCGGTGGGTCCGGACGAATTCCCGCCGCTCCGAGGGCAGCATGTCGCGATCCGTCGGCGCTTGAAACGGGGCCTTCGACAGCGGCAACAGACGCGCCGGTGCGGCGACTCCGTCGTGGGTCTCGCGGGCAGTGCTCATGGATCGGGCCTTTCACCGTTATTATCGACTGATAATAACGGTACACTTTCAGCGATGGAACGCAAGGCCCCAACGCCGACCACGGTGCGCCTGCGCCGGGCGAGGACCGACATCCGCCAGGCGCTGCTGGAGTCGGCGCTAGTCGAGTTCGGGGCCAAGGGCTTCGACGGCGCGTCGACGCGGACGATCGCATCCCGCGTGCAGGCGCATCAGCCGCAGATCAACTATCACTTCGAGTCGAAAACGGCCCTGTGGACCGCCGCGGTGGATCACCTGTTCGCGCTGTTGCGCGAGGCATTCGACGGCGCCATCCCTGCGACGCCCACCGGCGTTGAAGTGTCGGCACTGGCTACCGCCTTTGCCGACGGGATACGTCGATTCGTAGCATTTGCCGCCGAGCACCCCGAGCTCAACCAGATCATGGTTCATGAGGGCACCGCAGAGACCGACCGGTTGAAGTGGATGATCGAAACGCATGTAAAGCCGTTCTTCGACGGTATCCGACCGGCCTGGCGAGTGCTTCGCAAAGCCGGCGTTGCTGCACCCATCGACAGCGAGATCCTGTACTACGTGCTCATTGGCGCGGCATCGCTGCCCTACGTGAATGCCCCTGAAGTCCGCCTTCTCACCGGGCGGGATCCCAGTAGCGCCACCTGGATTCGGGCTCACGCCGACGGATTGGTCGCCATCCTGCTGCCGGGGTTAGCCGCCGGCTGATACCCGCGTGGCAGTCGGCGCGGCCGGGCTGGAGCCAGCTTGCTTTACTTGCTCGCGCGAACAGATATTCCGTAATGTAAGCCTCGTGGCAGCTGGGAAGCCGGGCGGCAAGAGAGCACGAAGGACGAAGCAAGAAGGGGTAACTCCGCTTACCGCGGGTGAAGTCAAGGTGATTCGAGCACTGCACCCGGGTTTTGTGACCATGATGCGGCAGCTCGATGCTGACTTGCAGCGCGAGCATCGTATGTCGCACGCGGAATTCGTCGCGTTGATGTTTTTGTCCGAGGCTTCCGACCGCACGCTGGGGCTCAGCGAACTGGCTCGGCGCTGCCAGCAGTCGTTGAGCGCGATCAGCCGCACCATCGGGCGGTTGGAGGCCCAGGCGTTGGTCCGCCGTGAGCAGTCATCGCAGGACGCCCGCGCTTACAACGCTGTGCTCACCGATGAAGGGCTCACCCGATTGGAGCAAGCCGTCCCAACCCACGTCGTCAGTCTGCGTCGCCACCTATTCGATCACCTCGACGGCGTCGACCTCAAAGCCATCGGCAATGCATTCGCAAGCATCGCGGCCGCCGCTAGTGGAGACCCTCACGCGGTTCCCGATCAACCATCACCAGACACCCCGGTTGGGCGATACATCACGGGCTGAACGGCAGCGACGCCGCGTTGGAGACTTCAATTTCGACGTGGTTGCCCGGGCTGGGGCGGTGGCGGTAGTCCCGGCACCCGCGCAGCGAGACCCTCCCGGATCCCCGCCTCTATCCCTGCCGCCGGGCTGCCAGCGGGTGGGGTGGTCTTCTGGCAGCTACAGCTGAGGCCGCCAAACGGGTTCGGGCCGGCGCCGCCGACCGCGTTCGAGTCGGCGTTGGCCGGTGCTGCCGCCCCAACAATGGAGCCGAGAGCAATCGCGGCGCTGACCGCTATTTTGGTGATCACTCGGCGGTGCTGAGTCGTCATGTCGTCCTCTTTCCTCGAGATGAAAACGGACGCCTCGTCGCGGTGACCGTCTGACTTGCCTACGCCAGCCTATACTTGCTTGCGCGTACAAGCAATCGATGGTCAGCAGGCATGCCATGCTTCGATCTGCGCATCCCTCGCCACGGCACTCGAAAGCATGTGCCGCCGAGCAGGCTTCGACTTCTGTAGCCGGGTCGTGAGCAGGCCACCAGCGCTCACCATGGGTCGTTGCGGGCCTTCTTGGCATCGCTCGCGCTTCGTTGACTGTAAGCGACGTCACCGATCGGCCTCCGGCATTAGCCCTTGTTTGTTGGCGCCAGCAAGCATAAACTTGCGAGCGCAAGCAAATTATCGGGAAGAATAGGTGACCCATGACCGCAGCCCCCATGACCGATCGGCGAGGCAATCGTCGTTTTGCCGACGACATCGTGAACTTCACGGCGTCCCCACGGCTGGCCGCCAATCTGCAGCGCGTGCTAGTCGACCTCATCGAACTGCACCTGCAAGGCAAGCAAGCACACTGGAACGTCATCGGCTCAAACTTCCGCGATCTGCACCTGCAGCTCGACGAGCTCGTTGACGCCGCGCGCGACGCCAGCGACACCATCGCCGAGCGGATGCGTGCCCTCGACGCCGTTCCCGACGGCCGGTCCGACACGGTCGCAGCGACGACAAGCCTGCCGCAATTCCCGGCCGACCAGGTAAACACCGGTGACGTCGTCGATCTGGTGACCGCGCGGACGTACGCAACGGTCGACACCATCCGTGACGTGCACGACGCCGTCGACGCCGAAGAGCCCAGCACGAGCGATCTGCTCCACGAGATCATCCACTCACTGGAGAAGCTCGCGTGGATGATCAGGTCCGAGAATCGAAAGATTTAATAACTGAGAGGGTGGAGCATTCGCTTGGCGTCGAAGCTGTTCCACGCTCGCGGACGAAGCTCGATGACGACGCGGTCCTGCCGGGCCAACGCCGCGGCGTCCAGGCCCGCCATTTGGCAGAACCGCGGGTAGAACCATTCGGCTGTGGACACGTCGTCGTGCACGACCGCCAACGTCCGGGCACTGATCATCCGGCCATGGCCGAGTGGTTTACCTGCGCTGGACACTGCGACCGTGCTTCGGGGGTCCGCGACCAGGCAGGCGACCCGGGGACGGTCGCGGAAGGACGTCACCCAGAAGGCATCGCGCTCAAACACGTAGGTGAGGAACGTCGATACCGGCCAGCCGTCGCTGTTGAGCCACCCGACGGCGCACTCGGTCTGCACCGCGAGCAGTTGCGTTCGCTCGTCATCAGTCAGTCGGAAGGCCGTGAAATCCATGGCTTTCCCTTCCTCGTCAAGTCCTAGTCGCGCCGAAGCCGGTCCGCCGCCAACACCCGGACCAGCTCCTGGCGGTCGAGCTTGCCGGTGGGCAGCATCGGCAGTTCGTTCTCGGCGAGAACCGTGACGATGGTCGGCACCTTGAACCCGGAGAGATTGGCGCGGGCGTGGGCGGCGACGGCCTCGGTGGACAGCTGGGCCCCGTGTGCGGGTACGACGGCGGCGGCGACGATCTCGCCGCGCACCGGATGGGGCAGGGCGACGACGAAGCTGTGCAGCACGCCGGGCATGGCGTCCAGTACCGATTCGACCTCGGCCGGTGAGACATTCGACCCAGCGGTTTTGATCAGGGCGCTGGCGCGGCCCGTGAAGTGCAGATGCCCGGCGTCGTCGAACCAGCCACGGTCCCCGGTGTCATACCAACCGTCGGTGGTGAACACCTCGTGGCGTTCCTGCTTGTAGATGCCGCTCATCACGATCGGGCCGCGCACTTGGATCTCGCCCTCTTGCCCCGGCGCAACCTCGAGGCCTGCGGCGTCCACGATCCGGTGCTGCACGACCCCGGGCAGTGGGATCCCGAACGAGCCGCGGCGTTCTGGCGGTAGCGGGGTGTCGGGCACCTCGACCATGGTGTGCGGGCCGCCGGTCTCGGTCATGCCGAGCAGGTTGGGGGTCAACTCGGGTTCGCTGGGCCGACGTTCGGGCGGCAGCGCCTCCAGCATGGTGCCGCCCCTGACGCTGGACAGGTCGCGCTTGGCGAAGTCGGGATGGTCGGCCATGGCTTGACTGGCCTGCGCCCAGCACGAGATGAACGTGGCCCGCTCGCGTTCCAACAGCGCCAGCGTGGCACCGGCGTCGAAGACATCTTGGGCCAGGATCGCTGCTCCGGTGGAGAGCGCCTGCAACACCACCATGGTCAGTCCGCCCACCCAAAAGAACGGCATCGGGGAGTAGATGCGGTCGGTGGCGGTGACGCCGCGGTGGCGGGCCAGGATGGCTGCATGGCGCACCAGGCTGCCGTGGGTGTGCGCGACGGATTTCGGGAGTGCCGTGGTCCCGGACGTCGTGACCAGCACGAGCTCGTCGGCGGGGCGGACCTCTTGCTCAGCCGAGCCGGTCAGCGGCGCGACGGGACCAAAGCTGGTGGGCCAGGGCGTCGTCCACTCCCGGTCGCAGTCGGGCCACACGTGCACCCGCCGCAGGTAGGGGACGGCCTGGAGGGCGATCGCGGGGTCGCCGTCGGCCAGGCCGGGCAGGGCGTCGGCGACTCGGGCGACGAGGTCGCGGCCGGCGATCGAGCGGCCCATCAGGAGCACCTGGGTGTCGGTGTGGCGCAGCAGCCGGGCGAGTTCGGCGCCCGGTGCGAAGGTCGACAATGGGACCGTGAGCGCGCCGATGCGTGCCGCGGCCAACCACGCGATGAGCCACTGGGCGCAGTTGGGGAACAGGATGCCGACACGGGTTCCCTTGCCCACGCCCGAGGCCAACAGCGCATCGGCGAGTGTCCTGGACTGCGCGTCGGCCTCGGCGAAACTCAGCCGCTCGTCGTCGGTGACCAGGAACTCGCCGTCGGGCTGCGCGCGCCGCCGCGACAGCAGTTCGGGGACACTGCCCGGCAGGTCGGCGGGTGCCGATTTGTCCGACGCGGTCGGCGCCGCGGCCATCAGCCGACGTGCACCGGAATGTGCGAATAGCCGGCCACGTTGGACATCGTCACCCGCTGCAAACCGTCGGGGTTGACGGCGAAACGCGGCCAGTGCTCGCGGATCGCGTGCAGGGCGACCCGGGTCTCGAGTCGCGCCAGCCAGGAACCCAGGCAGCTGTGGGCGCCGTACCCGAAGGCCAGGGTGGTGGCGCCGCCCCGCCTGATGTCGAAAGCGTCGGGCCGGTCGTAGGCGCGCGGGTCGCGGGTCGCCGCGCCGGTGACCAGCAGCGTCGGGTTTCCCGCCGGGATGGTGCCGCTGTCGAGTACCACGTCGCGGGTGGCGAACCGGCCCTGATATTGCGAGGGCGGGTTGAGCCGCAGCATCTCCTCGATCGCGCCGGGGATCAGTCCGGGATCGGCGAGCACCAGCTCCCATTGATCGGGATTGTGGTGGAAGGCCATGACGCCGTTGCCCACCAGCTTGGTCACCGTTTCACTGCCCGCCGCCGCGATCAGCACCGCGAACGTGGCGATGTCCTCGTCGGTGAGCCGGTGCGTCACACCGGTCTCGTCCTCGTAGCTCGCGGTCACCAGGCGGCTGATGATCAGGTCGTCGGGCCGGCGGCGCTTCTCGCGGGCCAGGTCCAGGAAGTACTCGCCCATCGCCATCGAGGCAGCCACTCCGCTCTCGGTGGCGAAGGGATTGTTCTTCTCGCGGTGCAGGAACGCATCGGTCCACAGCCGGATCTGCTGGCGCTCGCCCGGAGGGACACCGAGCATCGAGGAGATGATTTCCACCGGGAACAGCGCCGCGAAGTCGGCCACCACGTCGAAGTCCTCTTTGCCCGCCAAGGCCTGGACGTAAGAGGTCACGACGTCGGTCACCAGTGGCTCGAGGTTGGCGATCGCCGCCTTGGTGAACACCTGGCGCACCAGCTTGCGCAGCCGCTCGTGTTCGGGAGGATCCAGGAGGATCAACATATTGAGTTCGTCGAACTTCCGGCGCATTGACAACGCATCCAGGGTGACCCCATAGGAGCTGCTGAACGTCTCCCAATCCCGATGGGCGGCCACGACGTCCTCATACCTGCTCAGGGCATAGAAATCCCACCGCTCGCTGTAATACACGGGCGCCTCGTCGCGCATCCAGCGGTAGGTCTCGTACGGGTCGTCGAAGAAGCTGTCGGAGTACGGATTGAACTCCATCGGGGAGCCGTCCTCGCGCGGTTTGGTGGCCGATACCGCCCCATGATCAGTCGACATGTCAGGCGTCGATCCGCATCATGCTCGACAGCGTGCCGCCCATCACCATCGCGATCTCGTCGTCGCTCAGCTCTGGGTGCCGCTCGGGGTAGCTGAGCGGATCGGCCAGACCCTCGGGATGCGGGTAGTCCGAGCCGAAGAACAGGTGATCGATGGGCACCAGCTTCGCGAGCTCGGCCACGTTCTCCTCCCAGAAGGGATTGAAGTAGATGCACCGTTGGATGGCCTCCACCGGATCCTCGCTGTAGAGCTGCGGCATCTTCTTGCGGGTGTCCTTGAGGTTCTCCAGCAGCCGCGGCAGCCAGGTCGTTCCGTTCTCCACCATGCCGATCCGCAGCTCGGGAAACCGCGTCAGGAGTCCGTGGCAGGCCAGCGCCGCAACCGCATCCTCTGCCGGGTTGCGCGCCAGGCTGTAATAGGAGCGGAACGGCGACGGCTGGAACGGCCGGAACTCGCCGGAACCCTCCCAGTCGTTGGCGTAGCGCGAGTACCCGCTGTCGGAGGCGTGCATGATGACCAGCACCCCGGTCTCGACGACCCGCTTCCAGAACGGGTCGAATTCGGGCAGCGCGAATGACCGCGGGCCGTGCAGCCCGGGCACCGGAGCCGGGCGGATGAGAATTGCTCGGGCGCCGCGCTCGACCACCCAGTTCAGCTCCTCGATGGCGTTGTCCACTATGGGCAAGGTGATGATCGGGGTCGTGAAGATGCGGCCCTTGTAGTCGAATTGCCACGTCTCGTGTAACCACTGGTTCAGCGCGTGGATGATCGTGTGAGTCGCCTCGGGGTGCTCGCGGAAGCGCTCTTCCACCAGGCTTGCCAGCGTCGGGTACATCATCGACTTGTCGATGCCTTGCTCGTCGAGGAGCGCCAGGCGGGGCGCCGGTTCACGCATCGCGGGAGTTGCCTCGATCGCTTTACCAAGGATTTCGCGATGGGATTTGCCTTCGGGGTTGCCGTTGTGGAAGTAGTCCTCCTGGGCCCCCGGAGCGGCGACCTTGTCGAACGTCGGGTTGGGAATGTACTCGCTGATCTGTCCCAAAGTGGCGATCTTGGTGCGTCCATCGACTTCCACGTAGCGGATGGCGCCGTGGTACTCGGGCGGCAAGAACTTGGTGAGGGCATCGCGTGTCTCGTACATGTGGTTATCACCATCGAAGACCGGAAATCCCAACCGCGATGTCATTGAACTCCTCCTCCTGCCGGCCATAGCTGCATCGCAGAACGGCCGCTACTCCACAGTGCGACAATCATATATGCGGCTGACTCTAGCATCGAGTGCTAGAAAAGAGGATATAGGTTTACTTTTTCGTCGTGCATCAATCCGTTTACGGGTAACGTGCCTTCTGTGGCGGCTGTGAGGAGGAACTAGGTGGATCTATCGCTGACCAGGGAGCAACGCGCGGTCCGCGACGCGTTCGCCGCCTTGTTCGGGAAACAGGCCACGCCAGAACGGGTGCGCCGAGCGGAGCAGGGCCCGTCCATAGGCTTCGACGAGCTGCTCTGGCAGCACTATGCCGACATCGGTGCGCTGGGTATTGGCGTGCCCTCGGACTGCGGGGGTGGGGACGGCGGTCTCCTCGAAGTCGCGCTGGTGGCTGAGGAAGCCGGCCGACGTCTCGCCCCGATCCCGGTCGCCGAGACCGCGGCCGCAGCCCGACTGCTGGGTCGCCTTCGCGAAAAAGAACTGCTGGTGCCAGTTCTGAGCGGATCGGTCATCGTGTCACTGGCCACGCGGCCCGGCCCGGCGGCACAGCAGTTGCTGGTCGACGGCGCAATCGCTGACGCGGTGCTGGCCCTCGACGGAGACTCCCTCGTATACGTGAACCGCCCGGCTGGCCTGCCCAAGACGGCGCACCGCAACCTCGGCGGGCTTTCGCTGGCCCGGTGGCACGCGCCGGGCCCGACCACCGTGCTCGCCGAAGGCAGTGAGGCGCGCGCGATCTTCGACACCGCGGTCGACGAGGTACGGGTGCTGCGCGCGGCCGCGCTCGTCGGGTTGGCCTCCGAGGCGGTAGGGATCGGTTCCCGGTACGCGATCGTTCGCGAGGCCTTCGGCCAGCCGATCGGAATGTACCAAGCGGTCGCGCATCCGTTCGCCGACGCGATCACCGCCCTGGATGGTTCCCAGCTGCTGGTCCGCAAGGCCTGTTGGGCAATGGATTCCGCGCAGGACGATGCCGGCGCGCTGGCGGCGATGGCGTTCGTGTTCGCCTCCGAAGCGGCCTATCACGCGGCGACGCACAGCCTGCATGTCCAGGGCGGATACGGGTTCATGGAGGAATACGACATCCAGTTGTATTACCGCAGAGCCAAAGCGTGGGCGGCGGCGTTCGCCGACCCGCGACGCGAGCTGCTCACTGTCGCCGACCGACGGTTCGGGCCCGTGACGACCGGAGGTCGGTGACTCGATGGACTTCAGCGAACCCGAGAACTGGGCCCGGATCCGCCGCGAGGCAGAGCACTTCACCGCCGAACACGTCACTCGCGAGGTGATCGAGCATGAGCGCCGGACCGGCGACGGCGTTGATCGAGCGCTGACCCGGAAGCTGGGGGAGCGCGGCTGGATCGCGTCGGGGTGGCCGGTCGTCGAGGGTGGCGCCGGACTGGATCCGTTCGAGGCGGCCGCGCTGTGGAACGCATTGCGCAAGGGAGGCGTGCCGACCGCGGGCCCGGGAACGACCATGCTGCCGGCGAACGCCATCCGCGCCACCGGCTCCGCTGAACTCAAGGCCAGAATCCTGCCAGGCGTCGCCGCCGGTGAAATCCTGATCTGTCTGGGCTACACCGAGCCGGCAGGGGGCTCGGATGTGTTCGCCTGCGCGACCCGGTCTCAGCGCGACGGCGAGGAGTGGATCGTCAACGGGCAGAAGATCTTCACGACGTTCGCGCATCTCGCGGACTACTGCTTCCTGCTCACCCGCTCGCAGTCCGGGTCGGCGGGGCCGCGGGGCCTGACGATGCTGCTGGTACCGCTGGACACGCCCGGCATCGAGATCCAGGCGGTGCGCACCATGGGTCACGAGCGCACCAATATCGTGTTCTACAACGACGTGCGGGTGGCCGATGCGAACCGAGTCGGCGAGGCACACCAAGGCTTCGCCGTGATGCGGGCGGCGCTCGAGGCCGAACAGAATGTTGCCCCCGGTTCACGCACCGGGTGGGTCGCTGACGATGCGCTAGAGTTCGCGCGCACGCACTGCGGACCCGACGGCACCGAGCTGATCACCGATGTCCTGGTCCGCGAACGCCTGGCCCGGATGGCAATGGAAGCCGAGGTGGCCGACCTGCTGGATTTGCGAGTGGCCTTCCTTGACGCGGAAGGGGACAAGCCGGGCCCGGTGTCGGCGCTCTTCGGGCCGGAAAGTTACGTGCGCGCGTCAGCCGCGGCGATCGACATCGCGGGGGCCGCGGGCATGATCGACTGGACCGATCCGCAGAGCGCGGTGGATGGCAGCCTGGACGCGCACTATCGGAGTGCCGTCGCGACAACAATCTACGGTGGATCCAGCGAGGTGCTGCGCAGCCTCATCGTGGAGAACCGGCTGGGGTTGCCGCGCAGCCGTCCACGGCGGTGACACACTGAGAAGGCAACGCCCTCAGAGGAAGTCGCTGCCACCGTCGACGTTGATGTGGGCTCCGGTCATGTACGTGTTGTCGGGTGAGGCGCAGAACGCGATGACCGCGGCAACCTCGTGAGGCAGCCCGAGCCGACCCAGGTCCACCGACATGCCGTGGCCGCGCCCCAGCAATGCGAAGGCACCCACTGGGTCATCCGTCGCAATCCCGGCGGAGGCGAGCACCGGTCGCGCCCAATCGGTGAGGATCGGCCCCGGGGCGACGGCGTTGACCAAGATGGCGTCGCTCGCCAGACTGCGGGCGAGGTTCTTCGTCACGCTCAGTAGCGCGCTCTTTGCCGCGGTGTAGCTCACCAACCCCGCCGACTGGTGCTGCACCGACATCGCCGTCACGTTCACCACCCGGGCCCACTCCGCGGCTCGCAGCAGCGGCAACGCCGCACGCACGCAGCGCACTGCGCACAACACCCCATCGTCGAACGCCGCTGTCCACTGCGCGTCGCCAAGGTCCTCGAAGCAACCGGCCCCCGTTGGACCGGCGGCATTGACCAGCACGTTGAGTGCGCCCCACCGCACACCAACCGTCGCGAAGATGGCCTCGACGTCCGACGCCGAGCCCAGATCCGCGTTCAACGGCAGCACCTCCGGACTGCCGGCGGCTGCCAATTTCGCTGCGGTCTCCGTCAGCCGGGCTTCGTTCCTGCCGATGACGCCGACCCGGGCGCCCTGTTCGGCCAGGCACAATGCGGTCGCAAGTCCGATGCCGCGGGTGCCCCCGGCAATCACCGCGGTCGCGTCGGCGAATCCAAGGTCCACGATGGTCACCGGCTACTTCGGCGCGAACCGTTGGCCGGCGTCGAGTCGGATGGTCGACCCGTTGAGCATCTGGTTCTCGACAATGGACAGCGCCAAGGAGGCGTACTCGTCGGGCTTTCCCATCCGACGCGGGAAGGCCGCGTCGCGGGTCAGCTCACCAGCCATTTTCTCCGGAATCCGCGATGTGATCCCGGTCGCGAACAGGCTAGGCGCGACGGCGGTGACCCGGATGCCGAGGCTGCCGAGATCACGTGCCATCGTCAAACTCATGCCGGCGATCGCGGCCTTGGCGGCGCTGTAGGCGACCTGGCCGATCTGCCCTTCGAACGCGGCAATCGAGGACGTGTTGACGATGACGCCGCGTTCGTCGTCGACGGGCTCATTTCGGCTCATGTGCCAAGCCTGTAACCGGTTCAGGTTGAAGGTGGCGATCAGGTTGAGCTCGATCACCGACCGAAAGGCGTCCAAAGGGTGTGGTCCGCTCTTGGACAGCGTTCGCGCCGATACCCCGCCCCCGGCCGTGTTGACGGCGATGTGCAGGGCACCCAGGTTTTCGACGGCCTCCGCTAACGCGGCCTCCGCGCCGTCGCAATCGGTCGCGTCGCATGGGTGAAACGACGCACCGGCGCCCAGTTCCCTGACCACGGCGGCTCCGTCCGACCTCGGTAGGTCCAGCACGGCGACCTTTGCGCCACGCTCGGCCAGCCGCTCGGCGGTCGCCCGTCCCATGCCCGAGGCGCCTCCAACGACCACGGCGGCGCTGTCCTTGACCCTCACGCGAACCCCTGTCTGCTGCGATGACGGATTGTCGTGTTACGAGGTCATCACAGTACACATAAGTAGAGTCTCCCTCTACCATAACGGCGGATCTAATATTCGTAATCTGCTACGGTTCGTGTTGTTTATTCGTCGGTTGCGACCCGGAGGTGCGATGACAGTGCGCGGGCACGCCGAGCCGGTTGCGCGTCCCTTGCCCCACGCGAGCATCAGCACCGAGTCGTTCTGGACCAGCGGAGCCGACGGCCGGCTCAGGGTCGCCCAATGCCAATCGTGCAGCCGATTCCACCACCCACCGAGCCCGATCTGTCCGCAGTGCCGCAGCATCGAGGTGGCGATGACGCCCGTATCCGGACGCGCCACGGTCGCCGGTTTCACCGTGAACCACCAGCAGTGGCTGCCGGGCTTCCCGCCGCCCTACGTCGTCGCCGTGGTCGCCATCGCCGAAGACCCCTCGGCCCGGCTCACCACGAACATCGTTGGCTGCGAACCCGACGACGTCGCCATCGGCCTGCGGGTCAAGGTGGTGTTCGAGCCGCACGACGACATCTGGATCCCACTGTTCGAACCGGATTCCGAGGCATCCGGGCCCGGACCGGTCCCAGGCCCGGGTGACCTAACTTCCCACGTGCGGCCCATGTCGTCGCCCCACAAATTCGAAGACAAGGTGGCGCTCACCGGGGTCGGCAGCTCGACGATCGGGCGTCGCCTGATGGTAGATCCGCTGTCACTGACAATGACGGCGTGCCTGCGCGCCGTCGCGGACGCGGGGCTGAGCCTGGCCGACATCGACGGCCTGGCCACCTATCCGGGAGGACTCGCCGGCGGGATGTCGGAGGGCGGGGTCACCGCCGTCGAGGAGGCGCTGCGCATTCGACCCACCTGGATCTGCGGCGGGGCTGAAGTGCCCGGGCCCAGCGGCAGTGTCGTGTCCGCCATGCTCGCCGTCGCGGCCGGGCTGTGCCGGCATGTGTTGTGTTTTCGGACCGTGTGGGAATCGACGCACACGACCCTCGCCAGGCGCGCGAAGTCCGCGGCCGGGGCGGGCCGGGCGTCGGGCATGTTCGAATGGCGGGCACCGTTCGGCGCCATGTCGGCCGCCAACTGGATCGGGGTCAACGCCTCACACTACTTTTGGCGCTACGGCGGCGACCGCGCCTCGACGTTGGCACCCATCGCCCTGACCGCGCGCGCGAACGCGTCGCGAAATCCGGCCGCGATCTACCGCGACCCTCTCACCCTGGACGATTATTTGTCGGCGCGGATGATCAGCTCGCCGTTCGGCCTCTACGACTGCGACGTGCCGTGCGACGGGGCGATCGCCGTGATCGTGTCGTCGATCGACACGGCAGCGGACCGACCGAAACCCGCGGTGCTGGTCGAAGCGGTCGGCACCCAGGTGCTCGACCGAATCTCTTGGGACCAGGACACTCTCACGCACGAGCCGCAGGTCTTTGGACCCGCCGCGCATCTGTGGACCAGAACCAGCCTGCGGCCCGACGATGTCGACGTCGCCGAGCTTTACGACGGATTCACCTTCAACGCCGTGTCGTGGCTGGAGGCGCTCGGCTTCTGCGGTCTCGGAGAGGCCGCGGATTTCCTCGACGGCGGAAGGACGATCGCGCTGGACGGGAAGTTACCGCTGAATACCCATGGCGGTCAGCTGTCGGCGGGACGGACCCACGGCTTCGGCTTCGTGGCCGAGGCCATCGCGCAATTGCGCGGCGAGGCGGCCGAGCGCCAGGTCGCCGACGCCCGGGTTGCGGTCGTCACCACCGGCGGCGGCACCCCCGGGGGCGCATTGCTGCTGCGACGGGCGCACTGATGCGAAGGACGGACGTATGAAGCTGGAACAGGATCCTGAGATCGATCAGTTCCGCGCGGAGGTCAGAGGTTTCCTCGAGAAACACCGCCCAGCGGTGCGCACGAAGGGCAGAGCTGGGACCCGCGCACCCGAAGCCGAGGACATCCCCGCCCTCCGGTCATGGACCGCCCGGCTTTTCGAAGCCGGATACGTGGGTGCTGACTGGCCCTCCGAATGGGGCGGTGTCGGCGCCAAGGACGCGCTCCGCGCGACCGTCGTGGGTGAGGAGATGGCGCGGGCGCGGGTGCCCACGCCGATCGGCGCCGGCCTGCTGGCGGCCGCGGCCCTCATCCACTGCGGGCGCCACGACCAGCAGCAGCGCTACCTGCCCCGGATCCGGACCGGCGAGGACATCTGGTGCCAGCTGTTCAGCGAGCCCAGCGCGGGCAGCGACCTGGCCGGCCTGTCCACCCGCGCGCGTCGCGACGGCGATGACTTCGTCGTCGACGGCCAAAAGGTCTGGACCACGAACGGCCAACACGCCCAGCTCGGCTACCTGTTGGCTCGAACCAACCCCGATGTTCCCAAGCACGCGGGCATCACCGCGTTCATCCTGGACATGACCAGTCCGGGCGTCGACGTGCGGCCGCTCCGCGAGATCACCGGCACCAGTGACTTCAACGAAGTCTTCTTCGACGGCGTCCGGATACCGAAGGACAACGTGCTCGGCGAAGTCGACGAAGGCTGGAAGGTCGCCACCACCAGCCTCGTCGAGGAGCGCTCCAGTGTGGGCACCGCGGGCATCGTCATGCTGCGCGCGGTGCGCGATGCGGTAACGATGGCGCGGTCACTGCGGCGCGGATCCCGCGCCGCGCTGGACAACGATGCGGTCCGCCAAGACATCGGCCGGCTCTACGCGGCCGCGCGGGTCAACGTTCGGCTGGGCCAATACAACCTGTCGCGCGCGTTGAGTGGCGAGGCCGATCCCGGCGACGCCCCTTTGGCCAAGGTGCTCTACAGCGAAAGCAATCTCGCGCTCACCGAGTTCGGACTCGGACTCCAAGGCACCGACGCGCTGCTCACCGACGACGACCCCGAGGCGATCGCCGGCGGTTGGTGGCAGGACGCGTTCCTGTATTCGCGAGCTCTGACGATCGCCGGTGGCACCAACGAGGTGTTGCGCAACATCATCGCCGAGCGCTCGCTCGGATTGCCCAGGGAACCGCGCGGTTCCTGACGTCTTCGGAGGTAAGTCGTGGATTTCACCGTGAGTGACGAACAACGGATGCTCGTCGAAAGCAGCCGCAAATTGCTGGCACGCGAATCGCCGATCAGCCGCGTGCGCGAACTCGCCGATTCCGATGATGACCGCGGCTACGACGAGCGCGTCTGGCAGCGCGGCGCGGAACTGGGGTGGGCGGGATTGCTTATCGCCGAGGAATACGACGGTCTGGGGCGCGATCTGGTGGACGTCGCCCTGATCGCCGAAGAACACGGCAGGACGGTGCAGCCGGGGCCACTCATCGGCAACACCCTTGCGGCTGTGGCGATCTCACAATCGGGACGTGACGACCTGTGCTCGCAGGTACTGCCGCTACTGGCCGGCGGCGAGGCCGTCGCAGGATGGGCATTCGCCGAGGCGCGCCAGCCGTGGGAAGCCGACGCCATTTGCACGGCAGCCCGTGACCACGCCGACGGCTACCGGCTGGAGGGCATCAAGACCGCCGTGCAAGACGCCGATAACGCTCGCTGGATCTTGGTCACCACGCGCCTCGGAGGCCGCCTGGCGCAGTTCCTTGTCGACCGGCGGGCCCCAGGACTGCTTGTGCGCCGACAGCGCACCCTCGACATCACCAGGCGCCTCGACGAGGTTGCCCTGGAGGATGTGGTGGTGGCGCCTTCGGCGCTGCTGTACGTCGGCGAAGCTGCCGAAGCCGCGCTCGCACACCAGAACCGTTGCGGCGCTGTGCTTGTCAGCGCCGACGACATCGGCGTCGGCGAGGCCGTGCTGGAGATGACCGTTCAGTACGCAAAGCTGCGGGTCCAGTTCGGGCGCGCCATCGGCAGCTTCCAGGCCGTCAAACACAAATGCGCAACGATGCGAATGTGGCTGCAAGCCTCGAAGGCCGCCACCTACTACGCCGCGATGTCGGTGGCGGCCGATGCGGACGACGCCGAGGAAGCCGCCAGCGTCGCGAAGGCTTACACGTCGTCGGCGATCGCCGCTCTGACGAGTGAAGCTCTTCAGGTGCACGGCGGTATCGGCTTCACCTGGGAACACGACCTGCATCTTTATCACCGCCGGGCCAAGGCGAACCAGGTCCTGTTCGGCGATCCCTATTTGCACCACGAGCGACTCGCGGCGGCGCTGGAAGCGGCTACCGCCTAAGAGTTGACCGTGGGCAAGCCGAACTGGCGAGCCAGCCAGTCCGCGCTGTCGCGCGCTGCGGTCCGGGCGACCGAGGTGTCGGCGAACATGTCGAAGCCGTGCACGGCGCCGGCGTAGACGTGCAGTTCGGTGGGTACCGCCGCCCGGCACAGCCGCGCGGCGAAATCGATCGACTCGTCGCGCAGGCAGTCCGCCGTGCCGATGCCGATGAATGTCGATGGCAGGCCGCCCAATTCGGTCGCCCGCGCCGGTGCCGCATCCCCCGGCACGTGGTCCGTGCCGTACCGGTCGCCGAGATAACTGCGCCAGCCGAACGTGTTGGATTCGCGGGACCATATCGGCAAGCCGTCGAGTTGGCTCGACGGGGTGAGGCCGCGGTCATCGAGCATCGGATACTCCAGGTATAGGAAAGCGAGCGGGGCGTTCGCGTGGTCACGCCACCGCATGGCCAGACCCGCGGCGAGTGCCCCACCGGCACTGCGTCCGCCGACCCCGACCCGTCGCGCGTCGATGCGCAGATCATCGGCGTGCTCGACGACGAAGCGCAGCCCGGCCTCGCAGTCGTCCAGCGGTGTGGGATAAGGCGATTCGGGCGCCAGCCGGTATTCGACGCTGACGCAGACGCAACCCAACGAGCGGCACCACTCGATCAGGCGCGCATCGTCCATGTGCCGGTTGCCGATCACCATCCCCCCGCCGTGCATCCAGAACAGGACGGGCGGCTCGGCCGCGGATTCGACGGGTCGCAGCACCGACAGCGCGACGCCGCCGCGTTCCGTGGCCAGCTCGACGCGCTCGACGTCCGGTGCCGACTGCGGCTCGAACATCGACCCGCTGCGCATGGCCGGAAGTGCGTCGAGCGAGAAGTCGAAATCGGGGAATCCGCGCACACTTTCACAGATCTCCGGGTCGATCCACACGGAATTGGTCTCCGTCATCCGCCGACACCCATCAGGTGCTTGCCCGCCCCCACGAGTCCACCGTCGACTCGAATGTCGCAGCCGGAGATGAACGCTGCGGCGTCGGATTCCAGGAAGGCCACCGCGGCGGCGATGTCCTCTGGGCGCCCCGGCAGCGGCCGGTCCGGGCGCTTGACCGGGGTCACCTCGATCATCACCGGGATGATCTCCTGACGATCCAGTTCCAGCCTGCCCATCGGCGTGTCGATCAGGCCGGGCGAGATCGCGACCGTGCGGCCGCCCCTTTTGCCCCACGGCGTGGCGAGGCGTTCGGCCAGACGGGTCACGCCGCGTTTGGCCAGGACGTAGGCCGTGGCACTGTCGAGGGCGTCGCCCATGGCCTGTTCGACCGCGGCCAGGAAGCCATCGGCAAGCGGGTCGTCGAGCAACGGTTCCACGGCGGCGGGGACGTCGCTATATCCGGCGATCGATCCGATCAGGATCGCGGAGCTGCCGGGGTTAACCAAAGGGAACAAGGCGTCGGTGATGCGCACCGATCCGGCCAGGTCCACGTCGAGCACCGTGGCCGCGTCGGCCATTTCCGGCGAGACACCCGCGGTGTGCACGAGGCAGCGTAGACGGCCAAGCTCGTGTACCCGATCGGCGACCGCGGCGACATCAGCCGGGGAGGTGATGTCGCAGCGCAGCGTCTCGACGTGCGTCCCGTGCGCGCTCAGGGCCTTGCGCGCCTGGTCGAGTAGGTCCTCGCGCACGTCTACGAGGAGGAGACGCCCGCGGCTGGCCAGTGCACGGGCGCAGGCCATTCCCATCCCGCCCGCACCTCCTGTGATCACCAGAACGTTGTCCACAGTTATCGGGGTCCTCTCAGGGTGGAATCGCTACCGGCCCAGCCGCCTGACGCATGATTCAACAGACGGAAGTGTGCCACGGAAGTAACTTATGCTACGCAATACGAGAGACCTAGGTTGTCACAAAAAGAATGTGACCGTCTACACGGTGCGTTAAGCTGATCGCCGACCAGGCCTGCGTGAAGCCCACGCGTTGTGCGCGGCAGCAGCACCCCCAGTCTTCGATCTGATCGACGACGACGTCCTAGGCGGCCTCCTTCGGGAACCGCCGTTAGCGATGGAGTCAGCGGCCTCACGGATAATTGCGGACTGACCGCGAGGGTCATCGGCTCCAACAATGGCACACCTGCATTGCAGAAATCGAACTTATCGTTCTACTCTGGGGAGAGGTCGGATCACGGACTATGTGATCGCTCGCGTACCGGTCTTCCAGAAGGGAATCCCCATGTTGCCCGACGACGCCAAGATCATTTCCGTCGACGACCACGTCATCGAGCACCCCCGCGTCTGGCTGGACCGCGTGCCCGCCAAGTACGCCGAGGTGGCTCCGCGCATCGTCAAGTTGCCCGACGGCAACGACACCTGGCTCTATGAGGGCAGCCAGTCGGGCAACTTTGCCCTCAACGCCGTCGCCGGCAAGCATCCCCGCGACTTCGGGATGGACCCGCGAAGCTACGACGACATGCTGCCGGGGTGTCATGAGATCGCCGACCGCATCAAGGACATGGACATCGAGGGCGTATGGGCCCAGCTGTGCTTTCCCAACTTTGGCGGGTTCGCCGGCAGCACCTTCCATAAGGCCAACGACAAGGACTTCGCCAAGCTGTGCATCAGCGCCTACAACGACTTCATCCTCGATGAATGGTGCGCCTATGCTCCCGCGCGCCAGATCCCCCTGATGATGGTCCCGTTCTGGGACATCGAGGCCTCGGTCGCCGAAGTCGAGCGCACCGCAGCCAAGGGCGCGAAGTCCATCTCCTTCATCGAGGCGCCGCACAAGATCGGACTGCCGTCGTTTCACACCGACCATTGGGATCCGCTGCTGCGCGTCTGCGAGGAAGCCGGACTGCCGCTGTCCATGCACTTCGGCTCCGGTGGCATGCCGCAGGGCCTCGCCCCCGACGGCGACCTGTTCATCGGCATCGCGTTGTTCGGGTTGAACTCGATGATGGCCACCGTCGACCTGCTGATGTCGGAGGTGTTCTACAAGTTCCCCAAACTCAAGGTCGCGCTGTCCGAGGGCGGTATCGGATGGATGCCCTACCTGTTGGAACGCGTCGACTACTCGTTCGGCCGGCACAAGTACTGGTGCAACATCAACGCCGACAAGCTGCCCTCGGAGCTGTTCCGTGAGCACATCTATGGGTGCTTCATCTCCGACCAGTCCGGGATCGAGCAGCGTCACCGCATCGGCGTCGACAACATCATGTTCGAAAGCGACTACCCACACTCGGATTCCAACTGGCCGCACACCCGCAAGCTGCTCGCCGAGCACCTGGTCGACGTGCCCGACGACGAAGCACGCAAGATCGTCGAGCTCAACGCCCGCACCCTGTACAACTTCTGGACCTGAACATTCCGCTGCGTCGCTCGAAAGGTAACCGATGACACAGAACCCGACGGCGGGGGCCTCGGGCGCGTCGACCGCCGAGAAGGACACCGTGCTCGGTAAGCGCTACGTCGACACCGAGAGCGGGCTAGAAGTGTTGTGCACCAAGGCCGGACGGGGTGTACTCAGCGCCGACGGGCGGCAGCTCACCACCAAGGCGCCCAATGCGCTACCGGCGTCGGACTGACGGATGCGGTCGGTGACTGTTCTGACACTGCTGGAAACCTTCGACGGAAGCGACAACGATGTCTGACGCGCTCATCCTCTCGGCCGCTAGAACGCCAATCGGGCGGGCCCGCAAGGGATCCCTGACATCAGTGGACGCCTACGAGCTCGCCGAGGTCGCCGTCACTGCGGCCGTCGAACGGTCACAGCTCCCGGTAGCAGACCTCGACGACCTGTTTCTGGCGGAGTCCCTGCAGGGCGGAGGGGTGATCGGCCGCAACATCGCGGTGCGCCTCGGCATGACCAACGTGCCCGGGGTGGCGATCAATCGGCACTGCGCCTCGGGCGCCACCGCCGTGCAGTTGGCGGCCGCCACCATCATGGCCGGCATGGCAGACGCGATCGTTGCCGGCGGGACGGAAAGCGCGAGCACAATGCCGCGGCTGACAAAAGTGCTGCCCGGTGCTGAGGAACCCAGCCGATGGTCGCCGCAGAGCCACCCCGACGCCCCGGGCGTGCCGGCCTTCGACATGTCGGTCACCATCGGCGAGAACACCGCCCGACTACACCACGTCACCCGCGAGCAAGCCGACGCCTGGTCCGCACGCTCACAGCAGCGAGCGCTCAACGCGATTGCCAAGGGGTACTTCGACGACGAGATCGTCGCCGTCCCCCTCAACCACGGCGAAGTCCTGTTTGATACCGACGAGCACCCGCGGGACACCACCCCCGAAACGCTCGCCGGGCTGAAGGTCCTCCACCCGGAGATGCCGGATGCCGTTGTCACCGCTGGAAACTCCGCAGGCATCAACGATGCCGCCGCCGCTCTGGTGATCGCCAGCCCCGATTTCGCGGCCAGTCGCGGCCTGGCACCGCTGGCACGAATCCGGGGCTGGGCATCCGTCGGCGTGCCGGTCGAGCACACCGGTATGGCCCCGGTGACCGCAATCCCGTTGGCGCTCAAGCGCAGTGGTCTCACATTGGGCGACGTGGACCTCTTCGAGATCAACGAGGCGTTCGCCACGATGGCCGTGGCGTGCACGCGTGACCTCGGCTTGGACGAGTCAGTCGTGAACGTGAACGGCAGCGGCATCAGCCTCGGTCACCCGATCGCGGCGACGGGCGCCCGGATGGTGGTGTCGATCGTTCATGAACTCGCACGCCGTGATTCGCGCATCGGGGTGGTGGCGATGTGCGCCGGGGGAGGGATGGGCTCCGCGTTGGTCGTCGAACGGATCTAGCTCGCACCGTCGCCTCAGCGGAGGACGGTGAGCTTCGTGTAACGCCCGCCCAACAACCATTCGGACACATAGAGGTTTCCGTCGGCGTCCGTTGCGACAGCGTGCGGGGAATTGAAGCGATCGTGCCGGGGCAGGTGGGGTCGCTCGGTGCGCCCGTGATCGGTTAGCGCATTGGGCCATCCCGGCCGGGACGGCCACCCTTGGACCGCGGCCGGGTCGTCGCCGATGTACCCGAGCAGCTGGTCCTCGGGATCGAGTACGGCCACTCGCCCATAGAGCTCGGCGACGACCAGCAGGTCGCCCCACTGCGCAAAATCGCTGGGGCTGTGGAGGATCTGCTCACCGAAGCTCCGCAGGTAGCGGCCGTCGAGATCGTAGACGAGCACGCGGGTGCTGACCCGGTCGGCGATATAGAGCTCCGGGGCCGTTTTGCGGCGATCGATGAAGATTGCGTGCGGGCACGCCAGTCGTTGGCCGGCTTCGTCGCCGGTCAGCGTGGAGCGATGGTTCCCATGCTTGTCGAAGCGGTGCACGACGCCCGACCCGTACCCGTCCGCCACCCAGACGTCGCCTTGTCCGCCGAACCGCTCCTCGTCCACGGCACATCCACACGGGCAGTACGGCCCCATCGGACCGGCCGGGATTTCCGGATCCCGCGGGGGGATAGGCAACTCGGAACGGATCTGACCGTCCAGGGTCATCTTCACCACGCGGGGTGCCTGGGTCTGGCAGTGGACTCCCTTGCCGAACAAGGGAGCCCAGTCGGGGTCGCCGTCGTCGGCGCCGCAGCTGAACACGAATCCGGGATCGCTCACCCAGAGGAACTCGTCATCGCCCTCGCGGACGAGGGTGATGCCGTGACCTTCGGTGAGGCCCGTCTCGGCCACGCGGAGCAGATGGCCTTCGGTGTCGAACGCGACGAGTTGTCCGGCGTGGAAACCGATTATCTCCCCGTCGTCGGTGGCGGCGATGGCGTTGTGCACCCAACAGGACGAGGCGCCCGGCACCGCGGACAGATCCGCCCAACCACCGACCACCTCGTAGGGCGGGATATTGGGGGGCCTAAAGGTCCTTGACGTCACGACGCGAGCCTTATCGCCGGTCTACTGAACGGCGGCCGGGCGATATCGACGAAACCCTCTCGCGCTCTGCATCGTTCGCCCTGGACCACACCGTGCCCGTCTCGTCCTCGTATTGGATCCGCACGTTCAGAGATGCGTTGGATTCCAACCGGTAAAGGGCGGAAGCGTGTTGGTTTGGCCGTAGCCAGCGCGGGAAGTTCACCGCATTGTGGGCAGCAATAAGGTCCATCCGGTTGGCCAGGAATGCCGGCCGCCGAGTTGGTAACACCCCGCCCGGTTCGAGCAGTGGGTGATGCGCGTCTGGCCAGCGACCGGCGCTCAGCCTGGCGAAGACATCGGCGACGGTCTGGGTGGAGCGTGTGGCCCCGCCCGGCACACCGTGGCCCCTGGAGTCGACCGCGTCCACGGAGACCTGCAGGTCGACGGCTAAAGAGCTGCCGTGATTCACCACGGTCACGGCCCAGATCCGCGGGCCTAGCAACGCCACCGGCGTCCGATAGATCGTTACCTGGCGCGGTGGCGCGGCGCTTTCGACGCCCTTCGCCAGGGCGACCACCGCCTTCGCGACGCGAGTAGCGAACACCATCTCATCTCCTCATCGACGCCTGCACCCGTGAGCGACCCCAGCGGCTGATGACGTTAGGTGCTCTAAAACTCTACCGATCCTTGCTTCATACGCAAATCACGTCCTACTATGACGAACATACTCTGTGCCGGGGGAGCCGCCGTCCGGTGTGCGAGACAACGGCTTGCGGCATTCGCCAGTGAACAGGAGAGACATTGTCGGCCGACGGAAGAGTGTTGGAGTTCGAGCCGTTCAGTCCCGGTCCGCCTGAGCGGTTGCCAGAGCTTTACGCGGCGCTGCGAGAGCGATTTCCCGTCTACCGGACCAGTTCGAACATCTGGGTGATATCCCGATTTGATGACGTGAAGGCCGTGCAGTCGAACCCTGCTGCGTTCTCGTCGCGCCCCAACCCCTATGAAGGGGATTCGCCGCCGCCGGATGCCGAGATGAAACCCGAGGTCATCGAGCGACTCATGGCCCTGACCGCGGGGATCCCCGTCGATTTGAACGAGATGGCGTCCGCGAAGACCATCGCCGCCGCGGACCCGCCCCAACACACCCGGATGCGCAGGATAGTGAGCAGGGGGTTCACGCCGCCGCGAATCAAAGAGATGGCCACCGCGATCAGCGAGATCGTCGACCGCTGCCTGAGCGGCATCCGCGACCTGCCCAGCTTCGATCTTGTCGAGCGGCTGGCCGTCCCGTTGCCGGTGGAGATGATCTGTCACATTCTCGGCATTGACCGAAGCGAGTACGGCCGCGCCAAGCGCTGGTCCGACGCGTTCGCCGCCGCTGCCGGCGGCGTGTTCAGCAGTCCCGTCGAACGCAACGAGCTGATGCTGAGCACCGTCAAGGAGTTCGGCACATACTTTGTGCCGTTGATCGAAGCGCGGCGCGTGGAGCCGAGGAGTGACCTGGTCAGCGCGATGGTCGGGGCGATCGACAACGAGTCGCTGAGCACCGTCGAAACGTTGATGATGGCGATCACCATCATGGTCGCCGGCAACGAGACGACTACCAACCTCATCGGCAACACCGTGGTCGAACTGCTCGCCAACCCCGATCAGCTCCAACTATTGCTCGACGATCCGTCATTGCTGCCCAATGCGGTCGACGAAGCGAATCGGCTTACGGCGCCGATCCAGTTCGCGTTTCGTGAGGCGACCGAAGAGACCGAGGTTGCCGGAACGACGATCCCGAAGGGTGCCATCGTCGCGCTGCATATGGCCGCCGCCAATCGCGATCCCCGGCGCTTCGAGGACCCGGACCGATTTCTGATCACCCGTCCCGCCACCAAGAACCTCTCGTTCGGCCACGGCATCCACTTTTGTCTGGGCGCTCATCTGGCCGGTCAGGAAGCGCGGACGGCCATCGGCGGGTTACTGCCCTACCTTGACCGCCTGAAATTGACCGGCGCGCCACTGCAACGCAATCCGACGGCACTGCTCAACGGGTGGCAACGGATCGAACTGGCGTGGGTCTCTTAGTGCAGGGGACACCACGGTGAACGCGGGCCGATGACCATGTTGACGGCCTCGATGCTGTTGGACCCGGCGGTCCTGCAGGACCCCTACGACTTCTACGCGACGCTGAGGAAGCAGGCACCGGTCTGGGTGGTGCCCGGCACGGACATCGTCGCGGTCAGTACCTTCGAGCTGTTGTCGGAGGCCGTGGCGCGGCCCGAGGACTTCTCCTCCACCATGCATTGTCTGCTGCACCGCGACCGGGACGGGTTGCCCGCCCGCCTTGACTTCGGTGCGGCGGCCATGCCGACACTGGCGACCGCGGACCCTCCCGTGCACACGGTGCATCGGCGCGCAGTCTTCCCGGAACTGGTGGCACGGCGGATGCGCTCCCTGGAGGACGACATCCGCGCGCTGTCCGCGTCCGCCATCAAGCTGGCCCTGAGTGACGACGGGTTCGACTTCATGGCGACGATCGGCAACGTCGTGCCAATCACGGTGGTGGCCAGGCTGATCGGCTTCCGCGATATCGACCCGATGCAGCTGCTGGAAGCGGCATTCGAGACCACCACGATGATTGGCGGCACGATGTCGCTGGATCAGCTGAACGCGCTCGTCGCCCGCACCGAGACAGTCGAGGCGTGGATCGCCGACCAGATCGCGCACACCGAAGAGGGCGCAGACGAGGGGATCTTGCTAGCCGTGCGCCGGGCGCTGGACGCCGGCAACCTGCAGATGGGCGAGTCCAGCATCATCCTGCACACCCTGTTGAGCGCCGGCGGGGAATCCACGACCAGCCTGCTGGGCAATGCGGTCCGGATGCTCGCCGAAAATCCCGAGTTGCAGCAGCGGCTGCGTGAAAAGCCGGAGGACATCGATGTATTCGTTGAGGAGGCCCTGCGGCTCGAGTCGCCGTTTCGGCAAATGATGCGCAGCGTCCCGCACGACACCACGCTGGGTGGCGTCCACATCGCCTCGGGTTCCACGGTCTTGCTCTTCTTCGCGGCTGGGAACCGAGATCCCGCGCAGTTCGACCACCCGGACGAAATCGACCTGGCGCGCGATTCCCCTAAACGCCATCTCGCGTTCGGGCACGGCATCCATTTCTGCGTCGGCGCCGCGCTCGCGCGCATCGAGGCCCGCGCGGTGCTCACCGCAATCCTCGAGCAAACCCGCGACTTCTGGATCGACCCGGTCCGCCCCCCGCGGTGGGTGGACAGCCTGCTGGTTCGCCGGCACGCTCAGCTCCACCTCTGCGCCAGCCCACAGTGAGGTCTCTATCAACGGAATGGAAACTAAATGACCGCTCAATCCCTAGGCACCATTGATCCGGGTGTTCAAGCAGCACGCGGGGTCGATCGCGCACGACCTGGCGCCGACGGGCTGAATATCAGATATCGGCTCGATGTCGTTGCCCCGAGCGTGCTCGAGGTGGTGACCCACGCCGGCGGGTGGTTGTTCGACCGGGTGATGGCCGGGTGGGACGTTACTGTTTTCGTCGCCGACCACTCCGACGTGCGGCCGTTGCAGATCCTCGGAACCCAGACCCTCAGCCTCGACGCCGCCTTCATATCGCGGGACGACCGTCCGCGTCCGCAGGCCCTCGCGGTCGCGAGTGATCTATTCGGCAGCGACCTGCGCGTGCGCAGGGGTGTGCTGAAGGCACTTGGTCGCGAGCTGACCGAGGTGACGCTGTGGGGTGAAGCACGGTCGGCGGAACTCGACGAAACCACGGATTCGGTGCGGCATCATTTGAGCGCGGCGGCGCGGGTCTTCAAGGCGCAGGCCCTCGCGGCGGCCGCGGCCCCGAACGCGCCGGTCGGCATGACCGAGACGTTCCGCAGCCGGTCGAGCGGGTGCGCTTTGGTCGCCGACCTCGTCCCGGCCGGTGGCCCGGTTAGCTAACCTGTCGTCGTGGAAATCAACGGAGCTAGCGCAATAGTCACCGGTGGCGCGTCGGGCATCGGCGCGGCATCTGCCCGCCTGTTAGCCGCGCGGGGCGCGAAGGTTGTCGTCGCCGATCTGCAGGCAGACCGCGGGGCAGAGCTTGCCGAAAGTATCGGTGGCACGTTCGTCAGCGTCGATGTCACTGATACGGCGCAGATCGAGGCGGCCGTGAATGAGGCAGTCGACCTCGGGCCGCTGCGCGTTCTGGTCAACTCCGCCGGCATCGGCTGGGCACAGCGCACGATCGGCAAAGACGGTCAGTTCGATTCGGCGCACAACCTCGACGCCTACAAGAAGGTCATCGCCATCAACCTGATCGGCACCTTCGACTGTATCCGGTTGGCCGCAACCGCGATGGGCCGCACCGAGCCGCTGGCCGGCGGCGAGCGTGGCGCGATCGTGTCGATGGCCAGCGTTGCCGCCTTCGACGGACAGATCGGACAAGCCGCGTACTCGTCGTCCAAGGGCGGCGTCGTGGGCATGACGCTGCCGGTTGCGCGTGACCTCTCCGCGGTCGGGATCCGGGTCAACACCATCGCGCCCGGCCTGATCGACACCCCGATCTACGGTGAGGGGGAGGGGTCAGAAGCCTTCAAGGCGAAGTTGGGCGAGTCCGTGCTGTTCCCACACCGCCTGGGCGATCCCGAAGAGTTGGCCTCGATGGTTGTCGAACTGGTGACCAACTCCTACATGAATGCTGAGGTTATCCGGGTGGACGGCGGGATCAGGATGCCCCCGAAATAGTCTCAGTCGTTCAGCAACGGTTCTGCCAGCTCGGTAATCGCCGATCGGCCCCGAAGCGTAGCGAACCCCCGCGTCACCCAGTGCTTCCGTTCCCGGGTGTCGGCGCCGGCAAGTGCATTGCCGGACGCCAAGATTCTGGAGCCCCACTTCTTGGCATGATCGGCCAAGCGCGCGGCCTCGTTGACGGCGTCTCCGACCACCGTGTATTCGTAGCGGTTCTCCGCGCCGATATTGCCCGCGAACACCGCACCGGCGGTCACCCCGATGCCGAAGTCCACGAGTGGCAGCTTCCTCAGTTCCGTTCCGAGGACACGAGCCGTCGCGAGCGCCGCCGACGTCGGTTCATCGATACCGATGGGTGCCCCAAACACCGCCAGGACGGCGTCACCTTCGAACTTGTTGATCAGGCCGCGCCGATCATGCACGGCAGCAACCACTATGCGGAAGAAGTCGTTCAGGATCTCCGCCACTTCCCCTGGCGGCCGGGAGGCGGCAATCGCTGTGGACCCCACCAGATCGATGAAGAGTATGGCGACGTCTCGAACCTCACCCGAGAGGGAACCGTCCTGTTCGAGTGCCTGGCGCGCCACGTCGGCACCAACGTGGCGCCCGAAGAGGTCCCGCAGCCGTTCACGCTCCTGAAGTCCCGCCACCATCCGGTTGAACCCAACCTGGAGTCGCCCGATTTCGGAGGGCTCGTAAACCTCGACGAGCGCGCCGGCGTCACCGTGTTCCACCTCGGTCATCGCGACGACGACTTGACGAACGGGGTCCGAGATCGACCGTGCAACCAGGATCATCGCCCGCAATCCCAACGCGAGCGATACCGCGGCGAGCACCACAATCGGCGTCTCGATCGGCGCTGACTTCCGTACGAGCCAGCCGTTGGAGCGTGAGAGGGCGATCAACGCAATCCCGGCGGTGGGCAACGCGCTGAAGAGAATCCACGTAATCATCAGGCGTGCAAGCACACCCGGCATTGCGCCGGTCGGTGTTGCGGTCTTCATCGATGCCGCAAGGATGGGCCGCAGGACCCGTTGAGTTATCAGGTAGCCCATCGAGGCGGTGGCGGCACCGCCGAACAGAATGGCGGTACCGATCACCAACGCGACGGCGGCCCCGGCACGTAGGTTGACCACGACAAATACCGCCCCGCAGGCGACCCAGATACCGAACTGGACGACGGTTTGGCGGGGGGCTATGCGCATGGCCGCGCGCTGTTGAGCGCGGGTCGGTTCGGAGCCGTCGGCGAACCAACGGAAGGACGGGACCATGTTCAAGACGCCCGCCATCGCACCGACGGTCGCCGAGATTGCGGCCAGACCGCACAAGGCGATCAGGTTCCTGCTGGTGGAGAGGGCGGAAGGGTCGCCGCTGGTGTTTCGGGTGAGCGAGACGACTACCAACGAGACCGCGCCGGCCGCCAAGATATGCGCGGAAGTCAACGCAGCCGCATAACTGGCTCCAGTCCGAATGGCTGCGATGCGCCTGCTCGTCATCCGTCTTGGTTCCGGAACGGCGGGGTCGATGGCCAGGCGGTCTCCGTGACGTCCGGAGGAACCATCATGTGATTCATAGGTAGAACATCACCTTCTATTCACGCGACCAATGACTATTCTACTGAGCATCAGATACTCTACTTCTGCAATGGTGCCGTCGTGGTCTCGGTCATTCCCGTGCCCCCGCCACGGGGTCACGCCGCCGCAATAGGGTGCTCAGAGCACACGCCGCACTATGCCGCCGAGTCTGTATCCGCCGCACTGTCCTGCGGCCGAATGATGAAGCGTCATGCCAGTTCGACCCGAAACACAAACGCAGGACGAAACAATGAACGCGCTAACGAGACAGATCCCGCACTTCATCGATGGGAAGCGCACCGCGGGCCAGTCCGGCCGCACCGCCGACGTCTTCAACCCGAGCACCGGCGAGGTGCAGGCGCAGGTGCCGATGGCCGGCAAGGCCGATGTCGACGCGGCGGTTGCCTCGGCCGTCGAGGCCCAAAAGGGTTGGGCGGCGTGGAATCCGCAGCGCCGCGCCCGGGTGATGATGCGGTTTGTGCAGCTGGTCAACGACCACATGGACGAGCTGGCCGAGCTGTTGTCTGTTGAGCATGGCAAGACGGTGGCCGACTCGCGGGGCGACGTCCAGCGCGGCATCGAGGTGATCGAGTTCGCCATCGGGATTCCGCATCTGCTCAAGGGCGAGTACAGCGAGGGCGCCGGCCCGGGCATCGACGTCTACTCGCTGCGCCAGCCGCTGGGCGTGGTCGCGGGCATCACGCCGTTCAACTTCCCGGCCATGATCCCGCTGTGGAAGGCCGGACCGGCCCTGGCGTGCGGAAACGCGTTCGTGCTCAAGCCCAGCGAGCGCGACCCGTCGGTGCCGGTGCGCCTGGCCGAGCTGTTCCTGCAAGCCGGCCTGCCGCCCGGCGTCTTCCAGGTCGTGCACGGCGACAAGGAGGCCGTCGACGCGATCCTGCACCACCGCGACATCCAGGCCGTCGGCTTCGTCGGCAGCTCCGACATCGCGCACTACATCTATTCCACCGCCGCGGCCACCGGCAAGCGCTCGCAATGCTTCGGCGGCGCCAAGAACCACATGATCGTGATGCCCGACGCCGACCTGGATCAGGCCGTCGACGCGCTGATCGGCGCCGGGTACGGCAGCGCCGGGGAGCGCTGCATGGCGATCAGCGTCGCGGTGCCCGTCGGCGAGGCGACCGCGGACCGGTTGCGCGCCCGGCTCATCGAGCGGATCAACAACCTGCGCGTCGGGCACAGCCTGGACCCCAAGGCCGACTACGGCCCCCTGGTCACCGAGGCCGCCCTGGCCCGGGTGCGCGACTACATCGGCCAGGGCGTCGAGGCGGGCGCGGAATTGGTGATCGACGGGCGCGAGCGGGCCAGCGACGACCTGACTTTCGGTGACGCCAACCTGCAGGGCGGGTTCTTCATCGGCCCCACGCTGTTCGACCACGTCACCCCGGACATGTCGATCTACACCGACGAGATCTTCGGGCCGGTGCTGTGCATCGTGCGCGCCCACGACTACGAAGAGGCGTTGCGGCTGCCGTCTGAGCACGAGTACGGCAACGGCGTGGCGGTCTTCACCCGCGACGGCGACACCGCCCGCGACTTCGTCTCGCGCGTGCAGGTGGGCATGGTCGGCGTCAACGTGCCCATCCCCGTGCCGGTGGCCTACCACACCTTCGGCGGGTGGAAGCGCTCCGGCTTCGGCGACCTGAACCAGCACGGGCCGGCGTCGATCCAGTTCTACACCAAAACCAAAACCGTCACCTCACGGTGGCCGTCCGGCATCAAGGACGGCGCCGAATTCGTCATCCCCACAATGAATTAGGCGAGCCCTTGACGGGCAACCACTTTCGGTTGCCGAGGCAGTCGGGGAACTAACCTCGACCCCGGCCCATGTCGCCGGACTGCTCGACGGGGTTGTATCGAGGTTGGCTATATTGTCGCCCTCAACGTCATAAGCTGTTGCAGCGCTTCGGTTTCCGGCATTCAGCGCCTGACCTATCCCGACGGTATAGACGTAACCAGGTCGAATAACGTGCCTAGGTCTGCCTGAAGGTCCTCGCGTCCGCCGCTGGCGGCCCAGCGATCGAACGCCAAGTGCATCACCGCCTGCGTGATCGCTGCAGCGACCAGCGACGCATCGTCGGGTTGGCTGAGACCCCGCCGCTGGGCAAGAGTCAGGGCGATCCTGTTCTGAAAGTCGCGCTGAATCGCCAAGTTTCGGCCTTCCAGAGCCGGTGTTGAGACCAGTGCGCGCTTGAGGAGCAGAGTACGCTCCTCCTCGGCGCGGGACTGGGGCAACAGGGCCGCAAGCGCGCCTCGCACGGCCGCGATGTCGTCGACATCAAGTGGTTGGTCGCGTAGTAGTTGAAAGAACGGCGGCTCACCCTCATCGCAGGCGAACAGCACCTCATCCTTCGCGTCGAAATACCGAAAAAACGTCCGGAGCGAAACGTCGGCGGCCTCGGTGATTTGGGCGATGGTCGTCGCGTCATAACCATGGGTTGCGAACAGCTCCAGTGCGGCACGCTGCAACCGAAACCGGGTGCGCAACTTGTTCCGGTCACGTCGGCTCGTGGCCGCAGTCTCCTCGCCAGTTACGACACTCAAGGGAAACATGTCACTAGAGTGACACCCCCCGGCACCGTCTGCAATGTCGATCGCTGTGTCCCGACGCCTCGCACAACGGCCGCTCGTCCGGATGTGCTGCGAAGGGAAAAATATGGCACTCGATTGACATTAGACACTGCGATGCCCGAGTCTGTGTGGGTGCACACCGATCTAGCGGGCAAAGTCGCGATCATCACTGGCGGTGCGGGCGGTATTGGGGCGGTGTTCGGCCGCGCGCTCGCCGAGCAGGGCGCTTCGGTGGTGCTGGCAGACCTCGACCATGAACGCGCGGCCAAGGTGGCCGACTCCATTGCCGCCGATGGCGGCGCGGCCATCGGCGTCGGACTCGACGTGACCAACCCCGATTCGACGAAGGCGGTCGTCGCCGATACGACGGAGCGCTGGGGTGGGCTGGACATCCTGATCAACAGCGCCGCCTTGATGGCAGAAATCCCCTTCGGCCCCCTGGACACCTTCCCGTTGGACTGGTGGGAGCGAGTCATCGCGGTAAACCTGACCGGACCGCTGCTGTGCACGCAGGCCGCGACGCCGGCGATGGCTGCGCGCGGCGGCGGCCGGATCGTGAACATGGTCTCGGCGGGCGCCTTCCAGCCCGCCGGCGTTTACGGAGTCAGCAAGTACGCCCTGGTGGGATTGACGATGAACCTCGCGGCTCAGCTGGGCGCCAAAGGCATCACGGTGAACGCGATCGCGCCCGGTCTGGTCGCCGACGAGGCCGGCATGCGGGCGCTCCCAGACGGGCCGATCCGGGAATCGATCAAAGCGCCGATCCCACTCAAAACCCATGTCGAAGGTCCCCCTGAGGATCTGGTTGGCACCCTACTGCTTTTGGTGTCGGCGGCCGGCGGGTGGATTACTGGCCAAACCATCAGTGTCGACGGCGGCTGGATCATGCGCTTTTAGTCATCGACATACCGGAAACGGTCAGCGGGAGGCCAACCACATGACATCAGAATTAGCCACCGACAGCGCGGAACGGCGCCGACGAGGCGAGGCGGTCTTCAGCGACGTCATGACCGTCCCCAGCGCCTTGGATGCCAGCCCCTACCGCGATGCCGGACTGCTCGACTTCGTCTTCCCCGAAGTGTGGGCGCGCCCCGGCCTTAGCCGACGGGACCGACGGTGGATCACCCTGGCCTGCGTGGGCGCAGCCGATACCGTCGCACCCATTGAAGCCCACGTGTACGCCGCGCTGCGCAGTGGCGACATGACCTTCGAGCAAATGCAGGAGTTCGTTCTGCATTTCGCCGTCTACTGCGGCTGGCCCAAGGCCTCGTTCCTCGACGAAGTGGTCTGGCGCCAACAGTCCCGCGTCGCCGCCGAGCGCGGAGAGCCCGGGCCCGACGGCCGACCCTGGGATGTCTGGAGTGCCGGGATGGATCCCGAGACGCGAATCAGCAACGGCGAGCAGTGTTTCGCCGCGGTCAACTGCGTCCCCTATCCGGGCCGAACGACGGCATACCGCACCGCCGGCATTCTGAACTTCGTGTTCGGCGAGGTGTGGCAACGCCCCGGGCTGACGACGCGCGACCGCCGATTCATCACGTTGGCCTGTGTCGGTCTCGACGACACCGTCGGACCGATCAGGTCGCACTTTTACTCCGCGCTCAAAAGCGGCGACGTCACCATCGACGAGATGCGCGAGCTGATACTGCATTTCGCCGTCTATTCGGGCTTCGCCAAAGCCGAGTTCCTCGACGAGGTGGTCAGTGAGAGCTGGGCGGGCATCCAGCGTGGCGCCGCAGAGGCAGCACGGTAATGCGTGACCTCACCGGCGCGGTCGCGGTCATCACCGGTGCCGGCAGCGGCATCGGTCGCGCGTGCGCGTTGGCGCTGGCCGCAGAAGGGACCCGGATAGTCGTATCCGATATCGACCTCGAACGAGCGTCGGGAACCGCTGAGCAGATCGCCTCCCGGGGGGGCAGCGCCCACGCCGTGGGCTGTGACGTGACCCGCGATGCGGACGTCCAGCGCCTGCAGGACGCGGCGCTGGCCGAGTACGGCGCCGTCGACATCGTCATGAACAACGTCGGTGTCATCGCAGTCGGGGCGCCTGAAGACCTGCCGCTGTCGGCGTGGGCGCACACCTTCGACACCAACGTGCTGTCGATCGCCCGCAGCCTGCGGGTCTTCCTGCCGGGACTGCTGGCCCAGGGCCGCGGTCACATCGTCAACACCGCATCGACGTCGGCGTTGTGGCCCTACGGCTACGACCGTCTTCCCTATGCCGCCAGCAAGGGCGCCGTCGTGACACTGTCCGAGTCGCTGGCGCTCTATACCCGTCCCCGCGGGGTGGGAGTCACATGCCTATGCCCCGGACCCGTGCGGACAGCCATCGCCGAACAGGTCACCGTGTTCGGCACCCCGAAATCGATACGGGCGCCCAGCCTTGCGCCCATTGAGGCCACCGAAGTGGGACGGCTCGTCGTCGACGCCATCAAGAACGACACCTTTTTCCTCACCACCCACCACGAAGTTGCCGACATCGTGCGCAAGCGGGCCGACGACATCGACGCCTTCCTGGACGCCCAGATCGCCGCGTTGGCCGGCCCATGACCGCCGCCAAGCCGACCGTCGGATTCATCGGCCTCGGAAGCCAGGGCGCGCCGATGGCCCAGGCACTCATCGACGCGGGTCACGACACCGTGTTGTGGGCCCGCCGACCCGAGGCCCTCGAGCCGTTCGCCAACACCGCGCGCATAGCATCCAACCCCGCCGAACTCGCTGAACTGGCCGATGTGGTCGGCATCTGCGTGCTCAATGACGACGATGTGGTCGAGGTGGCGCTGCGCCCGAACGGATTGTTGGCCGGGATCACGCCGGGAACGTCGGTGCTGATTCACAGCACCGTGCACCCCACAACCTGCCGGCAACTGGGCGACCGCTTCAGCGAACGAGGCGCCGACGTACTAGACGCACCGGTCAGCGGCGGCGGCGGGGCGGCCCGTGCTCGGCGCCTGCTCGTGATGGTGGGCGGCGATCACGACGTTTACACCAGGGTCGCGCCCGTGCTGTCCGCTTTCGGCAACCCTGTCGTGCACGTCGGAGCCCTGGGCTCCGGCCAGCTCGCCAAACTCCTCAACAACCTGCTGTTTACGGCAACGCTCGGTTTGGCACATGAGACTGTCGAGCTCGCCGCTGATTTGGGCGTGAACGAGACCGCCCTGCTGAGCATCCTGCAGCACGCCAGCGGACGCAGCTTCGCGGTGCAGATGTACGCCGGGCTACTCGGAGACCTTCGGCCACCGTCGGCTCGCGTGCGCACCGTCGCGGGCTTGCTCGGCAAAGACGTCGCCATCGCCCGAGACCTCGCCGAAAACGCCACCGGCGGTGATCATTTGCTGACCGCCGCCCACCGGATGCTGGCGGCGATGGGACACGACCTCTGCGTGTGACCTCGACAGCACCGAACACATCAACGGATCAAAGGAGACGCGCAGCTATGACCACACTCATCGATGACCCGCTGGCCAAGCGGCGCCAACTCGGCATCGCCCGGCCACTCATCGACGGGGCATGGCTTGACCAGACGTCCCTCGGCGAGGTGGACCACACCGATCCCGCCACCGGAAGGGTCAACGGCACCATCGCAATGTGCGGCCCCGAGGAAGTCGAGGCCGCCGTCGCCGCGGCCAAACGGGCGTATCCGGGGTGGCGGGCGCTGTCTGCGGACAAACGCCGGCGCATCTTGCAGCGCATCGAGGAATTGGTGGAGGCCGACCTGCCGGAGTTGGGCAGGCGCACGACCGCCGAATTAGGCCACCCGTTGACCACCTCGATGAGCCTGTCCTACATGTGCGCCGCCTGGTTCGGGTACTACGCCGGCTGGTCAGACAAAATCGAGGGCGCCACCATTCCACTGACCCCGGCGTTCAACGCCGGCTTCGACTACACCCTGGCCGAACCCTACGGTGTCGTCGGAATCATCCTGACCTGGAACGGACCGATGGTCTCGGTGGGCATGAAGGTCGCTCCCGCCCTGGCCGCGGGCAACTGCGTGGTGTTAAAAACGCCCGATCTTGCCCCATATACGGTGGCCCGGTTCGCCGAAATCGCCCTGGAAGCCGGTGTGCCACCAGGAGTGCTGCAGGTGTTGCCCGGCGGCGCCGCGGCCGGCGAAGCCCTGGTCCGGCATCCCGACGTCGGAAAAATCTCATTCACCGGCGGAATCGCCACCGCGAAAAACATCCTCGACGCCGCCAGGCACACCGTAAAACCCGTCGTGCTCGAACTCGGCGGCAAGTCGGCCAACCTTGTTTTCCCCGACGCCGACCTTAACGCGGCCGCAGCGCTGTCGGTGCAGTCCTGTTTCACGATGGCCGGGCAGGGCTGCGTCCTGGCAACCCGCATGTTGGTGCACCGATCTGTTTACGACGAGGTGGTCGCAGCGACCGCGGAAGCTATATCGGGGCTGCGTCTGGGCGACCCGTTTGCCTCCGAAACGACCCTGGGCCCCGTGGTGAACGAGGCGGCTTACGCGCGCGTGCTCACGGCAATACAACGCGCACAAACCGGCGCCGCCGCGCGCCTGATCAGCGGGGGACACGCCGCGCCACCGGATAAGCTCGCCCCCGACATTGCCGGAGGCTACTACATCGAACCGACCCTGCTCGTTGACGTCGATCCCGAAAGCCCTGTCGCGCAAGAGGAATTGTTCGGCCCGGTGCTGGCCATCACGCCGTTCGACACCGAGGACCAGGCCGTCGACATCGCCAACGCAACCCCCTACGGCCTGGGCGCGTTCGTACAGACCCGCGACATCGCCCGCGTGCACCGCATCGCACCGCTACTGCAGGCGGGAACGATCTCGGTCAACGGGACATCCGGGCTCCCACCGGCGGCGCCGTTCGGTGGCTACAAGCAGAGTGGGTACGGCCGCGAAGGCGGCCGGGAAGGACTCTTCGAGTTCCTGCGCACCAAAAATGTGTTCATCCGGATCTAAGGTCTATCTGCACCTGCGACACGAAGGCGTTGGAGCTGGATAGCTGATGGAAGCTGCGGCACTAGAGTCGGTGGACGATGTCAACCCGGAGTGGATGACAGCTGTCCTCGCGCAGAACGGCATCGTGACCACCGTCTGCCGCGTGATCACGGAGCCGGTCGGCAACGGGCAGATGGGTTCGTGTTATCGGCTGTTCATTGCGTATGACGCCGGTGATGGTCCGGACCGGCTGATCGTGAAGCTGCCGGCCACCGATCCGGCAAGCCGCGCCGCCGGCCAGCTCGGCTACCGGTGCGAGACGACGTTTTACCGTGAGGTCGCCAATCGGGTGCATCTCGACACTCCTCGGTGCTTCTTCGCCGGGATGAACGAGCGCGGCGACGGATTCACGCTCGTGCTGGAGGACCTCTCACCCGCCGAGGCCGGCGACCAGATCGCCGGTTGCTCTCTGGATCAGGCTCGTGCGGCCGCGGTCAACGTCGCCGGATTGCACGCGCCGACATGGAACGACCCGGCGGTTCGTGAACTCGACTGGCTCATACCAGATCTCGGGGCGTACCCAGAAATGGCTGCCGCGTTCCTGGTGGACGCCACCGCGCAGTTTCTGGACCGTTATGAGGTAACCCCGGACACCGCGGCCACGCTGCGCGGCTTCGCTGATCGGTTCGTGGAGTGGGCAACTCGGCGGCCCGAGCCGTTCGCCATGCTGCACAGTGACTACCGGCTGGATAATCTGCTCTTCGCGCGATCCGATGCGCCCCGCCCGGTGGTCGCGGTCGATTGGCAGGTCGTCACCGTCGGGTGCCCGCTGCGCGATGTCGCCTTCCTGGTTGGCACTGGTCTGTCGACGGAAAGCCGTCGTGTCGGCGAGAAGGGGATCGTCGAGGCTTACCACCATCGCCTCGTGGCGCTCGGAGTCGACGGCTACGGCGCCGAACAGTGTTGGGAGGACTACCGCTACGGGTTGTTCCAAGGCCCGCTCATCACCGTGTTGGGCGCATCCGTCGCCCAGCCCACCGAACGGGGCGACCGGATGTTCCCCATCATGGCCGAGCGGGCGTCGGCGGCGATCCGTGATCTAGACGCGATGTCTCTGCTGTGACGGCGTCCCGGATTAGCATTGAGCGCTACCGGGGCCGGGTCGCGATCGTGACCGGAGGGACCACCGGAATCGGGCGCGGTATCGTGGAACGCCTTGCCGGCGAAGGGGCCTCGATCGTCACCTGTGCACGTCATGCGCCAGAGTTGCCATTGCCCGACGGGGCGACGTTTGTCGCTGCGGATATCACCGACGAGGGGTCGGTTGCCGGCGTCATCGATGCGGCCGTGGACCGCCATGGGCGGCTTGATGTGGTCGTCGCCAACGCGGGCGGCGCCAACATCGGGCCCTGGCCCGACGAACCCTTCGAGCAATGGCGGGAGTTGGTCGACATCAACCTGCACGGCACGATGCTCACGTGTCGGGCGGCGTGGCCCCATCTGGTGTCGACACAGGGAAACATCGTTGTCATCTCGTCGCTTTCGGCGTGGATGGGCGTCGGCGCGCACGAGATGGAACGGATGGGTGGCTTTCAGCCCTCTGCTGCCTACCAGGCGAGCAAGGCCGGGATCGAGGGACTCGCAAAGCATCTCGCGGGCCGCGGCGGCGAGCATGGGCTGCGCGTCAACGTGGTGCGCCCAGGCCGCATCCTGACCGACAAGTGGCAGAGTTTCCTCGGCGAGGACCGCCTGTTTTGGTCCCACTATCAAGACATCCAGTTACTCAAGCGCCACGGCCGCGCGGAGGACGTCGCAGCCGCCGTGGCGTTCCTGGCTTCCGACGAAGCAGCTTTCATCACCGCCGCAGTCCTCGACGTCGACGGCGGCGCAGTCGCCAAACTCTAACCACCTGGAGGAACCTTGCTAAGCCCGTTCGACGACTTCCCAATCCACCCCTCAGCGGATCCGATCGCCCACCCCGCCACGGGCGATATCAACCACTACGACCGGTACTGGTTCAACGGGCATCAACGCGACGGAGCGTTCTACTTCGGTGCGGCAATGGGTCATTACCCGGTGCGGGGCGTGATCGACGCCGCATTCAGCATCGTGCGCGACGGGGTGGAGCACTCGGTCTTCGCCTCCGGCGCGATGCCGACCGACCGATCCACCACCGTCGGGCCGATCCGCGTCGACGTGGTCGAACCGATGCGCACCATCCGTTACGTCGTCGAGCCCAATGATCACGGCATCGCGTGCGACCTGGTTTTCCGCGCGACGACCGTCGCCGTCGAGGAACCCCGCCAGCAACGACGCACGCCCGAGGGAATCCTGCTCACCGACCACACTCGTCTAACCCAGTGGGGCACCTGGCAAGGCACCGTCACCGTCGACGGCGACGAGCTGCAGATCGATCCCGTCGAGGTTTCGGGCACGCGGGATCGCTCGTGGGGCGTGCGCCCGATTGGTGAGCAGGTGCAGGTCATCCGACAGCCCATGCCGTTCCAGGTGTTCTGGCTTTGGGCACCACTGCATTTCGGCGACCGCTTCACTCATCTGGCCGTGCACGAGCACGAAGACGGCAGACGGTGGCTTGAGACCGCGCTGGTCATCGATCCCATCCCCGACGGCGCAACCGCGTGGAGTACGGCCGGTGTCCGCGAATGTCATGACATCCGTTACGAACTCGAATGGGAGCCGGGACGCCGAGAAATCAAACGCGCGCGGTTGTGGTTCGATCACCCCGACGAGGGCGAAGTCCTCATCGAGGTCGAAAAGAAGTTCACCTTCCGCATGCGCGGCATCGGCTATTGGCATCCCCACTGGGGTCACGGAACCATCCACGGCCCGCTCGAGACCGGGCGCGAGTCAATCAGACTGGACGACTTCGATCCCACCGACTTCGCCTCAATCCACCTCCAAAACCTCGTAACCGCAACGATGGGTGACCGCCGCGGCGTCGGCGTCGTCGAACAGATCGCCATCGGGCCACACGAACCGAGCGGGTTGACCGGCCTGCTGGACGGACATCGAGTTGCCAAACCGTCATAGGAACGATTCGCGCACCGCGCCGGTGCGCTACGGCGGGTCTTCGCCGTTGTATGTCATTGGGAGCGGCCAACGCCCGTGGTGGGACATGATCGTCGTCGTTGAGTATCCAACCCCAGAAGCTTTCTTGAGCATGGTCACCAGCGAGGAGTATCGGGTCGCGCACGTGCACCGCGCAGCGGCGCTCGATCGCGCCGAGTTGATTGCGACGTCACCCTTTTGATGCAGCGATGAAATGGAATCATGCGCCGGCTGGCCATGCGCCGCTTACATGCCCACTCATGAATGATCGGGCAGGCTGCGTCGTGCGCGAATTCGGCCGGGTGAAGTCATCACCTGATCGACTTGGCGCGGTCGAGTGCTGAATAATGGTCAACTAGCCGTGACAGAGCGGAGAGGGCTCAGTGCGTCACTCCTGGTATTCGGCGCGAGACCGGGTCGTATTGCGGAGCGGCCCGCTTCTTTAGCCAACATCACGCCCACGATGCGTCGAGCGCGCAGGGCAGCCGCGTCCGCCTGGAATTCGACGCCGCCCCGCCACCTGTCATAGCCGGAGTGGCTGGACGCCATCTCGAGTATGGAAGTGTTGCGTTCGGCAACCTCGGACAGGAACGACCGCAGACGGGTGGTCACCTCATCGCGATCGGTCCGATAGTTGCGGGACGCCTGCATGAACACGTGAGTTGATGCTTCCGTCTCGGGCGTGATGCCGTGGGTTCGGGTCGTGGTGTATCCGTCGCCGTTCGCGGTTGCAATCTCCCAATATTGGCGGTGCATCGCCGGAGAGACGAAGGTGCCGCTCTCGCTACGCTTGTATAGGAGGCCGCGGTCCAGCCCGGTGGAATCGGCCTCCCAGTCGGTGAGCTGGGCCTCCGGCAGGAGCCGAGTATAAGACACGGTGGTTTCCGTAACTTCGACATCGTTGAATGCCGGCATGCTCTCGACCTCCGGGGGCACATCACGCCTATGAAGGATGGGCGCGTAGCTGAAGTCCAGGTAATGCTCGTGGACCATCATGTAATTGGCGCTTACTTGCCAGGCACTGGCGAACGTTGTCCACGCCGGGTCGTTGATCCACAAGGTGTGTGGTGGTTCGCTGCCGGCGGCAGCGGCCGGCGGTCCCAGCCAGATCCAGACGAAAGGTGGTTGCTCGAGGACAGGGAACACACGCACCCTCATCCCAGTCGGGACTTGGGGCTGAGACGGGATGTGCACGCACCTGCCGTCGGCGTCGTAGGTACACCCGTGGTAACCGCAGACCAGTCGGTCTCCGTCGACGCTACTGTGCGACAGCGGAAACGCTCTGTGCGCGCAACGGTTTACGAATGCGGTGACCCGCCCACTGGCCCCGCGCCACAGCACGACCTCCTCGCCGAGCAGGCGCCGGCCCAACGGCGATTCAGCGATCTCGTCGCACGTGGCCGCAACGTACCAGCAATTCTTCGGGTAGTTGGTCTTCAAAGTCTTCACAGGTCGGTCGAGTACTTCGAGAAGTTCGCCGAAGGCATCAGACCGGCCAGCAACGACTTCTACATACTTCACCCTGACCGGGATCCATCTCCTACATGTTGTTTCCGGCACTAGCCTGCTGGATCCGCTCCCGGCGCGGCGCCTACAGCAGCCTTCAACGCGTGGTGCCGGAATGCGTTGCCTCCTACTGGCACCTGGTGGACCTGTTGTGGATCGTTATCTTTCCCCTCCTGTACCTACAGAAGGCAATCTAATGTCCGCACGGCGCGAACGGGTCACCATGGTGTGGCTGGGCTTGATGGTGTTGACCTGCGTGACGACATGGGGGCTGTCGAAGGATTTGTTCGTCCCCGCCGTCGCGGTGGTCGGGATTTTCCTGATCGCCGCGGTGAAAGTGAGCTACGTGGTGCTGGACTTCATGGAGCTACGTAACGCGCCAATACCGGTACGTGTCGCCTTCCAGGCTTGGCCGATTGTGGTGGCGGTGGTGATCCTGGGCTTCTGGTTCGCCACTCCAGCCATCATATGAGGCAACGTCCCGCGTTTCGCATAATGTGTTCGAAGCCGCCGTTTACGTCATCTTTTATTCATCGATAATGACCGAGAATCGACCGGAATCGTTGAGGTTTGGTCGGTTCCCACGGGTACCCAAGTGCCTTGTCGCACAAGAATTTACCGGTCTTTTCGAGCAGTCAACGAGAACCCTGAATCGCGAATCCGTTGGTCGCGGGTTGGAGCCCGGCCCACCCCGCGAATTATTTCCGCAGCTAGGTTCCGCTGCGACGTAAAGCGTAGTGATCTACTCAAGCCAGATGTGTTGTCCGACCGGCAGTTTCCCGGCGAGCCGGTCGGCCTTGTTCTGAGGTCGCAGCGCGTAAGTTATTCCTAAGTGGTGTAGCGGATAATCCCACGTGAAGTTGATGCGCTTTTCCAAGCCCTCCAGCTCCCAACTGATAAACGCCGGCCGTTGCAGCGATCCGTGTAGGTGATTGCCAGGGTTGTCCCACCCCGGCATCCCGCGTCCCGGGTTGAATAGCGTCAGGCCGAAGCTGACATGGGCCAGGTCGACTATCCCGCCCCCAATCCATGTTTTGTCCTTGTGGACAAAAGGCGCAACACCCCACCAGTGGCTGTTGACTACGTCTATGGGTTGGAACGGGCAAGCCCGAACGTCTTTGCTTCTCGTTTCGCCTGGCACTGTCAAACCCCACGTTGACGGCCAGGCCGCACGATCCAGCAACAAATCAATAGACTCTGACGGAAACGTGACAGTGTTGTCCTGCTGTACGTCAAAGTGTCCTGTCACAGCGTGATTCAGGAACAGCTTCAACACCCACCGCTGCATATCGTCGCCAGAGATAGTGACTTCCTCGGCGTCACCCCACTCGCCAGCCCCGGCATCGTACTGAAGAGCGATGCGGCGCAGAAACGTTGCGAACGCCAGCGCAGCGTCATCCGCCGGATGCAGCGCTGTGTTGTGCTTCTGGCACAGAATGTTCGCCTTGAAGTTCTTCGGCCGGATCGGGTGGCCAACGCCTTTGCCGGTCTTGTGCTGGATCGTGAAGCCGGGATCGTTCTTTCCGTACAACTTGATCAATCCGTGCGAAACGTAGTGCTCGCCGGAAATCTTTGTGGAGCATCCGCCCCGTGTTTTTGCGTAGCACTTCGGGTGTCGGTAGTCGTCGGCTTCCTCTGGCATTCCTCATCGCTTTCGCCCGTGCTGCTTGGGCCATCCAACAGCGTATCAAGCACTTGTTCGACCCTGACTCGTCGATGAATTCGTTCCCGTGGAGGCCTCGCGGCGTCCGGTTCGTCCCGGTTCGCGGCTGATGGACACGGGTGCCGGCAGCGTTCGCCGTCACGGCGCCAAGGTCAGTCTGGAACCGGTCTAGCGGCAGTTACCTGGCTGCGGCGCATCCGACTCGACCTGCGAAGTGATGCTCGGCAGGCGCCTCTGACTGGGATGATCACTATTGCCTCAGTCTATTCGGGGCCGTGGGCAAAGACGGAATCGAGGCAGGAGGCGACCAGGGTGATCTGGTCATCGAGGTTCTCCTCGCAGGCGGATTCGAGGTGTTCCTTGCGGCGCCATGCGGCCCATTTCGCTTGTCCGACCTCGCCGTAACCGGCCAGATGCGGAGCGACGGGTTCGAGGGTAACGGCGCGGTGACGCGCGACGGCCCGTGCCGAGCGGAGCAGTTCATCGGGGTCGATGCCGTGGCGGTCGAGCTGGACGATGTCGACGTAATCACGCCAACGGGTACTGGTGATGCCGCGTTCGAGGATGGTGACGCCCTTCTCGGCGATGGTGGTCTCGGGCGCGTAACCGAGCAGCGTGATCGGGTCGCCGAGGATCCGGTCGATGGTCACCTGGCGGGGAGGCGGAACGATAGGATCTCCGGTGGATACATCCCAGGCCGCGGCGCCCTTCCACGGTCCGATCGATACGGCGACCCGTACGCGCAGGCCCGGGTAGTCGGTCTGCTCGCGGATCTCCTGCACGCCAATCATGTCGAGGTCGAACACCACACCGTCATCGACGTCGGTCGCGGCGATGTCACGGACCACCTGGGCGAGATGCTCGGCGGTGACGTCAGCCTGGATGGCGTTGGAGTCGGCATCCTTCGTCGGGCGCCGTGCCCCGTAGGCGGCGAGCAGAACCCCGCCCTTGAGGACGAAGTCGCCGGCATGGGAGGTGCGGGTGAGTCGGTCCAGGAACGATTCGAGGGTGTGCCGAATCAGGTACTCGCGCGTCGGTGCGCCGGTCCCGCTGTTGGCCGCTGCGGAACGGGCGACAGACTGGATCCGGTGGAACACCGCGTCGCCGGCGCTCATCCCACCATGTCCAATGCTTGCAGGATCGGGGACTTCGCCCGCGGTAGGCGGGACGCGATCTCGATCAGCCGGGCCGGTTTGCCACCGCGGCGCAGCCATTCGCGCAGCGCGTCGCGCGCCAGTTCGTATCCGACCCCGCCACGGAGCCGGAACGCGTCGGCGATCGACCGCTCAGGCGAGTAGATCCCGATCGTCTGATCCGATCCCGGGATCGTGATCTCTTCGCGCCCCATCTCGAATGTGGCCCGGTCGAATTGATGCCATGCGATCGCACCCGTGCTCGCGGGTGTCCTCGACCCCCGTGGGATCGCGACGTCCAGCGCGACGGGGATTGCGTCGGTCAGGTCGTAATGGGCGAGCGCGGAGATCAGGCAGATCGTGGCATCCGGGCGGCGGGTCGCGGCCTCGAGCAGATCCCAGTCGGCAGCCGAGGCCTCCGCAGGCAGGTAGATACCGCGGGCGATGCGGTCCAAGCGACCAGCACGCGCGCCGCGGTAGAGTGCGCTGCGCGACAGGCCGGCCTGCGCCGCAGTGCTCGGCGTCAGGGCATCCACCAGCGCCACCTCCCTCCGGGAAAAAAATGAAACGGAACGTCTACAGGTAATCGTACCTGTAGACGTTCCGTGTCGCCGATGACCGGCGGCGAGTAAGGTGGCGGAGATGGCGCTGGGCTACCTCGCCGGCGAGATCGACAACGATTTGCAGGCCACCATAGCGGCGATCGCGATCACCCGCATCAACCTCGATTCAGGCCAGTGCGGGCCGAGTGTAGAACTAGGGGCCAAGAAACTGCGAACACGTGTCCGTCGCGTCCTAGCGATGTCCTAAGACACGCGACGACCCGCCGACACACGCTGGACGCATCAGCATGAGAATTGTTCATCTAGCTGCACAGATGGCCGCTCTGTAGACACAGCGGAACGGACCGGAACAATCGCTTTCACCCTGGCAGTGTGGGGGTCAGGGGTTCGAGTCCCCTTAGCTCCACCGGGGAAACACTTTCGCGCATTGTGCTCACCGGGCCGGTAGTGTCTTCGCATGCCCTTCAGGAGTCGCGTCGGCTTGCGACTCGCCAGCCAGGTGCTGGTGCTGCAGCTGATCATCGTGACAGCGACGGTGATCATCGCGTTTGGGCTGTTCGCCGCGTTCAATCGCCAACGTATCGACGCCCAAAACCACGTCCACGCGTTGGATATTGCTCGCGTAGTGGCCTCTGCCTCGGTGGTACTCAACAACATTTCCCGTTATAACGGGGCCCCATTGACCCCGACCCCCGCCCTGCGCGCCGAACTCGAGGCGAGCCCGATCCAGGGCATTGCGTCACGGGTGGAACGGCGCACGCAGGTGTCGTTCGTGGTCGTCGCCAACGCAAACGGCATCAAGCTCGCGGCCCCCGATCGCGACACGGTGGGTGCGCACGTCCATGCCGACATCACGCAGGCGCTGGCCGGGCACGAGATGACGTTCCATGAAGCCACCCCGTTCGGGCGGGCGATAGTCGCCGCAGTGCCGGTGCTGGAGCCCGGGTCCACTCGTGTGCTGGGGGTGGTCCTCGTCGGCATTTCCACCAAGGCGGTCGATGATCAGTTTTCGAAAAACCTGCGCGTGATGGGCAGCATGGCTGGTGTTCTGCTGCTGATCGGAGTCGCCGGCTCGGTGGTAATCGGCCGGCGCTGGCGAGGACTGACACTCGGTTTGCGGCCCACCGAGATCACCGAGCTGGTGCGCACTCAGGCGGCGGTGCTGCAGGGCATCGGCGAGGGCGTGCTGGCCGCCGATACATCGTGGCGGACCACGTTCGTCAACGACGAGGCGTGTCGCCTGCTCGAGATCGCAAACGAACCGGGACGGCAGGTCGACGAAATCGGGTTGACCCCAAGGGTGCTCGACGTGTTCAAGGCGGCCGACTCCACCCCCGCGCTGGCCACCGTGGGGGAGCGCATCGTTGTGGTTTCGGCGCGGCCGGTAGCGCGCGAAGGACGCCAGCTGGGAACGGTTTTGGTGGCGCGGGACCGAACCGATGTCGAATCCTTGACCCGCCAACTCGACGCGGTGCAAATGATGAGCACGGTGTTGCGCGCGCAGCGCCACGAGTTCGCCAACCGTCTGCACTTGCTTACCGGCCTGCTGCACGGCGGCCACGTCGAAGAGGGTTTGCAATACCTGGAAGAGCTGCTCGGGTCCGGTCCGCTCGGATCCGCGCTGCCCGGTATCGACGCCATCCGCGACACCTATCTGCAGGCCTTCCTGGCGGCCAAGGGCGCGGCGGCCCGCGAAGCGGGTGTGACGCTGCAGATCGGCGAAAACACTTGGGTGCCCGGCCGGCTCATATTGCCGGTCGACGTCACCACCGTCCTCGGTAACTTGGTCGACAATGCCGTCGACGCGGTTCGGATGAGCGACAGTGCCAGCAACGGAGCGACGAAAACGGTGGAAGTCGAGCTGCTGCAAGAGGGTACGACGTTGCACGTGACGGTCGCCGACAGCGGCGCCGGCGTCGCGCCGGAGTTCGTCGAGCATTTATTCACCGAGGGCAGGACGACAAAGCCTGACTCCGGCATCCCGGGCGGCCGGGGCATCGGGCTTGCGTTGTCACGCCAGATCAGCCGCGCGCTCGGCGGTGACCTCTGGCTGGCCAGCCCCGGCGATGCCGAGTCACGGCTGCCGGGCGCGGAATTCATCGCCCGGCTGCCGGGCGTGATGGTAGAGGAGATGCAATGGGTGACGCAGACCTGACGGTGCTGGTGGTCGACGACGACTTCCGCGTCGCCAACCTGCACGCCGAGGTCGTCAAGACGCTTCCGGGCTTCACGGTGACCGCGACCGCGAACACGCTCGAGGCCGCGCGAAAGGCCAACGCCGTCGATCTCGCCCTGGTGGACGTCTACCTGCCCGACGGGTCGGGAATCGACTTCGTCCGCGAATTGCGTTCAGACAGCATGGTTTTGACGGCGGCAACCGAGGCGGCAACGATTCGCGCGGCCATGGCCGCCGGCGCGCTGAGTTATCTGGTCAAGCCGTTCGCGACGACCGAGCTCGCCGCCCGCCTGGCCGGCTACGCCCGCTACCGCAAAATCCTGGCCAACCCCGATCTCGGCCCCGGCGACGTGGATGCGGCACTGGATGCGCTGCGGCCCCGGATCGCCGCCCCCGCGCCCCCGACGATCGCGGCATCGTCCACCAAACAGCTTGTGCTGGACGCCTTGCGGGCATCGGAGCGGCCGATGTCGGCGGCCGAGGTCTCCGCGGCGATCGGGATATCGAGGGCAACCGCCCAGAGGTATCTGGCGGCACTGGCCACGTCTCAGCACGTCACCGTCGGGCTGCGGTACGGAACCACCGGTAGACCCGAGCAGGAGTTCGCAGCGGCACCCAAGCGGCCCGCCCGTCCCCCGCGATGACGGTGGCACCCATTCGGTCTAGCGTCTTGCCCCGGCGACCGACAACCGACGAACTCGTTGGCCCTGTCGAGCGTAGGTCCGCCGGCGGCGGGCCGCGAAGCGACGAATGTCGTTGGTGGCCAACCGATGAGAGCAGTCGTCAACGTCCTCGGTAGGGGCTTGGACCGTAATCGCGGCGACGGGCGGCACCACTTTGGTGGCACGGGCTCTCTTCGAGGGCCACCAGTTTGCCTTCCCGACCAGCGCAGCCATGGCCGGCACCGTGACGGTGCGCACCACGAAGGTGTCGATCAAAAGACCCATGCCGATGATGAACCCGGTTTGCGCCATGGTGGAAAGGTTGCCGAACAACAGGCCGAACATCGAGGCGGCGAAGATTATGCCGGCGGAGGTGATGACACCACCCGTCGAACGGACGGCACGGATGATGCCGGAGCGGATGCCGGAGCGTGACTCTTCACGAATTCGCGTGATTAACAGCAGGTTGTAGTCCGCGCCGACGGCGACCAGCACGATGAAGGCGGTCGCCTGCACGTTCCACGAGATCGCCTGATGCAGCACGAACTGGAAGAAAACGACTCCCACCCCCACCGCCGACAGGTATGAGATCACCACGGAGGCAATCAGATACAGCGGCGCGACGATCGCGCGCAGCAAGAGGACGAGAATGATGAAGACAACGAGAAGCGTCATGATGACGATCAGGCGGAAGTCGGCGTTGTAGTAACTGCGCAGCGTGCTGTACATCGCGGTCATGCCGACCAGCGAGATCGACGCATCCGAGAGCGAGGTGTTCGGCTGGGCACCGCGCGCCGTATTCAGGATCGATGCCACTTGATCCATTGCGGCCGTGCTGAACGGGTCGAATTTGGTTTCCACCAGGTAGCGCACCGAATGGCCGTCGGGTGAGATGAACATCTTCGCGGCGTTCTTGAAGTCGTCCGACGTCAGGACCTGAGGCGGGATGTACATGCCGCCCATGGAGGGTTGTGTCGCGTCGCGCTTCATCGACAGCAGCACCTCGGCCGCCTGGTTCATGCCCAGGCCCATCTGCTTGACCCGGTCGACGAGTGTCCGCACACCGTCGGCCAGCCGCCGGCTGCCGTCGGCCAGTTGGTCGGCGGCAGCCTGCATTTGCGCGATCTTCTGGTGCATGCCCGCGGTGCTATTGCCCGCCGCCCGCAAACCGTTGCTGGCCGTCGCCAGCAGTACGGTCAGGTTCTGCACTCCCGGGACGAGTGCTGGGGCCACACTGGTGGCGAGCGCCGCAACGGGTCCGTTCGCGAGTCCGCGCGCGTGGTCCAGCAGGTTGGCGGCGGCGGCGAGCGGCTGCTGCGCCTGGTTCAGGGATGCGGTGAGCTGGGTCATCGGCCCACTGGCGGCGCGGATTTGGTCGCGAACCTGGGCCAGGCTTGCTGCCAGCTGGTCGGCGCCATTGGTCAGCGCGTCGAGGTCACCGGTTCTCGCGCTGATCTGTGTCGAAGCGTCCTCGAGGTGGCTGCCGACCGCTCCGGCCTGAAAACTCAGCTTGGCCTGATCGAGTGGCTGACCGGTGGGCCGCGTGATACCGCGCACCGCGGCGATATTGGGCAGCTGAGACACGCGTTGCGCCATCTGATCCAGGTCGGCGAGCGCTCGCGATGTCCGCAGGTCCTGCGGTGAGCGGACGTAGATGTATTGCGGCATCAGCGCGCTCGTCGAAAAGTGATCCGCCATCGCCGAATAGCCGACGTTGCTCGGCGCGGACTGCGGTAATTGCAGGCGGTCGTTGAAAGTGGGGTGGAGAAAAGCCGCGCAGCCGGCCAGCGCGATCAACAGCGACAGGCTGATCAGCAGATGCGCCTTGGGCCGCCGAACCAGCTGCACCGCGGACCGCCGCCACAGGCGCCCGGTGAGCGCCGACCGTGGCGCCACCCATCCGCGTCGGCCGGCGAGCACCAGGACGGCGGGCAGCAGCGTGACCGCCGCCAGGAAAGCGATAGTGATCGAAATGGCCAGCGCCGGACCGATACTGGTGAAGGCGGGTAGGCGAGTGAACACCATGCCAAGAAAGGTGACGGCCACGGTGGCGGCCGACGCCGCGATCACCTCGCCGATCGAGCTCACTGCTCGTCGCACCGCCAGGTCGGAGTCGACGCCGGACCGGATGTACTCGTGATAGCGGCTGATCAAAAAGACCGCATAGTCGGTGCCGGCGCCCACGATCATGGCCGTCATCAGCACGATGGTCAGCGAGGACACCCCGAGCCCGACCTGAACCAGCCCAGACACCACACCCTGAGCCGACGTCACCGAAATTCCGATGGTGATCAACGGCACCACCACGGTGACCACTCGCCGATAGATCACCAGCAGGATGATCAGCACCAGCACCGCGGTAACCATCTCGATAGTGTGCGCATCGCGGGTGCTGACGATCGTCATGTCGCCGGCCAGGGCGCCCTCTCCCGTCACCTGCACGGTGAGCGGGGAGCCGGCAATAAAGCGTTTGGCGATTTCTGTGATGCGCTGGTAGGCCCGCGTCGACTCGGGGGATCCGGCACGCGCCCGCAGGCTCACCGCCAGGTAGAACGCCTTGTTGTCCGCGCTCACCAGCAGCGGCCGCAACGCGGGTGTGGTGACGACATCCTGCACGCCGGTCACCTCGTCGGTCTCGCCGCGCAACCTGGCCGCCAGGTTGCGATAGGCGTCCTCATCGCCGGGCTGTAGACCCCGGTTGTCGGTCAGCACGACGATCAGGATGTTCTGTGCGGATTCACCGAAATCCTTGGCCATTTGCTCGGCCGCCGCCATGGCTTGGGGCGGAAACGGCTGTAGCGGCTTGCTTTCGACCACCTTCGTCAGCGGGGGGAACGCCACGGCCAACACGGCCACCACGGCGATCCAGGCGCCGATCACCAACCACGGCGCGCGCACGACGAAGCGACCCAGCACCGAAAACACACCGGCGGACTTGAACATGGTGAAACCCCTCATTGTGCGGGCCGCGAACGACTTTCGATTCCGTCACAGGGAACTTATGGCGACGCCCGTGCCCACGTCTCGCTTGTCGGCGATAGTCGAACTAAGCGACGATTGCATGGTTTTGCGCGTTGTGCTCAAGCCGGCGCCGGCGAGCGAGAAATCGCTCAGCGCGCCGGCAAGGAGTCGGTGCAAGTCGCCATCGGAGTTGGTGCCGTCCGGCTGATACCCGGCGACCGACAGGAATACCTGTCGGTGCACTCTTCCCGAGAGCACCGCCATCATTCCGCCCGTGCGATGCATGAGCGCCTTGGTCATGCCGGGCAGGGATGACCTTATGGTGAAGCCGGCAGCCGCGGTGCCGTCTGGCCGGCAGGCGGCCGGGTCGACCTCACCGAGGTTGGACGCGACGACGCCGGTGGCGCTGCCGGCCGCGACGCCGGCCATGCGCTTGAGCAGCCACCGCGGCAGCAGCGGAACCAGCGGCAACAGGACCCAGCGCTCGTCGGGGTTCTCGTCACGGCGCACTATGGCTTGCTTTGTCGCAGCACGGATTCCGCGCAAGTCGGTCGTCACGAGCGCGGGGTCGACGGTGAAGTCGACATTTGAAACGGCGTTGGCGCGGGTGTCGCCGGGTGTGCGCTCGTTGACGGGCATTCCCACCGTGATCGAGCCGTCAGGGGCGACGCGTCCCGCGCGCTGGGCGAGCCGGGCCGCGACGGCCGCGAGGAGGCTGTTGCTTGTGCCGCCCAGGGAGGCCGCGCGGGCGTCCCACTCGTCGGCGTCGACAACGATCGTTGCCGTCGGGACCGTGATGGGCTCGTCGGCTGCGGCGAGCGGCCCGGGCGCCCTATTAGGTTGCGGAACGGTCGATCCCGCGTGGCCGGCGAGGCCGCGGCGGGCGATTCGTGCCGCGGCGACGACGGCGCGGCCGATAGCGGGGACATCGCGCACGGTCTGGCGGGCGTCCTCCCGAATTGCGCGCCATCGCGGCCGGGATCCGGCGGCGGGCCAGGTGATCGGGTCATGGCGGCCGGCAGCGGCGTCCGCCAACGCCGCGCACAGCCCGACCCCGTCGGTGAGGCTGTGCGAGATGAGCAGGCTCACCCCGGCGCCGCCGTCGGTGAACGGCAGCGCCGCGAGGTGCCATTCCGGGCCGTGTTCGGCGTCCAGGTCGGTGGTGGCCTGCTCGAGCAGCCAGGCGTCGAATTCTGCGCGCGGCCGTGGCGTCTCGACGATCTCCAGCTCGCTCCGACCTCCGGCCGAGACCCAGCGATAGCGGCCGAACGGCAACGGTGAGCGTTCGATGCGGCGGGATAGCCGCCCGTTCTGCAGGTGGTGGTGGAACCGGCGTAGACCGTCGATGTCGATCGCGCGGTCATACACCCAGACGCACTGCAGCAGGCCGGTGGCGCCGGTGACTCGCTCGCCGGTGAAGAAGGCCTGATCGAACAGGCCGAGTACGTTGCTCATTTCCCGAGGTCCTTACCTGTCAGTTGTCGGGTGGGCCAGCCGATGGTGGCGGGCAGTGAAAAGTCGTCCATGACGCTCGAAAGGGTCTGGCGCAGCTCGTCTTTCGAGGTGATACTTTCTGGCTGATACGCCAGGACCGAGACGAAGACCCGGCCGTTCACTTCTGCCGAGATCAACGCCATCATTCCGTTGCTGAGCTGCACGGTCGCCTTGGTCACGCCCGGGCAAACGGACAACAACGAGATGTAGTCGGCGTCGGTTCCGTCCGGGCGGTTGACGATCGAGGGTGCCGCACCGAGTTGGGATGAGGCGACGCTGGTCGTACTGGGGGTGTACACGTTGACCCAGCGCCTGACGAGGCGCTTGGGCAACAGGGGAACGAGGGGCAGTAGCGCCATCCGCTCGTCGGGGGTCTGTTGCCGGCGGATCAGCGCTCGCTTTGTCGCGGAACGGATTTCACGCAGGTCGGTGGTAGCCCGGGTGGCATCGACCGTGACGTCGACATTCGTGACCGCGTTGGCGCGGGTGTCGTCGGCGGTGCGCTGGTTGACGGGCACGCCCAATGTGACCGAGCCGTCCGCGGTGACCCGCCCCGCTCGCTCGGCGAGCCGGGCGGCCACTCCCGCGAGCAGCGAGTTGCTGGTCCCGCCCAGGGCTTCGGCGCGAGAGGCCCATTCGTCGGCGTCGACGAAGATCGTTGCCGTGGGCAGCGTGATGATTTCGTCGGCTCCGGCGCACGGCGTCGGGGGCTTCGCATCGGCGGGGCCTTGGCGGGCCGATCGCGCCGCGGCGATCAGGGCTCGGCGGATCTCCCGCATGTCGCGAACGGTTTGACGCGCGTCCTCGCGCAGGGCCCGCCACTGCGGGCGTGAGCCGGCGGCGGGCACGTCGATTGCGCTGTCGTAGCCGGAAGCCGCTTCCATGATCGCCAGGCACCCGCCCATGCCGTCGGTGACGGTGTGTGAGACGACCAGGCTCACCCCCGCGCCGCCGTCGGTGAAGGGCAGCATGGCGAGATGCCAGGGGGACCCCTGCTCGACATCCAGCGGCCTGTTGGCCTGTTCGTTCAACCACGCGTCGAATTCTTCACGCGGCCGGGGGGTTTCGACGATCTCGAGCTCGGATTGGCCGCTTGAGACCCAGCGATGCCGGCCGAATGGCAGCGGTGAGCGTTCGATGCGGCGGGACAACCGGCCCCGCTGAAGATGGTGGTGAAACCGGCGCAGTCCGTCGATGTCGATCGCGCGGTTGTAAATCCAGACGACCTGACCCCGGCTGGTGGCGCCGGTCGCCCGCTCGAAGTCGAAGACGGCCTGGTCGACCAGATCAAGCACGTTGCTCATTTCTCCTGCGTTCCTTTGCTTCTCAGGTGCCTAAGCTGTCAGGGCAGACAGCTCGAATGAATTCGCTTGGTTGGCAATCGCATCCGAATCCGGCCAGCCGATGGTGGCGGAAAGCGAAAAGTCGTTCAGGGCGCTCGAAAGGTGCCGGCGCAGCTCGGCGGTCGAGTTGACCTGACCCGGCTGATACGAAAGGACCGAGACGAACAACTGTCGGTCCACTCGCCCCGATAGCAGCACCAGCAACCCGCCCACCTGCTGCATGATCGCCTCGGTCACACCTTGGCCCAGGGACCTCATGACGAAGCGGTCGGCGGCGGTGCCGTCCGGCCGGCAGGCGGCCGGGTCGACCGCGCCGAGGTTGGACGAGACAACGCTGGTGGGGCTGCTCGCGGAAACGCTGACCACCCGCCTGACCAGCCACTGCGGCAACAGAGGAACGAGGGGCAGCAGCTGGAACCGCTCGTTTTGCACCTCCCCGGAGCGGATCAGCGCCTGCTTGATTGCCGCCCGGATGCCGCGCAGGTCGGCCGTGGCCGGTGCGGGGTCCACGGTGAAATCGACATTGGTGACGGCGTTGGCGCGGGTGTCGCCGGCCGCGCGCTCGTTCACGGGCAATGTCAGGTCGACCGACCCGTCCGCAGTGAGTCGCCCCATGCGGTGCGCGAGGTGGGCCGCCAGTCCCGCGAGCAGGCCGTTGCTGGTGCCGCCGAGCGAGGCCGCGCGGGCGTCCCACTCGTCGGCGTCGATGAAGATCGTCGCCTTCGGCAGCGCGATGGGTCGCCCCGCACCGGCGGACGGGGCTGGCGCCGGGGCCGCCGGCGCCGCGTCGGCGCGGTGACGCCGGGCAAAGCGTGCCGCCGCGACGACCGCGCGCCCGATACCCGGGATGTCACGCGCGGTTTGGCGCGCGTCCTCGCCCAGGGCCCGCCACCGCGGGCGTGACCCGGCGGCCGGCCAGGTGATTGCGTCATGACGGCCGCGGGCCGCGTCCGCCAACGCCTGGCACAGCCCGACGCCGTCGGTGAGGCAGTGCGAGATGACCAAGCTGACCCCGGCGCCGCCCTCGGTGAACGGCAGCACCGCGAGGTGCCATTCGGGGCCGTGCTCGGCATCCAGCGCCGTGTCGGCCTGCTCGCCCAGCCAGGCCTCGAATTCGGCGCGCGGCCGGGGCGTCTCGACGATTTCGAGCTTGGACTTGCCGCTGGCCGCGACCCAGCGATGGCGGCCGAACGGCAACGGTGACGGTTCGATGCGGCGGGACAACCGCCCGTTCTGCAGGTGGTGATGGAACCGGCGCAGACCGTCGATGTCGACCGCGCGGTCGTACATCCAGATGCACTGCAGCAGATTGGTGGTTCCGGTCGCTCGCTCACCGATGAAGAAGCTCTGGTCGTACAGGTCGAGGACGTTGGTCATTTCGATGAGTTCCTTCGTGAGTGCCGAACAGCGCGTACTGAACAGCGAATGTTGCGGTTATGCAGTCAAATTGAACGTACGGTGCCGCACGTGCCGCTGTCGCGCTTGTACGCGTTAGTCGGCGATAGCGCCGATAACCGCGGTTTTGCGCGTTGTGCTCAACGGTTCGGGGCATTCCCAACCCATGGCGGCGCTCAGTGCGAAGTCACTCAGCACACACGAAAGATCTTGCCGCAGAGCGTCATTGGAGTATGGGCGATCCGGATCGAACGCAACCACCGACACGAAGACCCGCCCGTGCGCCCTTCCGGAGAGCAACGACAGCAGGCCGCCGAGCTGGTGCAGCATCGCCGCGGTCATGCCCGAGCGCAGCGACCTCATGACGAAGTGGTCCGCGTCGGTGCCGTCTGGTCGATTGACGGCCGGATTGACGGTGCCAACGTTGGAGCTGCCCACGCTGGCCGCGCTGTTGGTGGCCACGCCAACCCACCGCCGGCGGAGCCGCTCGGGCACCAGCGGCACCAGGGGCAGCAGTGTCCACCGCTCGTCGGGCTCCTCCTGAGAGCGGATCAGGGCATGCTTGATTGCGGCCCGGATCTGGCGGAGGTCGGTCGCGGCGGACGCGGGGTCGACCGTGATGTCGACATTCGTGATGGCGTTGGCGCGGGTGTCGCCGGCCGTGCGCTCACTGATCGGCATCGTCAAGGTGGCCGAGCCGTCCGCGCCAACTCGTCCCATGCGCTGGGCGAGGCGCGCCGACAATGCCGCGAGCAGCGTGTTGCTGGTGCCGCCCAACGACTGTGCACAGGCGTCCCACTCGTCGGCGTCGACGAAGATCGTTGCGGTGGTGCACGTGACCGGTTCGTCGGCCCCGCACAGCGGTGGCGTGGGAAGCGGGGAAGTGGTGGATCCGTCGCCGCCGCGGTTACGCCGGACAAAGCCGGCCGCGGAAACGACGGCGCGACCGATACCAGGCAAATCGAGCACGGTTTGGCGGGCGTCGTCGCGCAGTGCCTGCCACCACCGGCGGGACCGGGCGGCGGGCCAGTTCATCGCGTTGTCGGACCCGGCAGCCGCGTCCGCCAATGCCTCGCAGAGGCCGACGGCGTCGGTGAGGCAATGCGAGGCGACCATGCTCACCCCGGCGCCGCCGTCGGTGAACGGCAGCACCGCGAGGTGCCACCCCGGTCCGTACTCGGCATCCACGGGGGTGTCGGCCTGATCGCCCAGCCAGGCGTCGAATTCTTCGCGCGGCCGCGGCGTCGTGACGACCTCCAGGTCTGGCTGCTGGCCGGGCGAGACCCAGCGATACCGGGCGAACGGCAGGGGCGAGCGTTCGATGCGGCGGGATAGCCGGCCCCGCTGCAGATGCTGATGGAACCGGCGCAGTCCGTCGAGGTCGACTCCGCGGTCGTACACCCAGGCGCACTGAATCACGCTGGTGGTTCCGGCCGCTCGCTCTAGGCTGAAGATGGTGTGGTCGACCAGGTTCAGTACGGTGCTCACTTGCTGGCTCCTTCCAAGTTCCGGGCCGTCGTGCCGGCGACGGGTCCGCCGTGGCCCGAATTCGCATGTTCCGCAACGATGTCCACCCAGTCCGAGGTGCTCTTGAGGGCGTACGCGAACGCCTGGATCAGGGCCGCGAGATAGCGGTGCACCGACTTGCGGGCTTGTGCGTTGTCGGGGAAGGAGATCGTCGCCGTGGTCTTGTCTTTCTGACGGTTGATCCACAGGTTGATTCCGCCGTGCGAAAGGTTGTCGGCGTAGGTGCCGAAGTTGGCCTGCTCGAACAAATCGGCGGCGGGAATCTTGCGAAAGTCCATGAAGGACACCATCATTGCGCGTGCCGAGGGCGGCGTGATCCCAGACAGCTGCGGACCCGCCAGCTCGAGCGCCCGCTCCACCGGCACCCCGGCAAGCCGCTTGGCGTCGTCGAATGAGCGCTGGGCCGCCCGGGCCGCCTCGGCGAACGTGGCAGTGCAGATCGGCACGGTGATCGGCACCAGGTTGGCGAACCAGCCCACGGTCAGCGAGTCGATGCCCGGCGACCGGGTGTCGTAGCAGGTGAAGCCGTGATAGGTTGCGGCGCCGGTGAACTCGTGGTCGGCCATGGCCGCGCAGGCCAGCACGCCGCCGCTGAACCGGGCACCCGCCGCGCGGCAGGCGGCCTCGAATGCCTCCGTCTCGGCGGGGCCCAGCAAGTCGACGGTCAGGAAGTCGCCCCTGTTGGTGACCCCGGCATCCTCGACCGGAAGCGGGAAGGTCGGCCACTCGCCCCGCGTGTCCTGTGCGAACTCGATCCAGTCCTGAACCCCCGGGGAGGATGCGGTGAGGCTGGCCACCTGCTGGTGCTGGCGCGAGGCGTAGCTGCGGTAGCTCGCGACCCCCGGGACGGTGGTGGCTGCATCCCCGGTCTCTGACAGGTGCTGATACATCAGGTGAATGTCGAAGAAGATCAGGCCGGCGGACATGCCGTCGATGTGCAGGTGGTCGACGCTGGCATAGAAGGTGAAAGAGTCGGCGTGCTGGACGATGCCGAAGGTGAAGCAATCCCACCGAAGCGTCTCCGGCGTCGTGGTCAACGCGTGCGTGCGAATTTGTTCGGTGGTCATGTGCCCAAATTCCACGGCAGCGAAATCGATGACTTGGGGGTCGTCAATTGTCCGGCGGACAAAGGCGCCGTCTTCGAATTGGAACCAATCGTGGTAGGCGTCGTTACGACGGACATGCGCGTTGATTGCCGCCGTCATCGCGGCGACGTCGCAGAGGCCGGGGATCTCCCAGGCGACGATCATCAACCGGGGCAACTGGATGCCGTTGGTTTCGGCGTCGCGGGCGGCCCGCAGGTGCCGGATCCGCTGGTAACTCGGCGCCAGATCGCTTCGCCGCCCGTTCGCGGCCGCCCGGCGCGCCGCGGGGGAGGCCATCCACGTGATAACTGGACCGTCGGCCGGATGCCATCCGTTGATGCTGCCCAGTGCGACCATTGTCTTAATCCTTTTCCGTGTCGTGCGGCGTTTTCGGTTATTTGCTGAAACAGAAGTTACGGTTCACCGACACCAATGTCGCTGTTGTGGGCGATAGTCGAGATAAGCGACGATTGCCGAATTTTGTGCATTGTGCTCACCGCACACCGGTCGGTTCAGACGGCCGTAAGCGTTCGTCGCGAAGCTGCCGCGCGTGCCGAAGTCCGGCGCATACCCATCACGCGTTCGATGGCGGTGCCGACGCAGTGCGATTCCTCTTGAAGAAGCATGTGCCCGGCGGCGGGCCGGTGCAGATGGGTGGCGCCCGGGATGCCCGCGACCAGGTCGCGCGCGTGCTCGGCCGGTGTCGCGACGTCCGCTCCGCCGCTGACCACGATCGCGTTTGCGGAAATGGACGCGAGCGAGTGGTACTGGTCGTACTGCTTCAGGCTGGGAAGGAAGCCGACCGCTGTCGTCAATGAGATCGTGTGCATGTCAGGCGTTGTGACTGTGGCGGTGTGGCTTCGCTCGGCGCCCGCGAATTTATTGAGGCCTTCCCAGACCGGGCGCACCAGCCCATTGAGCGCGCGGTCCGTGGCGCGTCGGGGCATGTGGTGGACGAAACCGAACACCATCTCCGTGGCGCGGGTGGCGAGCAAGCGGCCGAGCCCTCGCTCGACGAGCCGGCCGGCCGCGGTGGCGACCAGGACCAGGCCTTGCGGGTCCACCGGACGATCGACGGCGGGACGGGCCAGGTATGCCAGCGCCGTCATTCCGCCCATCGAATGTCCGGCCAGGGTGAGCGGCCCCTTGACGTTCAGGATCGTCAGGACCTCGGCGAGGTCCCCAGCGAGCCGGTCGATCCGGTAGGTGTGCATGTCGGCGCGGCTCGACCGGCCGTGACCGCGGTGGTCGTAGGTGATGATTCGGATGCTGTTGCCCCATCGCTGACGCAGCTGACGGACTTGGGGCGCCCAGCTGGCCTGCGTCAGGCAAAGGCCGTGCAACAGAACGACGGTGTGATCGCGAGCACCGGCGGAGCCGTAGTCGCGGACCGCCAGGCGCACGCCGTCGCTCGTGATGACCGTCCGCTCGACATACAACTCGGGCCGCGCGCCTGACCGCCGCCGGGATGCCGCCGGGTCGGCGAGTGCGTCGCCAGACGCGAAGGTTGCTGTAGTCAGTTCGGGCTGAGCGAACACGGTGGACTCCTTGCCGGTGTCGATGTCGAGGGGGGGTCCCGACACCTCGTGGTGCTCGAAGCTACGGATTGGTAGCGGCCCTGACGCGCTTGTGCGCAATAGCCACGCAAGCAGCGATTTTGAGGTTTTGCGCATTGTGCTCTGCGGGGTGCGTGCGAGACTGGCCGCCCGGACGGTCAGATCGACACGATCGCGCCCGTGCCGGCGCAGCGCCGAGCACGCCGCATAGCGCCGGTCGGAATGCCGCGAATGTTATTGCCGTACAAGGCTGGTGCCTATCCGGGGCTGCGGCTAACTACCCGTGGCAACCTCAACCAGCAGATCATCGAGGCGTCGCGCGAGATTCCATCCCAGGTAGACGGCAAAGTGGACCACGAGCTCCTCGAGCTCGGTGCGGGTCAGGTCCCCGAGGGTGAGCGCGGCCCGGAGGTGCTCGGTCACCTCCTCATCGACCGTGTCTGATGCCGCGCTGCAGATGCTAATGATGCGTCGGTCGCGCCGGGTGAGGTACTGCTGCCGGGTCCAGACCTCGCCGTACAGGTAGTCGAGACGGGCGCGGCCCTGAAATGCCGTGGATGCGAATCGCGGTGCGGCGCCGTGGATTTGCTCGTAGGCCGCGATGCCGCGTTCCCGCCGCACACCATCGTCGGCGGGCTCCGCCCAGAGCTCGAAGTCGTGCGGCTTCAGCTCCTCGCCGGATTCTTGAAAGATCTTGTAAATGTTCATCATTCCGTACATCTGCAACACCGACGCCTTGGGCCAGCCGGCCTGCGTTCCGAAGTGCAGCACGAACTCGTCGAACTCCGAATAGGTGATGTCCCCGCTCTTGAGCGCCGCGTAGACGTGGGTCTCGATCGGGGTGATCGCACCGGCCGCGCCGACGCAGGTAAGCGTGATCCAGCGCCGGTCTCGCGGCGTGAGGACGCCCCGGCGCCACATTTCGCCGAACACGTAGCCGATCACTCCGGACTCGATGTAGGCCCCGGCCGGGTCCGGGCTCGCGGTCTGCATGATGTGTTCGTACTCGGCTCTAGCGACCGCGCGCCGCTCGTCGCGAGTTGTCCACTCGGCCATCAGAGCCTCATGATCCAGCCGCCGTCGACGGAAATCGTCTGGCCGTTAATCCATTCGCCCGCAGGCGAACACAGCAGCAGCATCGTCCCGACCAAGTCCGCGGGCGGACCTTGGGTCTTGCCCGGGATCTGCGCGCCGAGGAAATCCCGCACCGGCGAGTCCTTGGGCAGGCTCACGTAGGCGCTGTCGTTGTCGACCAGTCCGGGCGCGATCCCGTTGACGTTGATACCCCGATGGCCGAGTTCGGTGGCGAGGTTGCAGGTCAAGCCATGCAGAGCGTATTTCGACACCCCATAGATCCCGCCGGGCATGAACGCGCCCGCCGACAGGCCGTTCACGATGCGACCACCGCCGCGCTCGGTCATGGACGCGATGACCGCCTGGGTGCACAGCAAGGGGCCGCGCAGGTTCACGTTGAGGACCCGGTCCCAATCCGCTACCGGCATGTTGGACAGCCCATACGGCGGGAGGTCGGTCATGATGGCCGCGTTGTTGATCAGGATGTCGATCCCACCGAACGCGTCGATCGTCGCCGAGGCCATCTGGGCGGCGGATTCGGCGGAGGTGACGTCCAGATGCACGGCAAGGGCGTGAAAGCCCCTGCCCCGCAGGTCATCCGCGGTGCGCTGCGCTGCCTGAAGGTTGATGTCGGCGATCACCACCGAAGCGCCGACGTCGCACAGCGCCTGCGCGTAGATCTCCCCGATGCCGCCGGCGCCGCCGGTCACCACGGCGACCTTGCCGGTGAGGTCAAAGAGTTGCTTCACATCCATTCGAGCATTAGGCCCACACTTGACCTTTGAAGTCAAGTGCCTTACTAATAAGTAATTCGTCTTAACCGGAGGACTGGCCGATGACCGCTGTGGTGAGCGACTTGCGCGTGCCGATCGTGCACCTGCACATCGGCGGCGAGGCACGAACGAGCGGTTCCGGTGGCGTGCATCAGCACGTGTATCCCGCGACCGGCGAAGTCCAGGGGCCGGTGCCGTTGGCCGGTCCGGACGACGTCGACGCGGCCGTGCGGGCCGCGCACGCGGCGTACCCGCAGTGGCGCGCCCTACGGCCGGCGGAGCGGGCGCGTGTCCTTCGCCGGCTCGGTGAGCTGATGGAACGCGACACTGCCGAGATCGCCCGATTGTCGGTGCTGGACAACGGGATGTCGGCCGCCATGAGCCAGCCGCTCGTCGGCATCATGGCGAATTGGACGTCCTACTATGCCGGTTGGGCCGACAAGGTCGAGGGACGTGTCACCTCGTTCCCCGCGAATCAGCGGGAGCTTGCCTATTCGATGCCCGAGCCCTACGGCGTCGTCGGGATCATCCTCACCTGGAACGGTCCGGTGGTCTCGGTTGGCATGAAGCTGATCCCGGCGCTGGCGGCCGGAAACACGGTCGTGATGAAACCGTCGGAGCTGACCCCATATGCAACCGAGCATCTGATGGGTCTGGTGAAGGAAGCGGGGATCCCCGACGGCGTCGTGAATCTGGTGCTGGGCGGGCCGCAGACCGGTGACGCACTGGTACGCCACCCCTTGGTGCAAAAGGTCAGCTTCACCGGCGGTCCGGCGACGGCGCGAAAGATCCTGGCCGCGTGCGCCGAGTCCCTCAAGCCCGCCGTGCTTGAACTCGGCGGCAAGTCCGCCAACGTTCTCTTCCCCGATGCCGACCTGGACACGGCGGTCGCCGTCAACACCTTCAGCGTCCTGGGCACGCTTGCCGGGCAGGGCTGCGCCATCCCGTCACGCATGATCGTGCACAACGACATCTACGACGACGTCGTCGAGCGCGTCCTGGCGATCGTCGGCGGCATGCACTGCGGCGACCCGTTTGACCCGGCGTCGGTGATCAGCCCGGTGGTGACCCGCGAAGCGCAACAACGGATCCTGGCGATGATCGAACGAGCGCAGGCCGACGGTGCGAAGCTGCTGACCGGGGGGCGCGCCCCCAGCCACCTGACGAACGGCTTCTTCGTGGAACCGACCGTGCTGGGCGATGTGGACCCGAACTCCGAGCTCGGTCAGATCGAGGTGTTCGGACCGGTGTTGTCGCTCATGCGATTTCAGACCGAAGAGCAGGCGATCGAGATGGCGAACTCGACCGACTACGGGCTCGCCTCCTATGTCTACACCAAGGACATCGACCGCATCCAGCGGATGGTCAGCGCGCTGCAAGCCGGCGGCGTGTACGTGAACGGGGCCACCCCGGTCACCGGCTGCGAGCTCGCGTTCGGCGGCATCGGCATCTCCGGCTACGGCCGCGAGGGCGGCGAGGAAGGGCTGTTTGAATTTTTGCGCACGAAAGCGGTGGGTATAGGGGGGAATTGGGCGTGAGCAAGCCGCTCAATCTCAACGGCGCGGTCGCGGTGCTCACCGGCGCGGGCAGCGGCATCGGCCGGGCGACCGCGGAACAGTTCGCGCAACGTGGTGCCTCCGTCGTCGTGAGTGACCTATCGGAAGCCCGGGTCGGCGAGGTTGTCGAGCACATCACCGCGCTGGGCCGCCCGGCGCTCGGGCTCACCGTCGACGTCACCGTCGAGGCGGATCTGGAAAGGCTCAGAGACGTTGCGCTGCAACACTTTGGGCGGATCGACCTGGTGATGAACAACGTGGGCGTGCTCGCGATCGGCGCCCCCGAAGCGTTGCCCGACGAAGCCTGGGCCCGCACCATCGACGTCAACCTGTTCAGCATCGCCCGCAGCAACCGGGTGTTCCTGCCCGGGTTGATCGCCCAGGGCAGCGGCCACGTCGTCAACACGGCCTCCGCCTCCGGGCTGCTGGGCTACGGGTTTGATCGGCTGCCCTACGTCGCTTCCAAGCATGCGATCGTCGGGCTTTCCGAGGCGCTGGCCACCTATCTCGGTCCGAAGGGCGTTGGGGTAACCTGCCTTTGCCCGTCCGGGGTGATCACCAACATCCTCGAGGGGATAACCGTTTACGGTGACGCGGCGGTAACGCCGCGGGCCCCGGCGTACCCGATCGTGGCTGCGGAAGAGGTCGGGAAGCTGACTGCCGATGCGGTCGAGGCCGGGCGATTTCTCGTGGTGACCGCGCCCGAGGTGCAGGAGGCGGTGCTGCAGCGCGCCAGGGACATCGAGGCGTACATCCAGGCCAGCATCGAGGCGCAAGGGTGAGCGGTATGCGAGTTGGCTTCGTGGGCCTGGGGTCTCAGGGCGGACCGATGGCGCGCAGGATCATCGAGGACGGGTTCCCGACGACGCTGTGGGCGCGCCGGCCCGAGTCCCTCGAACCCTACGACGGTACCGATGCCGCTTTCGCGGCGGACCGTCGCGCGCTGAGCGCCGCGTCGGATGTGTTGTGCGTCTGCGTGATCGGCGACGCCGACGTCGACGAGGTGCTGCGCGGCGACGACGGGGCACTCGCCGGAATGGCCCCGGGCGGGATCGTGATGATCCACAGCACCGTGCATCCCGACACCTGCCGCCGCCTCCAGAATGACTTCCCGGAGCTGCGCTTCGTCGACGCGCCCGTCTCCGGCGGCGGGCACATGGCCGCGGCCAAGGCGCTGCTGGTGATGGTGGGCGGCGACGACGACGTCATCGAGCGATGCCGGCCGGTGTTGAACACGTATGCGAATCCGCTTGTCCACCTTGGTGGTTTGGGTGCCGGCCAGGCGGCGAAGCTGCTGAACAATTCGCTGTTCACCGCGCACCTCGGGTTGGCCGCCAGCACCTTTGCCATCGCCGGCGCTCTGGGCGTCGACCTCGATGCGTTGACCACCGTCCTGGCGGCCGGCAGCGGCCGCAGTTACGCCGCGGAGGTGATCGCCAACTCGGGACACAGCCTCTCGGTGATGGCCGAGCTGGCCGGACGGCTGTTGGCCAAAGATGTCGGCATCCTGGCGGACATGATCGAGCCCGACGCCCCGCCGCTACTGCAGGCGGCCACGGCCACGATTGCCGCGATGGGGCGGTGATGTGATGGTGACGGCGCGGACCGGGCCGGCCCCGACGACGGCTCTGCAGCTGTTGCTGGCGGCCGAACGACTGTTCGCCGAGCATGGGCTCGCCGGGGTCTCGTTGCGCCAGATCTCCATCGAGGCGGGCTCGTCGAACAACTCGGCGATCCGGTACCACTACGGCTCCAAAGATGATCTGCTGCACGCGATTTTCGCCTACCGCCTCAACGATCTGATGCAGCGCCGCGCCCTGCTCAGGGCCAGAGCCAACCCCGACGATCTGAGGGCGCAACTGGAGGCGCACATCCTTCCGCTGATCGAATTGGCGGAATCACCGGACAGCTCGTACGTGTCGTTCATCGAACAACTGCAGCGGGCGGGCGAGATCGACGTCTTCCTGCATCAGGCGGAAGCGATGAAGTCCCAGGAAGAGTTCGCTTTGGGGATGCAGCGGCTCTTGCCGGACATTCCCGAGCCGGCGCGGTCGATGCGGATCCAGCAAGCGCAAGACCTCGCCCTGCACTTGGCCGCGGAGCGCGAGCGCGCGATTCGCCGCAAGGACGCGGTTGTTCCGTTCGCCCTCTTCGTCAGCGGCGTGGTCGACGGCCTCGCCGGCTTCCTGCGGGCGCCTGCCTCCGCCGAGACAACTCGGCTGATCTCGCGCGAAGGCTCGTGAATCAGCTGACCGCGAGCTGCAGGCGCTCGCGCCGTCTGACCAGGATGCTGGGTAACCATTCGCCGACCTCGGCGGCCTCGATCCAGGTGGTTCGCTGCAGCAGCGTGCGAAGCACGATATGGGCTTCGAGGCGCGCCAGCGCGGCGCCCACACAGAAGTGCACGCCCTTGCCGAACGTGATGTGGCCTTTGCCCCCAATGCGGTTGAGCCGGAACTCGTTTGGTGCCTCGAAATGCGCCGGGTCGCGGTTGGCCGCACCCCACAACAGCAGCAGATGCGAACCGGCGGGCACCGGGACGCCGCCCAGGGTGGTGTCGCGCCACACGTGTCGGTAGTGGCCGCGAAACGGTGACTCGTAGCGCAGCGTCTCTTCGATAAAGGCGCTCAGCAGTTCGGGATTGGCGCGCAACTGCTTTTGGATGTCGGGTCGGTCGGTGAGAATCCAGGCCGCGCTGCCCAGCAGGGAGGCGGTCGACTCGCCGGCGGCGCTGAACAGCGTGAGCATCATCCCGAGCGCGGGCAGCTGCTCCAGCTCACCGGAGGCGTAGCGCGCGGCCAGGTCGCCGATCAGGCCGTGTTCCGTTGTGGCACCGGCTCTTTCGAAATGTTCCAGCACATAGGTGGACAGTTCGAATGCCGCCGCGCCGGCCGCGTTGAGCTGGTCGGGGGTGACGACCCCGTCGAGCAAGGTGGTGGTGGCGTAGCCGAGCCGGATCAGTTCGTCGACATCGTCGTGGGGCAGGCCGAGCAACTCGGCAACGACCATCATGGGAAGCCGGTTGGCCACCGCGCTCATCCACTCGATGTGCCCGCCGCGCAGGTTCTCGTCCCACAGCCGGTTCGCCGTCTGGGCGGCGAACTCTTCGATGACGCGCACGCGCCTGGCCGACAGGTGGGGCAGCAGGATCTTCCGGTGCAGCGCGTGCACCGGATCGTCGGCGGTGGCAAGCGCGTGCATCGGGCTTCCCGGCTCTCCCATGTGAAACGCGGTGATGCTGCCGTCCTGCTGATAGACCATCGTCGCGGTGAGATTGGACGAGAAATCCTCGACGCGGTCGACGGCCTCGAGGACGGCTTCCCAGCCGCACACGGCGTAAAAGACCGAATCGCCGACCCGGTGCACCGGTGCCTCGGCGCGCATCCGGTCGTAGAGCGGGTAGGGATCGGCCAGCGCGTCGGCGCCGAAGAACTCGATCGGGTCGGCCAACACTGCCATGGGTCCAGGCTGAAGCGGCTCACCGACGGGGTCAACGGCACCGGACAAAGTTGAGGGGCTCCTGTCAGCGCTCGTCACCGCAGGTCAACCGGGTAACCGTCAGCCACCAGCACGTTCAACTGAGAATAATGGCGCTAAAATTCTCAGCTTGAGAGAAACATTTCATCAAGGAGTGGGCCGCATGCCGCGCGAGGACTGGCTGGTGGGACGGGATCGCCGCAGCGAAGCGTGCGAACGGATCTACGCCGCGGCCGCCGACCTGATTTCTCGGCACGGGTACGACGGCTTCACCATCGAGGCGCTGGCCAAAAAAGTGCATTGCTCGCCCGCAACGATCTACCGGCACTCCGGCGGCAAGGCCGCCATTCGTGACGCGGTCATCGCCAGGCAGGCGGCCAGCATCGTCGACACTACGCGCGAGGCCATCCAGGAGCTCACCGGTCCGGAGCGGGTGGTCACCGCGACTGTCGTTGCGCTGCAACGCTTGCAATCGGATCCGCTGGCTCAACTGATGCAGTCGCAGGTGACTCCCATCGATGCGGCGATCACCGAATCACCCGCGGTCACCAGGCTGGCCGGCGAGATGCTGGGCCATGACGACGAGGATCCCGACCCCCTCGCGCGGCAATGGCTCATCCGCGTCTTTCTGGCCCTGTGGTGCTGGCCGCTCAAGGATCCGGCCGCGCAAACCGCGATGCTGCAACGCTTTCTCGGGCCCGCCTACGACACCGCGAGCTAGCGACACATCAAGCGCGGCGCAGGACGACGATGGTGACGTCGTCGTCGGTGTTGGCCGAGGCGATCGCCGTCCAGATTCCCGACGCGGGCGCATCGCCGGTGCGGCCCAGGGTTGCGGCCAGCCGGTCCAGACCCTGGTCGAGCGGTTCGCCGCGACGTTCCACCAGGCCGTCGGAGTACATGACCAGTCCCTGCCCGGGCTGGATGGTGAACGTGCTCGCGGCGTACGTCACGTTGCGAATCCCGATCGGCGGCGAGAGCTCGATCGGCGCCGGACTGGCTGGCGCAGAGTCGGTCAGGAAGGGAATCAAGTGGCCGGCACACGCGGCCTCGACCTGCCCCGAGTCCAGGTCGACCCGCGCGCCGATCACGGTGGCGAACGTGCCGGGCAACATGTGCAGGCAGAACTCGTTGAGCTGGGTCAGCGCCTCGGCCGGTGTGACGCCGGCGAACAGCTGCGCGCGAAGGACGTTGCGCAGCTGGGCCATCGTGCCGGCCGCGGTGATGCCGTGCCCGGCGACGTCGCCGAGCAGCACGATCAACCGGCCGTCGCGCAGTTCGAACGCGTCGTACCAGTCGCCGCCGATGTTGCCGCCGGCGGCCGGCTCGTAATACGCGGACAGCTGCCAGTTCTGCAGGGTGGGGATCGACTCCGGCAACAGGCTGCGCTGCACCGTCTCGGCCACGCGCAGCGCCCCGCGCGTGCGCCGGTACAGCGACTCGACCAGGTGGCGGCGCAGCGCCTCGGCGGATTCGGTCTCGCTCAACGACCACGGTTCGCTGCGCTGGCGGACGACCTCACGCCAGCGTTCGAACGACTTGCGCGGGCTCAGTCGGACTTCGTCCCCCTCGCTGACCGCGATCGCCTTGTTGTGCGGGTCGCCGCCCCAGTCCACCGAGCGCAGCACCTCGCGCCGAAACCAGACGGCGTACTGCCCGTCGGGCAGGTTGACCGCGAGCGCGCCGGCGGCCAGCTCCGGATCCAGGTCGAGCGCCGGCAGTTCGCGGGACAGGCATTCGGTGCTCGCGATCTCCTCGCCCGCGTCGCGCGCCCACGCGGCGACGGCGGACACGACCTCGGGTGGCGGAACCTCCCCGCTGACCCGGTAGTCGCCCTGAATGTTGACGACGACGCCGTCGGCGGGTACGAGGTCGAGCAGGTCGGGCGCCCCGAGCAGCGCCGCCGCCAGCGGTTCGGCGTCGCCCAGCGTGGCGGCGGTGAGCTTGCCCAGCACGGCTTGGGCGGCCAGCCGCTTGTGCAGTTGGTCCTCCTCGAACCGGTCGACGAGCCGCAGCGACAACGTCGAGCCGAGGAACTCGGCGGCCGCCCGGGTGGCGAACGGGGGCAGGTGCGGACCGGCGTAGTGGTGGCAGGCGATGAGCCCCCACAGCCGTCCGCGCCGCAGCAGCGAGATCGACATCGACGCGTGCACGCCCATGTTCTGCAGGTACTCGATGTGGATGGGGGAGACGCTGCGCAGCGTGGCGTAGGTGAGGTCCAGCGGCTCGGCCGGCACCAGCGGTACGGGCGTGTAGTCGACGTCCGAGATGAGCCGAATCCAGTTCTTCTCGTACAGCGCCCGCGCCTGGGCCGGGATGTCGGTCGACGGGTAGTGCAGGCCGAGGAACGAGTTGAGGTCTTCGCGCTTCGCCTCGGCGACGACCTCGCCGTTGTAGTCCTCGTCGTAGCGGTACACCATCACGCGGTCGAACCCGGTGAGGTCGCGGACCGCACGCGCGGTGGTGTCGTACAGCTCGGTCAGCGTGGCGGCCCCGCTCAGTTCCTCCACCGAGCGCCGCACGGCCTGGTAGGTGTTCGGGTAGGAGAAGGGCCGCTCGCCGTAGGCCACCTCCAGCTCGACCAGCAGCACCCCGCGCGGCTCACGGCGCAGGATGGCGCCGAACGCCCGCGGCTCGCCGGCGACGTCGATCACGCACTCGACCGGGTTGTGTTGGCGAAGGTCGCCGGAGTTTTGCGCCGCCCGTTCGACCAAGGCGGCCTGGTCGGCGCCGATCAGTGCCGACAGGTGTTGGCCCACGACGGCGTCGACGGGACGACCGAGCAGGTCAGCGACGTTCGCGCTGACCTGGTGCACCGCGAAGCCGGGCTCGCGCACCACGGCGAGCACACCGCGCGGCTGGATGCTGCCGGGGATATGGATCGGTTCGCGGGCGCAGTTCTCCAGGTCGATGGGCGTCCCGACCGGAACCAGGTCGTTCTGCCCCGTCCCGACGGTCACGGATTGTCTGAGACGAGCAAAGGAAGGCCTCCCGCTGGAGATTGGGTGTCTGGGCCGGCCGCGTCTCCGGACCGCCGAGGCTGTATGACTGCGAACTTACCCTGTGTCACGCGGTCAAGTGCGCAGGCGAGAAGCCGCACCGGCCGCTAAGTTCTCAAACGGATCGACTCACCCTGCGAGACCCTTCGAGGGGAGACATGGGGCCATTTGACGGTGGCCGGCAGCGGGCCCAGCAACGGGCGGTGGAGCTGGAGGCATACCACGCGCTGTGGAACCTGTGGCATGCGTCGCGGCGGACGGCCGTCGGCCTCAGCAACTGGGAATCGGCCTGCGACATGTTGCAGACCTACTACACCGTTGCTCACGCCCGCCGGGATTCGGAAGTTTGCGCCATGAGGATCCGCTACCTGGAGATTTCGGAACCGTTGCCCCGGCTGGCGGACTTCGTGAACGCACCGCCCTATCGAGTGCCCGATGCCCCGCGGCAGCTGGCGCAGGCCACCTTTCAGTTCAGGCTCGCGCGTCAACGCCATCCCGAACGTGAACGGCACCGCCTCAGGGAACTCGAGACGACGAAGGCGCTGCTGCGGGCGGTGCGGTCGGCCGAGGCGAGGGCCGAGACAGCCCGGCGCCGCGAATGGCAGCAAAGCCGATGGCCGAAAGGCGTTGTGCTGCCTAGTGAAATCTACAACCTGGACAGCCTCGAGGCCCAAGTGAGGCTGCAGAACGCGAAAATCGAGGCCCAGGTGAGGGCGCTGACGAACCTGCTCCGAAACGAACTGCCCCAGCAGATAGAGCCGCACACTGGCGACGCGGCGGGGATCGCGGCGCATGTCGAGACGGTCCTGACGGCAATGTCGTTGCCGCAGTGGATCACTCCGGTGGCTAGGGCTAGGTATGCAAACCGCACCCGCCAATTGATGCTCGAGTATGAGCTGCCCACGGTCGAGGTCGTCCCGCGGGTCAAGGCGTACCGCTACGACAAGAGCCGCGAGCGCGTCGTCGCGACGGCGCGCCCGGCGTCGCAGCGAAACGCGTTGTATGCCAGCGTCATTGCGCAACTGGCGCTGCTGGCCATGGCCACGATCACCAAATGCGACGGTGCCCGTCACATCGACACGGTGGTGTTCAACGGCGTTGTCGATGCGGTGGATCCGCAAAGCGGGCAACGGATCCGGCCGTGTCTGATCGCCGCGCGCGTCACCGCGAACGCGTTGGCCGGCATTGACCTGCACGACGCCGATCCGTCCGCCTGCCTCCGACGGCTGTCGGCTACTGTGTCGGACAACCCGACGGACTTGGCCCCCGTGCGTCCCTTGAGTTGAAAGCGAACATGTTCCATGGCAACGACCGTGCGCCCGCGCCGATCGGCTCTCTACCTGCCCGGCAACAACGCCCGAGCGCTTCAGAAGGGCAAGACGCTGCCGGCCGACGTGTTGATCTTCGACCTGGAAGACGCCGTGGGTCCCGACGCCAAAGTCGACTCGAGGGTCAGGGTGTGCGAGGCGGTCGCCTCCGGGAGCTACGGCGCCCGCGAAATCGTGGTGCGCATCAATGGATTGGGCACCGACTGGCACGACGACGACCTGGCTGCGGTGGCCGGCTCGGGTGCGCATGGCGTGCTGGTGCCGAAGGTCGAGACGGGCCAACAGGTTAGAGACCTGGCCGGCGCGCTCGACCGACTCGCGGCGCCCGAATCTTTGCGGCTGTGGACGATGATGGAAACGCCCCGGGCGTTCTTGCGGGCAGAGGAGATTGCCTCGGCCAGCGATCGCCTGGCCGCGCTGGTGGTCGGGACCAACGATCTCGTCAACGATCTGCATGGGTTGCACGTGTCTGGGCGCGCGCCCGTTCTGACCGCCCTTTCTCTGAGCGTGCTGGGGGCACGGGCGGCCGGCAAGGTCGTCTTGGACGGCGTCTTCAACAGCATCGCCGACGAAGCCGGATTCCGGGCCGAGGCGCGACAGGGCCGCGAGATGGGCTTCGACGGCAAGACCCTGATCCATCCGTCCCAGGTGGCCCCGGCCAACGAGATTTTCGGTCCGTCGCACGATGAGCTGGCTGACGCCCGCAAGATCGTCGCGGCGTACGAGCGGGCCGAGGCCGCCGGCGAGAGCGTCATCACGGTCGACGGCCGGATGATCGAGAGCCTGCACGTGCGCGATGCCCAGCGGATCCTGGCCCTGGCCGAGCTCATCGCCAAGCTGGAAGCGCAGACGTGACCGGCCGTCCGAGTCCGTTCCGGGCCGACCTGCTCGCGGGGCAGGTGGCGCTGGTCACCGGCGGCGCCACCGGCCTCGGGCTGCAGATCGCCCACGTCCTGGGTGGCCACGGCGCCCGGGTCGCGATCTGCAGCCGAAAGGAAGCCAACCTCCAGGCGGCGGTCGCGGCGCTGCGGGAAGCGGGCATCGAGGCCGTCTACGGGGTGTGCGACGTCCGCCGTCCCGAGGAGGTGACATCGGTGGTCGAGGAAGTGCTGCGAACGTTCGGTCGACTCGACGTTGTCGTCAACAATGCCGCCGGGAATTTCCCCGTCCCGATCAGCGACCTCAGCGCAGGCGGATTCAAGGCCGTGGTCGACATCGACCTAGTGGGAACGTTCAACGTCTCCAAGGCGGCGTACGACCTGTGGCTGCGTGATCATGGTGGCGCCGTGGTCAACATCAGCGCGGCGATTCAGTACCGCGGCATGGCCCTACAAGCGCACGTCGTGTCGGCCAAGGCCGGGATCGACGCGTTGACCCGCACCTGTGCCATCGAATGGGGACCCAATGGGGTGCGGGTGAATGTCGTTGCGCCCGGGGCGATGTCGGGCACCGAGGGAGTCAGCCGAATCGTCGGCGATGCCCAGCACCGCGTCTCGCAGAATCCGCTGGGGCGGCCCGGATCGACCACCGAGGTCGCCGAGGCGGTGCTGTTTTTGGCCAGCGACGCGGCGTCGTATGTGACGGGAGCGACGCTCGTCGTCGACGGCGGCGGTTGGTTGACGTAACTCAGGCGATATAGCCGCGGGGCAACACCGAGAAGTCGACGCACGCCGCGGCCAACACGTCGCCCAATTCCGCGGCGACCGGGGCGTTGAGCTGGAGTAGTGCACCGGCCGAGGGCGCCTTCAAGGTGGCGACGTTGTGATTGGTTAGCAATTGAATCGCCTCGGATTCGATATCGGCCCAGCCGGTGTGCACCGTCATCAGGGTGAGGGCGCCGAGTTCGTGCCCGGCGGGCGACAGGATCCGGTGGCGCCAGGCGCTATCGGCTTTGGACCCCGCGTAGGGCTCGACCACCGCCAGGACCGTGCCGCCGCCGTCCTCGAAGCGTGCCGCGCCGTTCGCGGGCGCGATCCTGCCCACCGGCGTGTTCTGCCTGCTGATGGTGGTGGTTGCGGCGACGGCGATGCGGAGCTCGTCACCCGAGGCGCCGGACAGCGTGTAGTCGCCCTTGCCCCCGTTTTTGAATCCCAACAACACCGCGGCACCGCCTTTTTGACGGGCGTTCGCCAACTCTTTCCCGTCGGCGCCGGTCAGTTGGATCCGCAGGGCATTTGATGTCGATCTGGTCACGTGTGCGGCTGCGGCCGTTACGTTTCCGAGGATCGGCATGCCGAAAGCGTAGACTCCCCGGGCGGATGGAAATAGCCCGATTAGGTTTCTGGCCAAAATCGCAGTATCCTTTCCCGCGGCTCATCGTCGATTTAGGAAAATCCGTATGCCTATGCAGCCCACGCTGCGACGCGCGCAATCGCTGCGCAGCAGCCGTACCCATCGCAAGAGCTTCCCGACCATCGGTCAGTCCTTCGACATCGAAGTCACCCGCGAAACCAGCGGGTGGCTGATCCGGATCCCCGAGATCGGCGGGGTCACCCGGGCGCGGCACCGGGCCACGGTCGAATTGGCCGCACGCGAATACATCGCCGAGCGCACCGGCATCCCGATCGGTTATATCGCCATCTTTGTGGCGCGCGAGACGGGTTAGCGCCGAGTAGTTTCGGCGAGCCCGACGGCTCAGATGGTCACCGTCAGTGGCCAGACACTCCAAATGTCGTCGCAGTATTCGGCGATGGCGCGATCCGACGAGAACTTGCCGCTGCGTGCGGTGTTCAGGATGGACATCCTCGTCCACGAGTCCTTGTCCTGCCACGCGGCGCTGACCTGGTCCTGGCACGCCACATACGACGCGTAGTCGGCGCAGACCAAAAACGGGTCGTCGTAGCGCAGGTTGTCCACCAGCGGCTTGAACACCTCGGTGTCGCCGTGCGAGAACGTCCCGTTGGCAATCAGATCCAGCACGACGCGCAGCTCGTCGTTGGTGTCGATGTAGTCGCCGGGACGGTAGCCCTTCGCCTTGAGCTCCTCGACCTCCTGCACCGTCAGGCCGAACAGGAAGAAGTTCTCCGGTCCGGCCTCTTCGCGCATCTCGACGTTGGCCCCGTCGAGCGTGCCGATGGTGAGCGCACCGTTGATCATGAACTTCATGTTCCCGGTGCCCGAGGCTTCCTTGCCGGCGGTGGAGATCTGCTCGGACAGGTCGGCGGCCGGGTAGATCAGGTGTGCGTTCTTCACGCTGAAGTTCGGGACGAACGCCACCTTCAGGAATCGGTTGACCTCCGGGTCGGCATTGACCGTCTCCCCGACAGCGTTGATCAGCTTGATGATTCGCTTGGCCATGAAATAGCCCGGGGCGGCCTTGCCACCGAAAATGAAGGCCCGCTGCGGAATTGACATCCCGGGGTTCTGCTTGAGCCTGTGGTACAGCGCGATGATGTGCAGCACGTTGAGATGCTGCCGCTTGTACTCGTGGATCCGCTTGACCTGGACGTCGAACATCCAATCCGGGTTGAGCTCAACGCCGGTCGCCCCGCGCAAAAACTTGGCCAGGCGTGCCTTGTTGCCGCGCTTCACGTCCCGCCATTGCTGCCGGAAGGAGTGATCGTCGACGAACGGCTCCAGCCCGCGCAGCCGCTTGAGGTCGGTCAGCCAGCCGTCACCGACGGTGCGGTCCAACAGTTCCCGCAGCCCGGGATTGGCCAGCGCGAGGAAGCGGCGCGGCGTCACGCCGTTGGTCTTGTTGCTGAATCGCTCCGGCCACAGCTCGAAGAAGTCTTTGAGAATGCTCTCTTTCAGCAGCTCCGAGTGCAGCGCGGCGACACCGTTGATGGCGTGGCTGCCGACGGTCGCCAGGTGCGCCATCCGGACCTTTTTGCCGCCCTCCTCGCCAATCAGCGACATCCGGCGGACGCGGTCTTCGTCGCCGGGGAACGCCGCGCGCACCTCGTCGAGGAACCGGCGGTTGATCTCGTAGATGATCTCCAGGTGGCGCGGCAGCGACTCGGCGAACATCTCCAGCGGCCAGGTCTCCAGCGCCTCGGGCAGCAGGGTGTGGTTAGTGTAGCCGAACGTCGCGACCGTGATGTCCCACGCCTCGTCCCAGCCCAGATCCCGCTCGTCGACCAGCAGGCGCATCAGCTCGGCGACCGCGACCGACGGGTGAGTGTCGTTGAGCTGCAAGGCAAACCGCTGTGGCAGCTCCCGCACACCCGCATCGGCCAGATCGTCCATGATGTGCAGCACGTGCTGCAGCGAGCAGGACACGAAGAAGTACTGCTGCAGCAGGCGCAGCCGCTTGCCGGCCTCCGGCTCGTCATTGGGGTAGAGCACCTTGGTGACGGTTTCCGAGGTGACCTCGTCCTCGACCGCCTTGTAGTAGTCGCCAGTGTTGAAGGCTTCCAACGCAAATGACTTGACGGCCCGCGCGCTCCACAACGTCAGCACGTTGCAGGTGTTGACCCCATAGCCCTGGACGGGCGTGTCATAGGCGACGCCTTTCAGCAGTCGCCCCGGCACCCACCGCACCCGGTCGCTGCCGGCATCATCGGTGTAATGCTCGGCGTAGCCGCCCCACTTGACCAGGTAGCTGACGTCGGGTTTGGCGATCTCCCAAGGGTTCCCGCTGTCCAGCCAGTTGTCGGTCTGCTCGACCTGCCAGCCGTCGTGGATCTCCTGGTCGAAGATGCCGAATTCGTAGCGGATGCCGTAGCCGATCGCCGGACGTTCCAGGGTGGCCAACGAGTCCAGGTAGCACGCGGCGAGCCGGCCCAGGCCGCCGTTGCCCAGCCCGGGTTCCACCTCGCACGCCAGGACCTCGTCGAGGTCCTGGCCCATCCCCGCCAGCGCGGTCCTTGCCGCGTGCTCCATGCGAAGGTTGAGCAGGTTGTTGCCCAGCTGCGGACCCATCAGGAACTCCGCCGACAGGTAGCAGGTCACCTTGCGGCCGAGATCCAGTGAGGTCTGCGTCGAGGCCACCCGGCGGTCCTGCATCCGGTCACGCACCGCCAGCGCGAGCGCCCGGTAGTAGTGCTCGGGGCGCAGGGCCGCGGCCGGACGACCGATCGAGTAGCGCAGGTGATCGGTGATCGCCCGCTGTAGCGCGGGCGCGCCCATCCCGGTGCGGGAGTGCTCGACCAAGTCGGACGGCCGGGGACTGTTGGCGGATATTCCGTCAGAGGGTGTCTGGTCGACATCGGTCATGGTGAGGTCTCACTCCCTACGAGAATTTGGCGGCAGGGTGATCAGTCTGGCAGCGGTGTTTGCCTATCAAACGCGCAATTGACGTCCGTTTGGTGAACGCGAGCCCACGTACTCGCAACGGAATGGGGCTGCCACGGCGGTGACTACGGCGCCAGCGCGATGCCGGCGAGGCGTCCAACATGTTCGGCGGTCAAGTGGCCGGCTTGGAACATCCAGATCAGCGTGTCGCGGTAGCTCTCGGCAGCATCCCGAAAGTGCAGCCCGAGTTCGCGGGTGGTGCGCCCGGCGTCCGCACCGGGCCATCGCGTCATGAACTCCATGCTGTCGCGCGTCAACGGAAAGTTGAAGTCGTAGAGGCGTTTTGCCGCGTCGCCTGCCCAACCGGCGGCGCGCAGCAATCCCCCCGGCACCCGGATGCGTCGGACCCGATGGCCGATGAGGCCGTCCAGCAGGTCGAAGTACTCAGACCAGCTCAGCATGCCGCCCGCGGCGGCATAGCGATGCACTCCGTCGGGCAGGTCCAACAACTTCACGTGCAGCAGTGCCAGGTCGCGGACGTCGACGGCCTGAAGACCGGTCGATGTGATGATCCCGAGATCACGCACATGTGCACGCAGGCCCTCGTTGACCGTGCTCATCGTCGGGTCGTTGGGACCCACGACCGCGGCGGGGTAGCAGATGCGGATCGGTGCGCCGTTCTCCTGCAGCAGCCGCACGTACCGTTCGGCTTGCGCCTTCGAGCGCGCGTATGCCGTGGTGCCCGGCGCGATCGGCAGCTCGGGGGACAGGGGTGGGCCACCCGGCTCGAAGAAGACCCCGAGGCTCGACACGTAGACGATGCGGGGTAACCCAAGCCGCACCGCGCCGCCCACCACCAGCTCGACGCCCCGCGCGTTGGTGTCCTCCACCAGGCGTGCCGCCGCTCGACGCAGGTCGACGACGGCCGCCGCATGGACCACACCGTCGCAGCCGGCAAGGGCCTCGTCCACGGCGGCGGCATCCGTCATGTCGCCGACCACGATGTCATCGGGGCCATCGGGGCCGTCGGGCTCGAACACCGCGCGCACTTTGGCGCGGTCGCGCACCAGGAGCCGCACGCTATGGCCGGCAGCCACCAGCGCCCGCACGGTGTGCGAGCCGGTGAAGCCCGTGCCTCCGGTGACGAGCACCTTCACCGGGCGCTCCTTTCTGGTCGCCCCCGGCCAGCAGCTCAACACTGCGCGATCGGTCGCCGCCGCACGCGAAATCGCGACGGTCCCATAGCAAGTCCATAGAAATCGCCGACGATCACGCGCCCCAGGATCGGAAACCCAAGCGTCAGTGGCTCTTCGGCGCCGACGCCGCACTTAGCTTTTCAGCTCGTGACGGTCATTTGCTGGCCGCTGCTGTCCCACGACCTCACGAAGATGTCGATCGGCACCATCTCGTTGCGGCCCTTCCTGCTGCCGCTGTCGTTGAGGTGCACCAGGCCTCGGGCGGTGTCCACACCCGTCACCACCACCGCGTGGTTGGCCTCGGGATCGCCGTCTTTGTTCTTGTCCTTGACCGGCTCGCGCCAGATGATTTGGGCGTTGACCCCGGCGATGACCTTGCGGCCCTTGGCCAGAGCCTGTTCGAGTGACTCCAATCCGGTGGGGAGACCGGTCTTTTCGGCCCTGCTCTTGCTGGTGCTCACCGCCTGGATGCCGTAGTGCGCGAGCAGCACCGGCTCATCGTTGAAAGAGGTCCCGTCGCCGTGCTTGTGCTTCTCCGGGATGGTGTAGACCGGTCCGGAGTGCGTGATGCTGGCGGTCGAATGGGCCAGCTCGACGATCGCGTGCTCGGATGGTTGGTTGCCGGTCAGTTCACCGACGACGTCGGCGACCGACATCGGCACGCAGTCGTCGTCGTACTCCTGGTAGTGCCAAAACGGCGCGGCCGCCTCGGGGTCGCCGTACAGCGTGCCCCAACTGTTCGGCGGGTTGGGCGAATGCGGAGCGGCTTGGGCGGTGTCCATTGCCGGCCCCATCGCCATGCTGACCGCCAAGCCCAGCGTGCCGGCGGCGGCCAGCACCACGGCGCCGACCGCTCGCGCCGCGGTCGCAATCCCGGCCCCGACCATGCTGTTCCCTCTGCGCTAAAGGCGTCGCACCGACAAATTCTGGGAGAGATTGTCGCCGAAGCCCGCGGCTTGCGCGGCCGAATCGAAGAATCCGTCCCGGCGCGGCTATCCTGTCGTCGCGATGATGCCTTCTGCCCGACATTGCTCACCCTTGCGCTTCGACGTCAGCGACGTGGTCGGGGAGCGAGCATCGTTGGCGGCGACGTACTACCCCCGGCGCACCGACGATGCCGCTGGGGCCGTGCTCGTCTGCCTGCCCGGCGGCACGTACAGCCGCGAATACTGGGATCTGCACGTGCCCGGCCGCGCCGGGTACAGCTTTGCCGACTTCGCCACCCAGCGCGGCTACGCCGTCGTGACGGTCGACCCGCTGGGCACCGGCGAAAGCTCTAAACCCGCAGGCGATTTCGACTTCACCAACATCGCCGCCGCACTTGACGTGGCCGTCCGGGCGCTGCCCGAGGCCACGGGCGAACGGCTGCCGCCGGTGGCCGTCGCGCATTCGCTCGGTGGGTATCTGGCGATCACCCAACAAGCGCTGTATCCCAGCTACGCCGGGCTGGCGGTGCTCGGGTGCACCAATCAACATGTCGCGCCGCTGAACCTGGACCCGGCGTTCATCGCGCGTGCGGCGACCCCGCAGGGCCGCGCCGCGCTCGCCGAGGAGATACTGGCCGCCCTTCCGCAGCCCTACTTCGAGGGGCCCCGCGAGCACATGTCGAGCTGGTTCCACCTCGCCGACGTCCCGGCCGACGTCATCGAAACCGATTCCGTCGCAACCAAATCGGTGGTCCCGCGCGTGTTCGGCACCGCCATGATCCCCGGCGTCGTCGCCGAGCACGCCGCGCGGATCGATGTTCCGGTGCTCATCGGCTATGGGGCCGTTGACGTTTCACCAGAGCCCCGCGCGGAGGCCCGGCTTTACCGCAACAGCCCGGACATCACCACGCTCGTCCTGGCGGGCAGCGCGCACTGCCACAACATGGCCTCCAGCCGGCGTCAGCTGTGGCAGCGGCTGCTCGACTGGGCTGAGACCGTCACTCGCCCCATCGGCCGTGCAACGCCGCAAGTTCCACCAGGGTGACGCCGTCGGTTTGCCGTTCGCGCAGCGCGCCGCCGGGCATCGAATAGGGTGGCGCCGCGTCGGGGCTGCGCTGCGCATGCGCCACGATCGCGTCCAGCAGCGTGCGCGCCATGGCCAGCCGTGGGTACCGGGCGTGGATCGCCGCGGCGGTCCGCTCGTCGATGAAGTCGGCGTTGCGCCCGAAATCCACACCCACACCGCCGTGCACCAGGTGGCACAATGGCCCACGCCGATCGGCAATGCCGAAGGAGGTGTGCAAAGCGATCGCCTCCCACACCGCGTCCACCGTCGCGCGCTCACATCCCTGTTCGGTCAGCAGCGCCGCGGCGAGGTCGGCGCCCTCGACTTCAAAGCGCTCTTTGCCGGGCGCCGCGCTGCCCGTACCCAGATCGTGCAGGACACAGCCCAAAAATAACGCCTCGCTGTCGTAGTCGGCGCCGCAGCGCAGGCCTTCGTGGGCGGCGAGCAACTCGGAAAACAAATAGCTGCGCACGCTGTGGTTGAACACCGACGTCGACTCGCTGGATTGCGACAACTCGATCGCGGCCCGCGCGACGGGTGTGTCCGGAAGAGAGGGAAGTGGTTGCATGCCGCCACCGTAGGAGCCGATTTGCGGCACCGACAGTGGCTACACCGACACGCCGCCCACGATTTAAGCCATGCCCGATCGCTTTGTAATGTTGGCCAATGCAGAGCCTCCACCAACGCCTCGACCGCCATTCGCCGGCCGTGCTCAGCCTGTTCCGGTTCGTCTATGGCCTGCTCTTCGCCGGCAGCGGCTCGATCGCGGTGTTCGGCTGGCCGGTCCCCCCGGCGTATCCCATCGCGCTCGGCGCCTGGCCCGGCTGGTACGCCGGAGTGATCGAACTGGTTACCGGGTTACTGATCGCCGCGGGACTGTTCACCCGGCCCGCCGCCTTCATCGCTTCGGGGCAGATGGCGGTCGCGTACTTCTGGATGCATCAGCCGCACGCGCTCTGGCCCATCGGCAAGCCCCCGGGCGGCAACGGCGGAACCGAGGCGATCCTGTTCTGCTTCGCCTTCTTCCTGCTGGTGTTCACCGGCGCGGGGAGCTACTCGATCGACGCCCGGCGGGGAGCAGGCTAGCGCGCGCCTGGCGCGTGCCTATACTGCGGAGCGACTGATAATGGCATTCTCTACTTTGGAGAAGCCATTTCCAGACGGTCCCGATGAGGGCGGAGGTGTCGAAGATGGACGCTGACCTGCGCTGCGACGGCATGGTGGCGCTCGTTACCGGAAGCAGTCGAGGGCTGGGCAAGGCGATCGCGGCGCGGCTCGCGAGGCAGGGGGCGACGGTCGCGCTGACCGCCCGGACGATGGACCCCGACCCCAGGTACCAAGGCTCGCTGAGCGGGACGCTGGAGGAGATCGTCGCCGCCGGCGGCAAGGCGGTCGCGATTCAGGCGGACCTCTCCAGCGCCGACGAACGCGAACGGCTCTTCGCCGAGGTGGTGAGCGCCGTCGGGGCACCCGACATCCTGGTCAACAACGCCGCCGTGACCTTCCTGCGTCCCCTGGACGGCTTCCCGGACCGGCGCGTGCGGCTGATGATGGAAATGCACCTTCTCGGCCCACTGCAGTTGTGTCAGTTGGCGATTCCCGCGATGCGCGAGCGGGGGCGCGGCTGGATTCTGAACGTGACGTCGGTGGGTGGCGACCTCCCCCCGGGCCCGCCGTTCTCCGAATTCGACCGGACCGCCGGCTTCGGCATCTACGGCACGGCGAAGGCCGCGCTCAACCGGCTCACCAAAAGCCTTGCCGCCGAACTGTACGACGACGGCATCGCCGTCAACGCGGCCGCGCCGTCGAATCCCGTCGCGACCCCGGGGGCGGGCACGCTGGATCTGGCCAAGACCGACACCGAGGACATCGAGCTGATCACCGAGACCGCGTTGCGGTTGTGCACCGGGGATCCGAAGACGTTGACCGGGCGCATCGCGCACACTCAGCCGTTTCTGGCCGAGGTCGGCTGGTCGCCGCCGGCGCGCTGATGGTCGAACTCGACCTCGGGCAGCTCCGTCGGCGACTCGCCGGCGCCGAGATCACCGACGTCACGCCGCTGGCCGGGGGCGCCTCGAGCCTGACCTTCGGCGGGGTCCGCGATGGGCAAAAGGTGGTGATCAAGGTCGCCCCGCCCGGCGTGGCGCCGGTCGCGCACCGCGACGTCCTGCGGCAGGCGCGCATCATCAAAGCCCTTGCGAGCAAACGGGCTCCGGTGCCCGAGGTGCTGTGGGAGGACGCGGGCGATCCTCCGCTTTTCGTGATGTCCCACGTCGAAGGCGATTGTGTCGAGCCGCTCTTCGACGGTGTGGATGCGACCGATCCGACCGATCTGACCGAGCGGTACCGCAACGCGTGCCGCACCATGGCGGCGTTGCACAGCATCGCGCCGGCCGACCTCGGCCTAACGGGCGAACCCGTCGTCGATCCGACGGCGGAGGTCCATCGCTGGTGTGCCACGTTGCAGACCGTCGATGCGGCGCTGGTGCCCGACTGGCAGCAGGTGCGGGACGCGCTGTTGCGTTGTACACCAACGGCTTTGGCGCCATCGGTGGTACACGGCGACTTCCGGCTGGGCAATCTGCTGGCGGTGGGCGCCGACATCAGGGCGATCGTCGACTGGGAGATCTGGTCGATCGGCGATCCGCGCATCGACGCGGGCTGGTTTCTGATCAACTGCGACCCGGACACCTACCGACGTGTGCCGGTGTCCGCCGCCATCGCGCCGCGGGTCGACGAGCTCACTGAGATCTATCGGTTGGAGGGCGGCTCGGTCGCCGACTTGGACTGGTTCAGTGCCCTAGCGTGCTTCAAGTCCGCGGCGACGTGGTCGCTGATCGTCAAGCACAACCGCCGAAGAAGCTCGCCGCGAGCCGAATTGGAGGCCATGGCGGAAACGCTGCCGGGGCTGTTGGCGCGGGCGCGGTCGCTGCTGGATTAATGGCGTAGGTGCTCAGCCGCAGTTGGCGTGCAGATTTTCGCACCACATGCCGACGCCACCCATATCGCCCGTCGAGCCGAGTGCATCTTCCATGGGGTTCGTCATCGTGGTCGGGAACTGTATTTGCCATTCGTCAATCGATGGCAGGTCGGGCGGCTGGCCAGGGTCCGGCGACGCGAACGCCGTGCCCGTACCACCCGCTAGAGCGGCGATGGCCATCGAACCCGCGAGCAGTAGACCAGCGCACCTGCGGATAATCATTGCGGCCTCTCCGTCGTCTGCCCGAATTGCCGGCTAATTGAGGCAATTCTACATTCAGCGTCCGTATCGCGTAAGAGTTACGAATACACAACGACTTCGATTGGCCGTCCAGCAAACTCGCGGCGCGCAACGACGAGTCCGTACGTTGTCGTCGTGGGGCCGGTAGCCGTCATCGTTCGTCGCGTGCTGGCGGTAACCGTTTGCCTCGCCTTGTCATTGCCGACGGCTTCCTCGACCAATGCCGATCCCGAGGTCGAGCCTGCCGGTGCAGCTACGGCGCCGCCGCCGGGAGCGGCGGTGCCCTCGAATCCTCCCGTGCGACTCGACACTCCCGACGGCTGGACTCTGGCGTTGGGCGCGAAGGACGAGATGCAAGTTCCCGTGCCACCATTGACCACATCGATCGCGTCGCGCGAATACATGGCCAGCGGCATTTTCGTCGGCTCACTGAAAGGATCCGAAGAGCCCCACGGCGTCCTGGAAGTGGGTTACCAGATCGGCTGCGGGATCGACATGAGCACATCCAACGGTGTGATCATGGAGGGCGGCACCGGCATCATCCCGGGTGTCAGCCCGACCTTCGACACCACCGGTACGCTGCCGCCACTGTTGCCGTATGTTTCCACGCCCATCAACGGCGTGATGAGCATCGGGCTCAAGCCCGGTCTCGTCATCGTGGTGCCGGTGATCAAGAAGCAATTCAAGGGTGCGAACCCGTGGGTGATGATCAGCAACTTCCACGTCAAAATCGACGGGTGTGTGGGACAGTCGTTCATCCGGTCCTATGCGGTGCTGACTCGAACGACCGACCTGTCCGACGTCGTGCTGTCGTACGTCGGCGTCACCAAAGCCGTTTGATAGCAACGCCTCGAGGCGCGCGCGTTCGACTTGACCGGGCGCGGCACCCGGCTTTTAGCGTCCAGAGCGTGCGCAGTTGTACAGTCCGCTCAGCGCGTCTGCGCGCAAACACGCACGCTCGCGGATGAGGGCTAGCCGCGCGGGATGCCGGCCAGCTTGTCGGCGAACTTCGCCTCGGCGGCCTCCCGCAACCGCAGCAGGTGCTCGGAGGGGAACAGATCAGGCGACGGCACACGGTCTTTCAGCAACTGCCGCGCCAGCGTCACCTTGTGCACTTCGGTCGGACCGTCGGCCAGGCCCAGCACGAACGACTCCACCAGGTACTGCACGAACGGCATCTCGTGAGTGGTACCCAACGAGCCGTGCAGCTGGAGGGCACGCGCCGACACGTCGTGCAGCACCTTCTGCATCATCGCCTTCACCGCCGAAATGTCGGCCCGCACCGCCTGGTAATCGTTGAATTGGTCGATCTTCCAAGCCGTTTGCAGCGTCAACAGGCGGAAGGCTTCGATCTCCATCCACGAGTCGGCGACCATCTCCTGGACGAGTTGCTTGTTGGCCAACACCTCGCCCTGGGTGTAGCGCGACACCGCCCGCTCGCAAATCATGTCGAAGATGCGCCGGACCAGTCCGACCGTGCGCATGGCGTGGTGAATCCGCCCACCGCCCAACCGGGTCTGCGCGACCACGAAGGCCCCGCCGCGCGGGCCGAGCATGTGATCGGCCGGTACCCGCACGTTCTCGTAGCGGACGTAGCCCTCGCGCCCGCCGCCGGTCGGCTGATAGCCCAGCCCGACGTTGCGTAACACGTTGATGCCGGGGGTGTCGCCGGGCACGACGAACATCGAATAGCGTTGGTAGGGCGGTGCGTCGGGGTCGGTCATCGCCATCACGATGATGAACGACGCCATCGAGGCGAACGACGAGAACCACTTCTCGCCGTTGATGATCCAGTAATCGCCGTCGGCGACCGCGGTGGTGGTGAACACCTTCGGGTCGGCGCCGCCCTGCGGTTCGGTCATCGAGAAGCAGGACACGATCCGGTTGTCCAGCAGCGGCTCGAGGTAGAGCGCCTTGAGTTCCGGTGTGCCGTAGTGGGCGAGTATCTCGCTGTTGCCGGAATCGGGCGCCTGCGAGCCGAAGACGATGGGTGCGCACTCCGAACGACCCAGAATCTCGTTGAGCAGCGCCAGTTTCACCTGGCCGTAGCCCGGCCCGCCGAGGTGCGGGCCCAGGTGGGTGGCCCACAGCCCGCGCTGCTTGACGATCTCCTGCAGCGGGGGGATCAGCGCCTGGCGTACCGGATCGTTAAGGTCGTGGGATTCCTTGACGATCAAGTCGATCGGTTCGCACTCGGTGCGCACGAAGTCCTCGACCCACTCCAGTTGTTGCGCCCATTGCGGGTCGGTGGAGAAATCCCACGACATGTGTCATCCCCTCTTGCTTTGTCTCACGCTTTGTCTCACGAAGCCGGCCTGTTCGAGCCCGGTGATGGCGTCGGTGTCGAAGCCAAGCTCGCGCAGCAACGTATGCGTGTGGTCGCCGGGCAGCGCCGGGGGTGTGGGTGGTGCGGGCCGGGTCCGTGAGAATCGCGGTGCCGGCGCCGGCTGCGTTACGCCGTCGACGTCGATGAACGTTTGGCGCGCGACGAGATGCGGATGCCGGGGGGCCTCGGATAGCGAAAGCACCGGTGTGGCACAGCATCCCGGCGAATCGAGGATCCGTTCCCATTCGTCGCGGGTCTTTTCGGCGAAACGCGCGGCCAATGTCGCCCGATGCGCCGCCCACGCGGCCGGCTGGTCGTCGTCGTGCGGCACGTCGACACCGAGGCGGTCGCACAGCTCGGCGTAGAACTTCGGTTCCATCGCCCCGACCGCGATGTGGCGTCCGTCGGCGGTGGTATACGCACCGTAAAAGTGGGCGGCACCGTCGAGCAGATTGTCCTCGCGGCGGTCACGCCAGGTGTCCTGCCGAACCATCCCGAAATACGGCGCCAGCAGGGTCGCCACGCCGTCGATCATCGCGACGTCGAGGACCTGGCCCTCGCCCGACTCGCGGGCCTGAAGGATCGCGCTGAGCAGGCCGACGGCCAGCAGCATGCCGCCGCCGCCGTAGTCCCCGACCAGATTCAGTGGTGGCAAAGGGGTTTCGGCCGTGCCGATGCCGTGCAGCGCGCCGGTCAGGGCGATGTAGTTGATGTCGTGGCCGGCATGTCCGGCCAGGGGGCCGTCCTGGCCGTATCCCGTCATGCGGGCATACACCAGCCGCGGATTGCGCTCGCACAGCGCGTCGGGGCCGATGCCCAGCCGTTCGGCCACGCCGGGCCGGTACACGTCGACGAAGGCGTCGGCGTCGTCGGCCAACCGGTGCACGAGGTCCCTGCCGCGGGGATCCTTCACGTCGGCGGCAAGCGAACGCTGGCTGCGGCGAACGGTGTAGTCGATCGGCAGCGGGCCGTCGACGGTGGCCACGGGGTCGATCCGGATCACGTCGGCGCCCAAGTCTCCCAACAGCATTCCGCAGAATGGGCCCGGTCCCAGGCCGCCCATCATCACGATGCGCACGCCCCGCAGTGGGCCGGTCACGACGACCATTTCGCGCGGCGCGCGGCCGCCTCGTCGGTCGCGTGCGAGATCACCTGATTGCGGTTCTCTAGCTCCAGCGCCGACGCGAGGCTCGACGCGTCGGTGTTGACCTGCAGCGCGCGCTTGGTCAGTTGCGCGCTCAGCGGGGCATGGTCCGCGATCAGCCCGGCCAGCTCCACCGCGCGCTCGCCCAGGCGATCCGGTTCGACGACCTCGCTGACCAGGCCACGCCGATCGGCCTCGGCGGCCGACACCGTGCGCCCGGTCAGCATCCAGTCCGCGGCGACGCTGGTGCCCACGATGCGCGGCAGGTGATAGCTCATGCCCATCTCGGCACCCGACAGCCCAAGCAGGATCGCGCCGTTGGCGAAAGATGCTGCCGTCGAACAGATCCGGATATCCGACGCCAGGCACAGCGCCAACCCCGCGCCGACGCAGGGCCCGTTGACGGCGGCGACGACCGGTTGTGGCAGGTTCCGGATGGCTTCGGCCAGTGCGGCCATGGTCTCCTGGAATCGCATGCGATCCAGCGCGGGCGCATCGGCCTGCGGTATGCCCGGCCCGGAATCGCGCACGTCGATGCCGGAGCAAAAGCCCCGCCCGGCGCCGGTGAGAATCACGGCGTGTACCGAGCGGTCGACGGCCAGATCGTGCAAGGTCTGGGCCAATTCGGACCGCATGGCCTCGTTGATCGCGTTGAGCCGGTTCGGACGGTTCAGGCGGATGACGGCGACGCCGTCGCGCGGTCGATCGAGCTCCAGAGTGCCCGGCGATTCTCTGCCCACGAGAATAAGCTTCTCCCACAAAGCGAAGCCATTGTCAAACATGGATGAGTCACGTCTGCCGCGCGCGACCCCGATCCGGCCTCAAGCCGAGCGACAACGGTTTGTCGCTCGGAGGCGGACAAAAAGTGTGTCGCCCTCCGGCCCGTGACCGGTGGGGCGAACGTGACTCGCGCGCGGACCGCTAGGAACGGCCGGCCCGCGCCCCGGCGCGGCGTGCGGATTCGGTGTGCTCGGCGGCGCTCACGACGACGGCGTCGCACCCGGGGTACACCGTGGCCTCGTGCCCGTCCACCTGCCAGCGCACCACGTAGGGCGGCGAACCGTCCGCGGAGCGCACCTCGAGGATCTCGGCGTGCTGATCGTGTCGTTCCGCGGTCGTGCCCTTGACCACGAGAAAGTCGCCGACTTTGGCTTTCATCTCGCCCGCTCCCTTCCGACCGGATTGAGATCTGATGAAACCCAGAACTCTTCCCATCGTGCGCGCGTTGGCCCCCGGCCTACAAGGAGTCAAAGTTGGTACTGGTGCTGAGCTTTTCCCAGTCGGCGATCTCGCTCGCGCGCGCGTCGGCGATGTAACGGTAGGCGGCCACGGCGTCGGGCCCCAGCAGCAGGAAGCCGGGGGGCTCGGGTGCCTCGACGGCCGCGATGATCGCCGCGCCGGCCTTGGCCGGGTCGCCGGCCTGGTTGCCGTGGATGGTGTCGTTCTCTTTGCGACGCTGTCCGGCGGTGTTCGCGTAGTCGTCGATGACCGTGCTCGACTGGACGAGCGACCGGCCGGCGAAGTCGGTGCGAAACGCGCCGGGCTCGACGACGGTCACCGAGATGCCGAGCGGCGCGAGCTCGCCGCGAAGGGCCCCGCTGAGGCCTTCGATGGCGGCCTTGACCGCGGCGTAGTAGCCCGATCCGACCGGGGTCAGTTGCGCGCCGATCGAGGAGATGTTCACGATCGCGCCGCGACGCCGGGACCGCATGCCGGGCAGGACCGCTTTGATCATCGCGATGGTGCCGAAGAAGTGCGTCTCGAACAGGGTGCGGACGTCGGCGTCGTCGCCTTCTTCGACGGCGGCCCGATAGCCGTAGCCGGCGTTGTTGACCAGCACATCGACGCCGCCGAAGCGCTCCTCGGCCTGCCGCACCGCCGAGCCGACCTGTTCGGGGGAGGTGACATCGAGGGTGGCGGCGAGCACCCGCTCCGGTGCTGCCTCGGCCAGGTCGGCGACTTTCGTCGCATCGCGCGCGGTGACGACGGCGTTGTGGCCGGCGCCGATCACCGCTTCGGCGAGGGCGCGCCCGAGTCCGGTCGAACAACCGGTGATGAGCCAGGTGGACATAGGAGGCAATCCTTCCAGACCTCAGTCGGCCAGCGCGCGGCCCACAATCAGCGGATCCGGCTCGCCGACCAGCTCGACGTCCTTGTCGTCGTACTCGGACTTGGCCAGGACGTAGCGCATGGCGTTGATCCGGGCGCGCTTCTTGTCGTTGCTTCGCACCACGATCCAGGGAGCGAGGTCGGTGTCGGTCGCCTCGAACATCTCCTCCTTGGCGGCGGTGTAGTCATCCCAGCGGTTGATCGACTCCATATCCATCGGCGAAAACTTCCACTGCCGCACCGGGTCGACCAGCCGGACCGCGAATCGGGTGCGCTGCTCGGCCGGTGACACCGAGAACCAGAACTTGGTCAGGTCTATGCCGTCATTGACCAGCATCCGCTCGAAAACCGGTGCCTCCCTGAGGAACTGGGCGTGTTCTTCGGGCGTGCAAAAGCCCATCACCTTCTCCACGCCCGCGCGGTTGTACCAGGACCGGTCGAACAACACGATCTCGCCGCCGGCCGGCAGGTGGGTGACATACCGTTGTAAGTACCACTGCGTTTTCTCGCGTTCGCTCGGCTTTTCCAGCGCCACGGTTCGTGCGCTGCGCGGATTGAGATGCTCCATGAAGCGCTGAATCGTGCCGCCCTTGCCGGCGGCGTCACGGCCCTCGAACACGATGACGTGTCGGGCGCCGATGCGCTTGGCGTGGTTCTGCAGCTTCAGCAACTCGATTTGCAGCCGGCGCTTCAGGCGCTCGTATTCGTCGCGCGGCATCCGGTGGTCGTAGGGATACCCCTCACGCCAGGTCTGGACATGGTTGCCGTCGCGGTCGAGCAAGATCGCGTCGTCGTCGTCCTCGTCGTTGACCGTGTATCCGTGTTCCGGAGTGGAAAGGGCATCGAGGTCGATCTCTGGCATGGCCGCATCACCCCGTCAGCGGGGGGCCGTCGAAGCGCCCGACGGTGACGAACTCCGCGATCGGCCGGCGGCGCAGCTTGGTCAGTTGCCGGGTGGGTTTGCCGAGCGGCACGACGGCCGCGACCGCATGATGGTCCGGGATGCCCAGCAGGGTACGGACGTGGTCCTCCTGCGGGATCGCCATCGTGGTCATGGTGCCGCCGTAGCCTTCGTTGCGAGCGGCCAGCAGGATGTTCCAGATCAGTGGATACACTGACGCCCCGCTGGCCAGGCCGACGCGGTCCAGGTGCTGATCGACGGAGGCGACGACGCCGAGGTCGACGGTGACGACCAGGACGACGGGAGCGTTGATGATGGGCGCGGTGAATGTGTCCGGGATTTCGGTGCGGTCGATCACCTCCTGCGGCACTGCGCTGGGATGCATTGAATTCCAAGGGTTTTCGCCGGCCGACAGCTGCGCGAAGTAGCGCCGGGCCGTGGGGGCGCCGAGGTCGGCCAACCGGCGGCGGGCTTCGGCGTCGCGCACCACGGTGACGTGGGCGCCTTGCCGGTTGCCGCCGCTCGGGGCGAAGCGGGCGTTGTCGATGATGCGCCACAGCACCTCGTCGGGCAGGGGGTCGTCGGTGAACTCGCGCGCGGCGAACGTCGTGCGCATGACGTCGTAGAGGTCCATGTGTCACACGCCCGCAGAGACGCGTCGTTCCAGCCGGAAGGTGCGCTGGTAGCCGGCCGGCCGCGTGGTCAGGGTCACTTCCACCGCGCCGCTGGGGGCGACGACGTAGCGCTCCTCGACCTCCGGTCCGTCGCTCCAGCGCCCGACCGGCTGGCGCCCCAGATCCTCCCGGTCGTGCAGCGCCGGGTCGAACGGGAACAGGACCGGATCATAGGGCACCACGTCGCCGTCGGGACGACCGTCGACCAGCCGGCTGCACTCCACAAACCGAAAATGTCCAATGTTGTGCGCCGCGCGATAGGTGCGGCTGATGACCAGCGGCGAGCGCCCGTCGGGCGGCAGTGACGCGTCCTTGGGCACGATCAGATCGAAGACCACGTCGTCGCCGGCTTGCGCCTCGCGGAACACGCCGAAGTGGCGCGAAAAGCGTTCGGACAGTTCGAAACCGGACGAGGTGTCGAGGAAGACGGCGAGGCCGATGGCGGTGGCGGCGAACGGGTGTGGCGAGCGCTTCACCCGCCGCTCGCCGAACGTGGTGCGCAGCATCCGGGGGACCAGCGGGAAGCCGCCCGCCCCGCCCACCACGTAGATGCCGGCCACCTCCGACCACGCGACGTCCTGGTCTCGCGTCGGGTCGCGAAGGACGCGCTCGAGAAGCTCGGTGGTCTGGTCGACCAGCGGCGAGCACACCGAATAGACGTCATCGATGGGACAGGAGAACGGGGCCCGCTCCGCGCCGTCGATGGCCGTGAGGTCCACCAAAAAGCGGCGCGTCTGCGGCCCGACGGATTCCTTGCGCGCGCCGCACTCCTCCCGCAGCAGATCGCGTGCGGCGCAATCCACCGCCAGCTTCGAGCGGGCCAGGACGAGTTGGGTGATCGCCTCGTCGAAGTCGTCGCCGCCCAGGCGTTGGATGCCCTCGCTGATGACCACCTCATTCACCTGCCCGGTCATCCTCAGCAGCGAGGCGTCGAACGTGCCGCCGCCCAGGTCATAGATGAGCACGTACTCGCGTTTGGCGGTGATCGTGGAGCGGTACCGATGGGCGTACTCGAGGCCCGCCGCCGACGGTTCGTTCAGCAGGGCGACGACATGAAAACCCGCCGCCACGAAGGCATCCAGCGTCAGCAGACGCTGGGCGCTCGACGCGTTGGCCGGCACGCTGATCGCGGCCTCGACGGTTTCGCCCGGCGCGAGCCCGGCGTTCGAGCGATTCTGCAGATCCTCTTTCAGCCGAGCCAGCAGGCCGGTGAGCAGGTCGGCCAGCCGGTAGCTGCGCCCGGCCAGGGTGACCTCGGTCCGCGGACCGGCCTGGTTGAGCAGGCGCTTGACCGACCGCAGCACCGACCAGCCCGGCTCGTGGCGCACGGCGGCGGCGTCGATCCCGAAGCGCAGCCGCCCGGCCGAGTCGGCGGCGATCAGCGAAGGCCAGGTATCGCTGCCGTCGAAGGCGACGACCGGGTAGTTACCGCGGTCGACAACCGCGACGGCCGTGTGAGTGGTGCCAAAGTCGATGCCGACTCTCATTCCACCGAAGTCTAAGGTGGTGCGCGGCCGTTAGGCAGGGCCACGCGGGTCAGTCCTCGAAATGGCGTTCGTAGTCGCTCTGCTCCAGCCACCATTGCAGGTTGTACGTGCCCGCCGCGAACATGCACATCACCACGGCGCAGCCGAGCGAGATGACGGCGTTCACAATCGCTCCATCGCGCGTGCCATGGCGGCGTTCTCGAGGTAGGCGTAGCGCTTCGGCTGGTACCGCGGCCGCGGGCGTGGGGCCCGAGACGATGCGGTCGAGGTGGCAAACATGCGTCGGACGGCGGCGACGAGCCGGCCGCCGGGGTGCGCGCGGCGCACGCCCGCCGCGGCGGCCGTGCCCAACAGCACCTGCTGCGGGGTGATCACCACCGCGGGCTGTTCGGCGGGCTCGGCGGTGTTGGCGAGTACCGCTGGTGAAACCGACATTTCGGGTACCTCCTGCACGAGCGGCCGGTGTGTGCAGTCACCGTAAGGTCGACGAACACGCCTTGGGATGCGTAGTCGACTACCTGTCTTGGCGTGAGGCGGCGCGGCCGGCTAGGTCGGTATCACCACGCAGGAATCAACACGCAGGAATCAACACAACGCGTCCCACGCGCTTTGCACCTCGCGCTCTGCGGCGGTGGCGATCAGGCCCGACGGCGCGAACCTTTTCGACGGCACCGGGTCGTCTTCGCTCAACGGCCTGCCGCCACCGCGAATTGCCCTGAGCGCCACGGCCGCTCCGACGATGACCACGATGATGACCACCAGCGCGAAGAGGATGGACAGGGTGCCCTGGATGAAGGTGTTCCTGATGACCTCGTCGAGCTGATGGGCGTTCTTCGCCGCGCCGAACGTCGTCTTGCCCGCGTGCTTGGCCGCCACGTAATTGGCATGCTGCTTCCAGTAGCCGACGGCCGGATCCGCGGAAAACACCTTCTGCCACGACGCCGTCAGGGTGACGACGAGATCCCAGAGCAGCGGAACCCCCGGAATCCACGCCCACTTCAGCAGGCGCTTCTTGACGACGATCACGGTGATGACGGTCAGCGCGATCGCCGCGAGCAGCTGGTTGGCGATCCCGAACAGCGGAAACAGCGTGTTGATGCCCCCGAGCGGATCGGTCACGCCCATCAGCAGGATGCTGCCCCACGCGGCAACAACGACCAGGCTGCAGGCCCATGCACCCGGGCGCCAGCTGGGATTTTGCAGCTTGGCGAGCGGCCCGCCCAGGTTGCCCAAAGCGTCGGAGAGCATGAAACGCGCGACCCGGGTGCCGGCGTCGACGGCGGTCAAGATGAACAGCGCCTCGAACATGATCGCGAAGTGGTACCAAAATGCCTTGAGGCCGGCGCCGCCGAACACCCGATGCAGCACCTCGGACATGCCGAATGCCAGCGTCGGTGCTCCGCCGGTGCGCGACACGATCGACTTCTCGCCGATGCCGCTGGCGGCCTGGTTGATCTGGTCGGCGGTGGCGGGAACCCCCGGCAGGCGAAGGCCATTGACATAGTGCGCCGCGCTCGCCGCGGTGCCACCCGTCTGCGCGGCCGGGGCGTTGAGGGCGAAATACACGTGCTGATCGATGAGCGAAGCGGCGATCAACGCCATCACCGCGACGAAGGACTCGGTGATCATGCCGCCGTAGCCGATCATCCGCATCTGGCTTTCCTTCTCCAGCATTTTGGGCGTCGTGCCCGACGAGATCAGGGCGTGAAATCCGGACAGCGCGCCGCAGGCGATGGTGATGAACAGAAAGGGAAATAGCGATCCGGCGAACACCGGTCCGTCACCGCGGGTGGCGAACCCAGAGATCGCCGGCGCCCGCAGGATCGGGTGCGCGATGCAGATGCCGACCGCCAGCAACGCGACGGCGCCGACCTTCATGAACGTCGAGAGGTAATCGCGCGATGCGAGCAGCAGCCACACCGGCAGCACCGATGCCACAAAGCCGTAAATGATGATCGACCAGGACACCGTTTCCGGTGACAGGTTCAACCAGGCTGCGCCCCAATGTGTTTCGGCGACCCAGTCGCCGGACGCGACGGCGACCAACAGCAGCGTGATGCCGATCAGGGAGACTTCCACCACCCGCCCGGGGCGCAGGAAGCGTAGGTAGCAGCCCATGAACAGCGCGATGGGGATGGTCATCGCGATAGAGAACACGCCCCACGGGCTCTGGGCCAGCGCCCGCACCACCACCAGCGCCAGCACCGCGATGATGATCACCATGATGATGAAGGCCCCGATGAGGGCCGCGGCTCCGCCGACGGCACCCAACTCGTCGCGGGCCATCTGGCCCAGGGAACGGCCCCGGCGCCGGGTCGATATCCACAACACCAAGTAGTCCTGGACGGCCCCGGCCAACACCGCGCCGACGATGATCCAGATGCTGCAGGGCAGATAGCCCATCTGGGTGGCCAGCACCGGACCGATGAGCGGTCCGGCCCCGGCGATCGCGGCGAAATGGTGGCCGAACACCACGCGCCGGTCGGTCGGCACGAAGTCCGTGCCGTTGTCGAGGATTTCGGCGGGCGTCGCATGGTCGTCGCGCGGGCGAACGATTTTCATCTCGATCAATCGCGCATAGAACCGGAAGCCGATGACGTACGTGCAGACCGCCGCCACCACCAACCACACCGCGTTCACGGTCTCGCCGCGGACGAACGCGATGACCGCCCAGGCGATCGCCCCGATGACGGCGATGATGCCGAAGATGACCTTGTGCCGCACGGTGATGGGGGAGCGATCGATGATCGCCACGGGCGGCAGGTCGTCGTCGGTGCGGATAAAGCTGACACTCTTGTCGTCGTCCACGGTCACGGTGAAACCCTACGACGGGCGCGTCAGTACAGCGCGCGCACGGCGTCGACGGTGTCGGCCTCGGCCGGGCTCTTGTCGTCGCGGTAGCGGACCACCCGCGCGAACCGCAGTGCCAGCCCGCCGGGGTAGCGAGTGGATTTCTGCACCCCGTCCAATGCGATCTCGACGACCTGCTCGGGGCGCACGCGCACCACGTAGTCGTCGGTGGGGCCGGTGGCCAGCTCGGTGAACCGGGAGGTCTGCCAGTCCAGCATGGCGTCGGTCATGCCCTTGAAAGTCTTTCCCACCATGACGAATTCGCCCGAGACGGGGTCACGCGCGCCCAGATGAATGTTGGACAGCTTGCCGCGCCGCCGCCCCGACCCCCACTCCACGGCGAGCACCACCAGGTCAAGCGTGTGCACCGGCTTGACCTTCAGCCAGCCGGCGCCGCGCCGGCCCGCCTGATACGGCGCGTCCGGCGACTTGGCCATCACGCCTTCGTGACCGGCGGCCAGCGTCGCCGCCAGGAAGGCCTCGGCCTGTGCGGGGTCGGACGTGGTCAATCGGTCCACCCGCTGCGCCGGCGGCACCAACGCATCCAGCGCGGCCAACCGCTCGGTGGTCGGCGCGTCGAGCAGGTCGACGCCGTCGCGGTGCAGGATGTCGAAGAAGAACACCGAAAGTGGTTGTGCCGCAACCGCTGCGGTCACGTCGACCGAACGACCGAAGCGTGAGGCGGTGACCTGAAAGCGGTGCGGGCGATTGTCCGGCCGCAGCGCGATCGCCTCCCCGTCGGCGACGAGCTCGGTGACCGGCAGCGCCAGCGTCGCCGCCACCACCTCGGGCAGCCGGGCCGTCACGTCGTCGAGGCTGCGCGTGTAGACCGTGACCTCGTCCGCGGACCGGTGGATCTGCACGCGCGCGCCGTCCAGCTTTGCCTCGAAAATCGTTGCGCCACCGTGCCGTTCGAGCGCATCGGTCACGCTGGTGGCGGTCTGCGCCAGCATCGGGCCAACCGGACGGCCGACCCGCAGCGTGAACGCGTCCAGTGCAGCGGCGCCACCGGACAGCGCCGCCGCCGCGACCGCCGGCAGATCCCCGCCCAGCATCGCGGCGCGCTGCACCGCCGCGGCCGGAATTCCGGCGGCCTTGGCGACGGCGTCGGTCATGATCCCGGCCAGCGCGCCCTGGCGCAGCTCGCCGCCCAGCAGCCGCAGCAGGAAGGTCTGTTCGGTGTCGGTCGCGCCGGCGAACAAGCCCGCGACCAGTTCGGCGCGGCGGGCCTGCGACCCCTTGCCCGACACGGCGCCGATCTCGGAGAAGATCGCGTCGACCGCGGCGACGGTCAGCGTCGGCTGCCCAGACACGGCCGCCGCGGGCCGGGACCGCAGCGCCGCCCAGCCCACGCCGATCTGGCGTTGCGGCAGTTCGCCGGAGAGCCACGACACGAGGATCGCGATGAGTTGCGGGCCGGACTCCGGCTCAAGCGAAGCCCGTCGCAGCAGCTCGGCGATGTGGGCGACCTTGGAGAGCCGCGACGAAGTGCCGCCCACATTAAGCGAGGTGCTTGCGACGTCGACAAGGAGCACGATTCAGCTTGGCATGGCACTCGGACAAGGCCTGGGTCAAGGCCTGGGACAAGGCCGCGAAGCCGACACGCTAGCGTACCTAGGCAACGTTACAAATATCGCGAATTCTGACAAGCAAAAATGGAGGTCCGGATGGAGATCAGCGGGAAGAAGGTCGTCGTCATCGGCGGTGCTTCGGGAATGGGGCGGGCCAGCGCCGAGCTACTGCACGAGCGCGGCGCGCAGGTCGCGGTGCTCGACCGCGAGGGCTCCGACGGCAAAGAGGTCGCCGACGGTATCAAGGGCAAGTTCTACCCGGTCGACGTCACCGACTTCACCGGCACCGAGGAGACCCTGCAGGCCGCGGTCGACGACCTGGGCGGGCTGCATGTCGTCATCACCACCGCCGGCGGCGGCATCGCCAAGCGGACCATGACCAAGACCGGCCCGCACGACCTGGAGTCCTTCCAGTCCGTGATCGACCTCAACCTGATCGCCACCTTCAACATCAGCCGGCTGGCCGCCGCGCACATGAGCAAGAACGAGCCCGAGGACGAGGAGCGCGGCGTGATCATCAACACCGCGTCGATCGCGGCGTTCGAAGGTCAGATCGGGCAGGTCGCCTACACCGCCGCCAAGGCGGGCATCGCCGGCATGTGCCTGACCATGGCCCGTGACTTGGGATCCCTGGGCATCCGGGTGCTGGCCATCGCGCCGAGCCTGTTCGCCACCGGGCTGACCAAGGGCATTCCCGACGAGTTCGCCTCGGCGTTGACCAAGGACGCCGCCTTCCCCAAGCGGCTCGGCCGTCCCGAGGAATACGCCAAGCTGGTGGCGGCGATCGTAGACAACCCGATGCTCAACGGCCAGTGCCTGCGACTGGACGCCGGGCAGCGGTTCGCGCCCAAGTAGCCGCCCGGACCGGGCGGGCTCGGGCCCGCCCGGATTCAGTACACTCTTTCTCGGCGGCCCCGGCGAACGGTGCGGGCCGCAAAGCCGCGCGAGGAGGGCCCAGATGGGTATCGCACTGACCGACGACCACCGCGAGCTCGCTGAGGTCGCGCGCGCATTCCTGACCTCGCAGAAGGCGCGCGCGGCGGCGCGGTCGCTGCTCGATGCACCCGAGGAGGCGCGCCCGCCCTTCTGGGGAGGCATCGTCGAACTGGGTTGGCTTGGCCTGCACATCGACGAGGCGCACGGCGGGTCCGGCTATGGGCTGCCCGAGCTCGTGGTGGTGGTCGAGGAACTGGGCCGGGCCGTGGCGCCCGGCCCGTTCGTGCCGACGGTGATCGCGTCGTCGGTAATCGCCAAGGAGGGCGGCGCCGGGCAGCAGGCCCGGCTGTTGCCGGGGCTGATCGACGGAACGGTCACTGCCGCAATCGGTCTGGACGGCGCGGTGCGGGTTCAGGACGGGCGGGCCGACGGCGAGGCCGGGGTGGTCTTGGGCGCCGGGCTGGCCGAGCTGCTGCTGATCGCCGCGGGCGACGACGTGCTGATGCTCGAGCGCGATCGCGCCGGCGTCTCGGTCGAAGTGCCGGAGAACTTCGATCCGACCAGGCGCTCCGGCCGGGTCCGGCTGCAGAACGTGACCGTGTCCGAGGACGACATCCTGCGCGGGGCGCGCGAATCGGCGCTGGCCCGCGCGCGCACCTTGCTGGCCGCCGAGGCCGTGGGCGGGGCCGCCGACTGCGTCGAGTCCGCCGTCGAGTACGCCAAGGTGCGCCAGCAATTCGGCCGCACCATCGCGACTTTCCAAGCGGTGAAACATCATTGCGCGAACATGGTGGTCGCCTCCGAGTCGGGGATCGCCGCGGTGTGGGATGCCTCGCGGGCGGCCTCCGAGGACGAGGAGCAGTTCCGGCTGATCGCCGCGGTGGCGGCCGCGCTGGCCTTCCCGGCCTACGCCCGCAACGCCGAACTCAACGTTCAGGTGCACGGAGGCATCGGCTACACCTGGGAACACGACGCTCACCTGCATCTGCGCCGGGCGATCGTCACCGCCGCACTGCTCGGCGGCGACGGGCCGGCCCGCGATGTCTTCGACCGCACCGCCGCCGGGGCGGTCCGGGAAAACAGCCTGGACCTGCCGCCCGAGGCCGAGGAGCTGCGCACCCAAATCCGCGCCGACGCCGCCGAATTGGCCGCCCTCGACAAGCAGGCCCAACGCGACAAGCTGATCGAGACCGGCTACGTGATGCCGCACTGGCCCAAACCGTGGGGCCGCGCCGCCGACGCGGTCGAACAGTTGGTCATCGAGGAGGAGTTCCGCGCGGCCGGCATCAAGCGCCCCGACTACGGCATCACCTCATGGGTGATCCTGACCCTGATCCAGCACGGAACCCCTTGGCAGATTGAGAGATTCGTCGAGAAGGCGTTGCGCAAAGACGAGATCTGGTGCCAGCTGTTCTCCGAACCCGAGGCGGGCTCGGACGCGGCGTCCATCCGGACCCGGGCCACCAGGGTGGACGGCGGCTGGAAGATCAACGGACAGAAGGTGTGGACCAGCGGGGCGCACTACTGCGCGCGCGGGCTGGCCACCGTGCGCACCGACCCCGATGCGCCCAAGCACGCCGGCATCACCACGGTGATCGTCGACATGAAGGCGCCCGAGGTCGAGGTGCGCCCGCTGCGGCAGATGACCGGGGGCAGCGACTTCAACGAGGTGTTCTTCAACGACCTGTTCGTTCCCGACGAAGACGTCGTCGGGGCGCCCAACTCCGGGTGGACGGTCGCGCGCGCGACGCTGGGCAACGAGCGGGTCAGCATCGGCGGCAGCGGTTCGTTCTACGAGGGCCTGGCGGCGGAAATGGTGAAAGCGGCCCAACAGCACGCGGATCGCTTGGCGGGCGCCCCAATTCGGCTGGGCTACTACTTGGCCGAGGAGACCGCGCTGCGGCTGCTCAACCTGCGCCGCGTCGCGCGCAGCGTCGAGGGCGCCGGCCCGGGGCCGGAGGGCAACGTCACCAAACTCAAGCTGGCCGAGCACATGGTGGAGGGCGCCGCGATCATGGCGGCGCTGCAGGGACCCGAGGTTGCCCTACTCGACGGACCCGGGGCGCTGGCCGGTCGACTGATCATGGGCGCACGCGGCATGACGATCGCGGGCGGCACCTCGGAGGTGACCCGCAACCAGATCGCCGAGCGAATCCTCGGCATGCCGCGCGACCCGCTGATCAACTAGCGCCTCGAGGCCGGCGCAAACAGCGGCGCGCCGCCGGCGCCGCGTTCGGCTTGCGCGGCGACCCGCATCCCCACCGTCACCGAATCCGGTTTGCAGCCAACGATATTGGCAGCGACGCGCAACCCGCGCTGTTCGGCGAGCTCGACGATGGCGATCACATACGGAGTCGGGATCTCCGGGTTGAAGGCGTGGTGGTTGACCGTATAGGTGAACACCGTGCCCTCACCGGACACCGGGCGTGCCACCAACGGTCCGCCGCAGTCGCGGCACTCGCCGGCGGGCGGATGCACCCAGCGTGCGCACGCGTCGCAGTGTTCGATTAGCAGCTGGGACACCGACTCTGCCGACACGGCCAATACAGTACACTCTATTCGGTTTGGCGTAGGCGGCGGGTTTCGGTCTCACGGGTTAGGTGCAGATGAGCTACTTCGAAAAAGACGCGATCATCTCCGGCATCGGAATCTCGCGAATCGGCCGCCGCACCGGCATTCCGGGCTTCGACCTGACCATGGAGGCGGTTCGATCCGCCATCGATGATGCGGGCCTGGCCGCCGCCGACATCGACGGCATCGCCACCCTCGGTGACACGCCGCCCGGTGAGGTCAACGCCGCGCTGCGTATCGAGGCTGCGGACTGCGGAAGCGGCTTCGGCACCGGCGGCCTACTGAGCCCGGTGATGTCGGCGTGCCGCGCGGTCTCCGAGCGACGCGCCCGCCACGTGGTGATCTACCGGACCATCCAGATGCTCGGTGGCACGGTCCCGGTCAAGCAGGACGAAAATGCGCCCGCCCCGCCGCTGGCGCGCATGTTCGAGACCCCCGAGGGGGCGCCGAAGCCAGCCGTCGGCGCGATGGATGACGTCAACGATCTTGTGGCGGCCCAAGCCTATTCGGCTGCCAACTGGCTGGCGCTGAACTGCCGCCGGCACATGGAGCTGTATGGAACCACCAAAGAACAGCTGGGCTGGATCGCGTTGAACGGCAGGCGCAACGCGGCATTGAATCCCCGTGCGGTCTACCGCGAACCGATGACGATGGCCGACTATCTGAGCGCGCGCCCGGTCTCCACACCGTTCGGGCTGCTGGACTGCGACGTCCCCATCGACGGCTCGATCGCGGTGGTGGTGTCGCAAGCGGAGTACGCGCGTGACTGCCCGCACCGCGCGGTGGCGGTCGAGGCGATCGGCGGGTCCGACGGTGCCGGCGGCTGGTTCCACCGCGACGACTACCCCAAGATGGCCATGTCGGATGCGACGGCCCAGATGTGGTCGCGCACCGAGTTGACGCCCGCCGACGTCAAGCTCGCGGAGTTGTACGACGGCTTCACCTATCTCACCCTGGCGTGGCTCGAGGCGCTGGGAATCTGCGGCGACGGCGAAGCCGGCCCGTTCGTCGAGGGCGGCGCGCGGATCGCCCGCGACGGGAAGCTGCCGCTCAACACCTACGGCGGTCAGCTCTCCGCCGGCCGCATGCACGGCTACTGGGCGCTGCACGAAGGGTGTCTGCAGTTGCGCGGCGAGGCGGGGGAGCGGCAGGTCACGCAGCGCCCCGAGGTCGGTGTCGTCTCCGTGGGCGGTGGTCCCGTCGCGGGTTGCATGCTGCTCACCTGCTGAGGATGAACGGCGATGCCGGCCCGGCGGACAAACGAGCATCGAAGATCGCCCGCCAGATCGAGGCGGACATCGTGCGTCGCGGCTGGACTGTTGGAGAGTCGCTGGGATCCGAGCAAGAGCTGCAGCAACACTACGAGGTGAGTCGATCGGTGTTGCGGGAGGCTGTTCGGCTCGTCGAGCACCACCAGGTGGCCCGGATGCGCCGCGGGCCCAAGGGCGGGCTGCTCATCTGCGAGCCGGACGCCGGCCCGGCGACGCGCGCCGTCGTCATCTATCTGGAGTACCTGGGCACCACGCTCGGCGACCTGCTCAATGCGCGCCTGGTACTCGAACCGCTGGCCGCCGCACTCGCCGCCGAACGGATCGACGAGGCCGGAATCGAGCGACTGCGAGGCGTGTTGCGCGCCGAACAACAGTGGCGGCCCGGCCTGGACGCGCCCCGTGACGAATTCCACATCGCGCTGGCCCAGCAGTCGAAAAACCCTGTCCTGCAGCTGTTTATCGATGTGTTGATGCGCCTGACCGCGCGCTACGCCCGCAGGTCGCGGACAGGGTCCGCTGGGGAAGCCGTCGAGCTGGTCGACCGGATGCACACCGACCACTCCGAAATCGTCGCCGCGGTCACCGCGGGCGATGCCGCGCGGGCCAAGACACTCAGCGAGCAGCATGTGAAAGCGGTCACGGCGTGGTTGCAGCAGCATCAGCGCGGCGATAAGGCGCCGCGCCGACGGACGCGGCCGAATCTGGAGGCGCCGCGCGGCAAGCTCGCCGAAGTGCTGGCGGCCACCATCGGCGCCGACATCGCCGCCAGCGGCTGGCCGGTCGGTTCGGTGTTCGGCACCGAAACCGCCCTGCTCGAACGTTATCGGGTGAGCCGCTCGGTGTTGCGTGAGGCCGTGCGGCTGCTCGAATTTCATGCCGTCGCGCACATGCGCCGCGGCCCCGGCGGCGGGCTGATCGTCACCAAGCCCGAGCCGCAGGCCAGCATCGACACCATCGCGCTGTACCTGCAGTACCGCCAGCCGAGCCGCGAAGATCTACGCTGCGTCCGCGAGGCCATCGAGATCGACAGTGTGACCAGGGTCGTCGCCAAGGTCGTCGAGGGGCGAGTCGAACCCGAGATGGCGGCGCTGCTGAACGCGGCCGACGATGCGCGCAACGTCGCCGTCGAAGAGTCACGATTTCATATCGGTCTTGCCCAGCTCGCGGGCAACGCTCTGCTGGACCTGTTCCTGCGGATCATCGTCGAGCTGTTCCGCCGGCATTGGTCCAGCACCGGACAGCGCTTGCCGACGCCCAGCGACGTCGTCGCCGTCGAGCGCGCTCACCTGCGGATTCTCCAGGCGATCGGGGACGGCGACGACAGCCTGGCCCGCTACCGGCTTCGGCGTCATCTGGACGCCGCGGCGTCCCGATGGCTCTGAGGGGCGATGACGGATCGGGGTCGGCGTGTCGTAGCCAGCTCTTAGCAGCCACGCATAGCGAAGGGCCGTCCGGGGTACTGAAAAAGAGACCGACAGCCGGTCCAGCGAAGGGTTGGCCCAGTGACACACAGCGGGAGCGCCTATATGACGACGCGCACGGACGCCGAGCATCAAGGCTTCGTACATTCCGCCCTGCTCTATCGATCCAGCGGGGAGTACGTGGACTTCGTGCTGCGCTTCGTGCTGGACGGCTTGTCGGCCGCCGAGCCGGCGCTGATCGCGGTGCCCGGCGACAACTTGGCGTTGCTGCGCGACGAGCTACGGCGCGAATACGACGGAATACCAGCCGGATTGCACACCGCCGACATCACCGAGATCGCGCGCAACCCGAGCCGATTTCTGGCGATGAAAAGCGAATTCGCCGAGCAATACCGCGATCAGCGAGTGCGCATCGTCAGCGAGCTCGTGTGGCCGGGCCGCACCGACGACGAGCTGCTCTCCTGCACCGAGGACGAAGCGTTGGTCAACGAAGCACTCGCACACCACCGGGCGCTGTGTTTGTGTCTCTACGACGCCAGTCGCCTCGACGACGACGTCCTGGCGAGCGCCCGTGCGACCCACCCACTGCTGTGGGCGTGCGGAGCTCTGCATCCCAGCGCGGACTACGCGCCGCACGAGGCGCTGGCACGGTGCAACAAACCGTTGCCGCTAAACCCCGGCGCGGTCACCTACACCGTCCGCGAGACGGCGGATCTGCGTCCGGCGCGGTCGCTCGCCGTCGACTACGCCAGTTGGGTTGGACTGTCGCAGGACGGCACCGAAGATCTGCAACTGATCGCGACCGAATTGGCCACCAACAGCCTGATGTACACCGAGGGCGGCTGCCAGCTGGCCTTTTGGCGGGACAAGCAGCATCTGGTCTGTGAGGCCCGCGACACCGGACGCTTCGACGACCCGCTGGCCGGCCGCCGCCCCCCGGGCGGCAGCGGCACCGCCAGCCGCGGACTGTTCCTGGTCAACGCGATGACCGACCTGGTCCGCACCCACACCACGACGACCGGGACCACCATCCAGGCGTACCTGCGGATGGATCCGGCGCCGCGGCCAGCTGGGTGAGGCTCCCGACCTACCGCTGCTGCGGTGTTCCGGGCGCCGGCTGAGTTGGTGCGGGAAGTTCCGATGTGCAGCCCACGGCCAGTATTGCGGACCCCGCGATCAGCGCCGCGGCCACGGTTCGAACTGCCAGCGTCCTCGTCATGCTCTTCGATCCCCTCATCGGTGGCGCCTTTCGTCTGCGTAAGCGTGGTTCTGCGCTCAATTCTGCGTTCAATTCTGCCGGGCCAGTCTAGCCACGGTAGATCGGTTGCCCCTCAACGGCCTTGGGGCGTTAATGAATTTGCATCGTCGGCGTGCGGCGTCTAGTGTCGCGCTCGTGCGTCTTCTTGCAGTAGTAGCCAGCACCCGCAGCGGGGTCTGATCCAGACCGACCCCCCGCTGTGGGTCGGAAGCTACTACCGTCGGTCGCCCTCTGACCAGAGAAGACCGGCACATGACAACTCTTTCCCACCACACGCCACGCCCGTGCGTGGCCAATGCCTGGTTCGGCGACCACTTCGGTGCATCGCTGCCGCGTGGTCTGCGGGAGCAGGCCGAGAGCATGTCCTGGGAGAGCTTCGTCGCGGCCTACGGGCATAGCGCCGGACCGTTGCGGCTTGGGCACTGGTCTTGCACCGACACCGAGCGACCCGCTACGCGGATCGGCCCGCAGGCGCGCAACTTTCAGGCCGTGATCGCCGTCGGCGACCACATCAGCACGTCGACCGCCGCGGCCAGCGGCCCCGTCGCCGCCCTGACCGCGATGCTGCACGAGCGTGGAATCACGGTGGAGATGTTGAACTTCCACCAGATGCGATCCGGCGAACACACCGCCACCTTCGTCCGCGGCAGCGACGGGATCCGTGCCGAATGGGCGATGGGCTGGGCGGGCGATCCGACGCAGTCGGCTTTGCGCGCGATCATCGCGTGCGCAAATCGGCTGTTGGCCTGAGCCGAAATTACAGCGGGCGCAACACGATGTGCATGCCGTCCTTCGGTACGGGCATGCCGCCGTAGTCCCAGACCGGCTTGTAACCGGGCCGGGGAAGCTCCAGCCGGTAGCGGCGCAGCAGCCGGTGCAGGATCGTCTTAATTTCCAACTGCCCGAACACCATTCCGATGCACTTGTGTGCGCCGCCGCCGAACGGCGAGAACGCGTAGCGGTGCCGCTTGTGCTCGCTGCGCGGCTCGGTGAACCGCTCCGGGTCGAATTTCATCGGGTCGGTCCACAACTCCGGCAGGCGGTGATTCAGACCCGGATATGCGATGACATTGATGCCCTCCGGCAGGTAATAGCCCAGCAGTTCGGTGTCGCGCACCGTGCGCCGCATCGCCCATTGCACCGGGGTCACCAGCCGGATCGACTCGTTCATCACCAAATCGAGCGACTCCAACTTCTCCAGCGACTCGATGTCCAGCGGCCCATCGCCCAGGCGGTCGGACTCGTCGCGGCACCGTTCTTGCCACTCCGGGTGGGCGGCCAGGTGGTAGACCATCGTCGTGCTCGTCGACGTCGACGTGTCGTGGGCGGCCATCATCAAAAAGATCATGTGGTTGACGATGTCGTCGTCGGAGAACCGGTTGCCGTCCTCGTCCTCGGTCTGGCACAACACCGTGAGCAGGTCGTTGCCCTCCTTGCCGCGACGCTCGCGGACGCGGGCCTCGAAGTAGTTTTCCAGCAGTTCGCGTGCCTTGAGCCCGCGCCACCAGGTGAACGGCGGCACGCCGGTGCGGATGATCGCGTTGCCGGCCCGGGTCGTCGTCGTGAACGCACTGTTGACCTTGGTGAGCAGCTCGCGGTCGGTGCCGGGCTCATGGCCCATGAACACCATCGAGGCGATGTCGAGGGTCAACTCCTTCATCGCCGGGTACAGCAGGAAGCGCGCGTCGTTGACCACCCAGTCGTTGGCGATCACCTGCGACACCACCCGGTCCATCTGCTCGACGTAGCCGACCAGCCGCGAGCGAACGAACGCCTCCTGCATGATCCGCCGGTGGAACATGTGCTCCTCGAAGTCGAGCAGCATCAGCCCGCGACGGAAGAACGGCCCGATCACCGGGACCCAGCCCTGCTGGGAGTACTCCTTGTTGCGGTTGGAGTAGATGACCTGTGCGGCGTCCGGCCCCAGCGCCGCGACGGTCGGCATCACCGGCGAGTCCCCGTAGACGATGGGGCCCTTGTTCTTGTAGAGGAACATCAAATAGTCGGGCCCGCCGCGCAACATCTCGATGAGGTGACCGATGACGGGCAGCCCCGCGTCGCCGACGGCCGCCTTGAGGCCGCTACCGGGCGGCGGTTCGGCCAGCGTGCGCTCCGGGAACTCGGTGTTCCGCAGCCGCCGTTCCACCAGGCCCATGCCGGGGAAGTTGTTGATCGACGGGGTAAAGCGGCGCCGCGCCTGGTCAAGCAGGTAGTGCGGGGTGCTGATGGTGGCGGCCATAAACGCTCCTTTGCGTGCCCGGGATCAGGTCAGTCACGTGACACCTGTCACTCTTCGACTATCCTTCGGGACAAACTTGACGCCTGTCAAGTTTGCTTTTCGCGCGCCGTAGTGAAAGGTCAGAAAGATGGATAACACCGCGGTGAATCCGGAGCAGGCCGTGCCCGCCGGGCGGCGCCGCGGTGACAAGCACCGGCAGGCGATCATGGCCGCGGTGCGCGAGCTGCTGCAGGAGAAACCGTTCGACGAACTTTCGGTGAGCACCATCAGCCTGCGCGCCGGGGTGGCGCGCTCGGGCTTCTACTTCTACTTCGATTCCAAGTACGCGGTGCTCGCCCAGATCATGGCCGAGGCCGCCGAAGAACTCGAAGAACTCACGCAGTACTTCGCTCCGCGGGGGCCGGGCGAGTCGCCGGAGCAGTTCGCCAAACGGATGGTGGGCAGCGCGGCCGCGGTCTATGCGCACAACGACCCGGTGATGGAGGCCTGTAATGTCGCGCGCCACACCGACATTCAGATCCGCGACATTCTCGATCGACAATTCGAGGTGGTGCTGCACCAGATCGTCGGCATCGTCGAAGCCGAGATGACCGCCGGCACCGCGCATCCGATCTCCGACGACATCCCGACGCTGGTCCGCACCCTGGCCGGCGCGACCGCGTTGGTGCTGACCGGTGACCCCATCCTCGCCGGCCGCGATCATGACTTGGAGCGCCGCGTGCGGGTGCTCGAGCAGTTGTGGCTGAACGCGCTCTGGGGCGGGCAGGGCTAGGCAGTATCGTCACGACCATGGCGAAGGCGGGGCGGTACTTCGAGGGGAAACGGTGCTTTGTCACCGGCGCGGCCAGCGGCATCGGCCGCGCGACCGCGCTGCGGCTGGCTGCGCAGGGCGCCGAACTGTATCTGACCGACCGCGATTCGGATGGCTTGGCCCGCACCGTCGCCGATGCCCGCGCGCTCGGCGCGCAGGTGCCCGAGCACCGGGTGCTGGATGTGTCCAACTACGACGAGGTGGCCGCGTTCGCGGCCGATATCCACGCCAACCATCCCAGCATGGACGTCGTGCTGAACATCGCGGGCGTGTCTGCGTGGGGGACCGTTGACCGGCTCACACACGATCAGTGGAGCCGGATGGTCTCGATCAACCTGATGGGCCCCATCCACGTCATCGAGGCGTTCCTGCCGCCGATGGTGGCCGCGCGCCGGGGCGGCCATCTGGTCAACGTGTCATCGGCGGCGGGCCTGGTCGCGCTGCCGTGGCACGCGGCCTACAGCGCCAGCAAGTTCGGATTGCGCGGCCTGTCCGAGGTGTTGCGCTTCGACCTGGCCCGGCACCGCATCGGGGTGTCGGTCGTGGTGCCCGGCGCGGTGCAGACCCCGCTGGTCAACACCGTCGAGATCGCCGGGGTCGATCGCGACGACCCCAAGGTCAGCCGCTGGGTCGACCGGTTCAGCGGGCATGCGGTGTCAGCGGAGAAGGCGGCCGAGAAGATCCTGGCCGGCGTCGCCAAGAACCGATACCTGATCTACACGTCGGCGGACATCCGGGCCTTGTACGCGTTCAAGAGGCTGGCGTGGTGGCCCTACAGCGTGGCGATGCGCCGGGTCAACGTGATCTTCACGCGGGCGCTGCGGCCCGCCCCGGCGCTACACGAGCTCCAGTCGCACCCCGAGTAGCCGGATCGGCCGGTCCAGCTCGAACAGGTCCAGGATCGTTAACGCCGCAGCGACAACGACATCCGGCTCGGTGCCCGGCTCGGGCAGCTTGCGGATCTTGGTGCGGGTGTAGAACGTGGCGGTGCGCACGGTCACCGCGACCCGCGCGACGACCCGTCCTTCCGCCACCATGTCCTGCAGGGTTCGTCGGGCCAAATCGCTTACGGCTTGGTCCATTTCGGCCCGGTCGGTGAGGTCGCGGGCGAAGGTGACGACGTGGCTGCGGGAGCGCGGCACCCAGGGCGCGGCGCTGACTTCGGTGTCGCCACCGCCCTTGGCGAGCAGCAACAGCCACAGGCCCGTGCGCGGACCGAACGTCGACGTCAACAGCTCGGCGTCGGCACGCGCAAGCTGCCCGACCGTTGTGATATCAAGGGCGGCAAGCTTTTTCGCTGTCTTCGGGCCGACGCCCCAGAGTGCGTCGACCGGACGGTCGGCCATCACGGACATCCAATTCGCATCGGTGAGGGTGAAGACGCCCGCCGGTTTCGCGAAGCCGGTGGCGACCTTGGCGCGCTGTTTGTTGTCGCTGATGCCGACCGAGCACGACAGTCCCGTTTCGGCGAGCACGACGGTGCGGATCTGCTCGGCGACCTCGGCGGGGTCTCCGGTTTGCAAGCCCACGTACGCCTCGTCCCAGCCCCACACCTCGACCCGATGCCCCAGGTCGCGCAGCAGACCCATCACCTCCTCGGACGCCGCGTCGTAGGCGGCCGGATCCGACGGCAGAAAGGTCGCGTCCGGGCAACGACGGGCCGCGCTGCGCAACGGCATGCCCGCGTGCACGCCGAATTCACGGGCCTCGTAGGAGGCACAGGTGACGACCTTGCGGGGTTCGGTCGGATCGCCGTTGCCGCCGACGATCACCGGCAGCCCCACCAAGTCCGGCCGCCGGCGCAGTTCCACCGCTGCCAGAAACTGGTCGAGGTCGACGTGCAGGACGATCACTGTCCGCACAGCTTGCGTGCCAGGTTTTCCCACGCGTCGCCCAGGCTCTGCTGCGTGTGTCCGCCATCGTGGAGTTGATGCTCGACGTAGTCGACGTCGAGCAGGGCCAGCAGCGCGTCGGTCTGGGCGTCGAGGTCACCGCTGGTGCGCGCCGAGGCCAGCAGCACCCGCACGTGCGTGTGCAGGACCGCGGCGGCGGGCCCGTAGCGGGAGCGGGGATCGCGGTGGGCCGCGGACAGCAGCGCGCGGTGCGTGTGCGCGAAACGGATCCGCTCCCGGCCGAACGCCACCAGCCGGTCCAGCGGCGGCGCGTCGGGGCCCAGCGGCGGCGGACCGAAGAGAAATGCCTGCTGACTGGCCCGTTCGTCCTGGTCGAGGAGCTCCAGCATCAGGCCCGCCCGGCTGCCGAACCGGCGGAACAGCGTGCCCTTGCCGACGCCGGCGGCCGCGGCGACGTCATCCATGGTGACCGCGTCGGCGCCGCGGGTGGTGACCAGGTCGCGTGCGGCGTCGATCAACAACGCGCGATTGCGCGCCGCGTCGCTTCTCTCCGGCGCGGCGGACACCGGCAATTCGACCACTCCCGCACTTTAGCTCGGCAGGAATAAACCGGACTAGAGTCCGATTCAATCGTGGAAGGATGGAGACCAACAACCGAAGGGGAATCAGACGTGGCACCAGAGGGTTCGGACATCAAGGTTTTGGCGCTGGTGGGCAGCCTGCGTGCGGCGTCGATCAATCGACAGATCGCGCACCTGGCGGCCGAGGTGGCTCCAGAAGGCGTCACCGTTACGGTGTTCGACGGGCTGGGGGACCTGCCGTTCTACAACGAGGAAATCGACGATGCGACCAACGATGCCCTCGAGCATTCGCCCGCTCCGGTCGAGGCCTTGCGGGCAGCGGCGGCCGAGGCGGATGCCGTCCTGGTGGTGACCCCCGAGTACAACGGCAGCTACCCCGCGGTGGTCAAGAACACGATCGACTGGCTATCGCGGCCCTTCGGCAACGGCGCGGTGAAGGGCAAACCGTTGGCCGTGATCGGCGGGTCTTTTGGCCGATACGGCGGGGTCTGGGCGCACGACGACACCCGCAAGTCGTTCGGAATCGCCGGTGCTCGGGTGGTCGAAGCGATCAAGCTGTCGGTGCCGTTCAAGACCCTGGACGGCAAGGCGCCAGCGGAGCACGCCGAGCTGTCGGACAGCGTGCGCGACGTCGTCGGCAAGCTCGCTGCAGAGGTCGGCTGACAAGGGTTCAGTTGCGACTGGCGGCTTTGCTGGCTGTGAGCCCCGGCAACGAGCGGGGGCCGAAGTTGTCGGTGCCCGCTGCTACACCTGGATGCAGAGGCGCCGCCGGCGGGGCTTGTGACCTGCGACACGCCGAGCGGCGCGCCAGGCAAAGCGTAACGACCAGGGAATTTCAAAATTGTTATTCAGAACATGTTGTATCTCGGCCACTTGTCACCCACTAGGTGTAGTGTTTCGCAGGTCGGCAGGATCCCAGGATCACAAAGTCCTCCGAGGTCAGCTTGACCTCTGCGGACCTCTCGGAATCGGCCCGCATGCGTCGAAGTCACGACTTCGACCCAGGCGGCCGCAGGACGGGAATCCTTGGACTTGCCGGACCGCTGAACATAGCTCAGAAGTTGCACCGAAGTAGTTGCCAGTCCGTGATCAAGTTCCCCCTTCCGCAAAGGAGCGGTATCTCAGATGAGCATCACTGTGTACACCAAGCCCGCATGCGTACAGTGCACCGCGACCTACAAGGCGCTGGACAAGCAGGGCATCGCGTACGAGAAGGTCGACATCAGCGTGGATTCCGAGGCGCGGGACTACGTGATGGCACTGGGCTACCTGCAGGCTCCCGTCGTGGTGGCGGGCAACGACCACTGGTCGGGTTTTCGGCCCGACCGCATCAAGGCGCTCTCCGAGGCCGTGCTGACCGCATAGCGCGCGGAGCATGGGTGCGGTGAGTTAAGGAGGTTGCGGTGCCATGGAGAGCATGGACATCCCGGGACGCAACCTGGATTGGATGAGCGACGACCCGCTGCGCCCGGTTGCGCCGTGCTTGCGATCGTCACTGGTCTATTTCTCCTCCGTGTCGGAGAACACCCATCGTTTCGTGCAGAAGCTGGGTGTTCCCGCCACGCGGATACCGCTGCACGGACGCATCACGGTCGACGAGCCGTACGTGCTGGTGTTGCCGACCTACGGCGGCGGGCGGATTAATCCACACATCAGCGATGGTGGCTACGTCCCCAAGCAGGTCATCGCCTTTTTGAACGACGAGCGCAACCGCTCCCTGATCCGCGGCGTCATCGCCGGCGGCAACAACGACTTCGGCGCCGAATTCGGCTACGCGGGCAACGTGGTTGCCGGCAAGTGCGGCGTCCCGTACCTCTACCGCTTCGAACTGACGGGAACCCCGGACGATGTGGACGCCGTCCGCGTGGGACTCGACGAATTCTGGAAGGAACAGACGTGCCACCAACCGTCACTACAGAGCCTGTAACGTCCGGCGCGCACGTGCTGCCCGACGAGACTGACTTCCACGCGCTCAACGCGATGCTGAACCTGTACGACAAGGACGGCAAGATCCAGTTCGACAAGGACCGGGAAGCCGCCCATCAGTACTTCCTGCAGCACGTCAACCAGAACACGGTGTTCTTCCACAATCAGGACGAGAAGCTCGACTACCTGATCAAGGAGAACTACTACGAGCGCGAGGTTCTCGACCAGTACTCACGCAACTTCGTCAAGACGCTGCTGGATCGGGCCTACGCCAAGAAGTTTCGGTTCCCGACGTTCCTCGGGGCGTTCAAGTACTACACCTCCTACACGCTGAAGACGTTCGACGGCAAGCGCTACCTGGAACGCTTCGAGGACCGGGTCGTGATGGTTGCACTGACGCTGGCCGCCGGCGACACCGGGCTGGCGGAGAAGCTGGTCGACGAGATCATCGACGGCCGGTTCCAACCGGCCACCCCGACGTTTTTGAATTCGGGCAAAAAGCAGCGCGGTGAGCCGGTGAGCTGCTTTCCTGCCGGAACGCCGGTGGATACCCCCGACGGGCCGCGGGCGATCGAGACCCTGCGCGCAGGTGACCGGGTGCTTTCCCACGACGGGTCTTTCTCCGTCGTCGAGTCCGTGATCGAGAACCCCAACGACCAAGCACTCATCTCGATCTCGCACTTCGGGCACAGGGAGCCAATCCTGTGCACTCCCGAGCATCCGATCCTGGTGTGGACCACGCGTGATGTGCAGACACTCATCGCGGGCGACGGCGCTGACCCCTTCAATGGATTCGTTTGGTTGGCTGCCAAAGACATTCATCCGACGGACTTCATCGTGACGGCAGCGCCGTTGGCGGGACGGGCACGGCGGGTCTATGACCTGATGGAATACGCCGGCGCGGGCGAATATGAAGAGGTCGACGGGCTGATCCGGAAGGTCAATTGCGATCGGAAGCACCGCAACAAGCAGCGCCACTCCATGCGTTTCGTGTCAGTGAATCGCTACGTCGAAGAGTCGTACGACCTGGGCCTCATTCTCGGTTGGTACGTCGCCGAAGGCCATATCTCCAAGCGGTCGGGACCCACCGACCGGACCCCCAACGGCATCCACTTCACGATCGGCACGCACGAACTCGAGTACCAGCAGGAGTTGGCGGCGGCGTTCAAGCGAGTGTTCGCGGCGGACCTCGCCATACATCAGAGCGTGTCGGACCAGTCGGTGCGCATGATTTGCAACAGCAAGGTCGTTGCGTCGCTCTTCCTGTCCATGGTTGGCACCGGCTATCACCTGAAACGGTTGTCCCACGAGATCCTGACGGCCGACGAAGAGTTCCAGCGTGGATTGCTCGCCGGCTTGTTCCGCGGCGACGGCTGCAGTACCACCGGTGGCATGGTGCTCGACTTGGTGAATCCGGAGCTGATTGATCAGGTGCAACTCTTGCTGCGCCGGATGGGCATCATGTCTCGAGTTCGCCAGTACACCAACCGGTCTGGCAATGTGACCGGCCAGGTCTTCGTGCCCGGCCTGCCCGGCGCCAACGAGGACTTCATCTTTGACGTCGGCAAGAACCTGCACAACTACGTCGGCCAGAAGGGGACTTCGCGGACGACAACTCAGGTCGTACATGGCAGGCACGTGTATGGAATCCGTGAATTGAGGCGCACAGACGACGTTCCCACGGAGGTCTATAACCTCCACGTCGAGGACACCCATACGTACACGATTCGTGGCATGGTCGTACATAATTGCTTCCTCCTTCGCATCGAAGACAACATGGAGTCGATCGGGCGATCGATCAACTCTGCACTGCAGCTGTCCAAGCGGGGCGGCGGAGTTGCATTGCTGCTGACCAACATTCGCGAGCACGGCGCACCGATCAAAAACATCGAGAACCAGTCCTCGGGCGTCATCCCCATCATGAAGCTGCTCGAGGACTCGTTCTCCTACGCCAACCAGCTCGGCGCGCGTCAGGGCGCCGGCGCGGTGTACCTGCACGCCCATCACCCCGACATCTACCGGTTCCTGGACACCAAGCGCGAGAACGCCGACGAGAAAATCCGGATCAAGACGCTCTCGCTCGGCGTGGTGATTCCCGACATCACCTTCGAGCTGGCCAAACGCAACGACGACATGTACCTGTTCTCGCCCTATGACGTGGAGCGGGTCTACGGCGTGCCGTTCGCCGACATCTCGGTGACCGAGAAGTACTACGAAATGGTCGACGACGCCCGCATCCGCAAGACGAAGATCAAGGCGCGGGAGTTCTTCCAGACGCTGGCCGAGCTGCAGTTCGAGTCGGGCTACCCGTACATCATGTTCGAAGATACGGTCAACCGAGCTAATCCCATTGAAGGCAAGATCACGCATTCCAACCTGTGCTCGGAGATCCTGCAGGTGTCGACGCCGTCGCTGTTCAACGAGGATTTGTCGTATGCCAAAGTGGGCAAAGACATTTCGTGCAACCTGGGGTCGCTGAACATCGCCAAGACGATGGACTCGCCGGACTTCGCCCAGACCATCGAGGTGTCGATCCGCGCGCTGACCGCCGTCAGCGACCAGACCCACATCTGGTCGGTGCCCTCAATCGAACAGGGCAACAACGACTCTCATGCGATCGGGCTGGGGCAGATGAACCTGCACGGCTACCTCGCGCGCGAGCGCATCTTCTACGGTTCCGAAGAGGGCATCGACTTCACCAACATCTACTTCTACACGGTGCTCTACCACGCGCTGCGCGCGTCGAACCGCATCGCGATCGAGCGCGGCACGCACTTCAAGGGCTTCGAGAACTCCAAGTACGCGTCGGGGGAGTTCTTCGACAAATACACCGAGCAGGTCTGGGAGCCGAAGACCGAAAAGGTGCGTCAGCTCTTCGCCGATGCGAACATCCGCATCCCGAACCAGGACGACTGGCGCCGGCTGAAGGAATCCGTGCAGGCGCACGGCATCTACAACCAGAACCTGCAGGCGGTGCCGCCGACCGGGTCGATCTCCTACATCAACCACTCGACGTCGTCGATCCACCCGATCGTGTCGAAGGTCGAGATCCGCAAGGAAGGCAAGATCGGCCGCGTCTACTACCCGGCGCCGTACATGACCAACGACAACCTGGAGTACTACCAGGACGCGTACGAGATCGGCTACGAGAAGATCATCGACACCTACGCGGCGGCCACTCAGCATGTGGATCAAGGGCTTTCGCTGACGTTGTTCTTCAAGGACACCGCCACCACCCGCGACGTGAACAAGGCGCAGATCTACGCGTGGCGCAAGGGCATCAAGACGCTGTACTACATCCGGCTGCGGCAGATGGCGCTGGAAGGGACTGAAGTGGAGGGCTGCGTCAGCTGCATGCTGTAGGCGCGGTGTCGTCGGAGTGAATTAGAGATTCGATTCGATGAGTATTGATTGGGAAAGCATTGGTCAGGTCAACTTCGACCGTGTGATCGAGGCGCTGATATTGCGGCGTCACCGCGGGACGAATGCTCGGGTCCGTGCGGTAAACGGTCGCGGCGGTGACAGTGGTATCGATATCGAAGTGATCGACGACGGACGACTCATCATCTACCAGCTCAAATACTTTCCCGGAGGCTTCTCTGGTGGCTGGCGTACGCGCCGACCGCAGATCAAGGAGTCGTTCGAAACCGCGCTCGAAAATGATCCCGATGTGTGGACGCTCGTAATTCCAAGCGTTGCAACGACTCCCGAGCACAATTGGGTACGAGCGTTGGCAGTGCGCGATGGGCCCGAGATCGAAATCATGGATCGGGACGAGCTCGACAACTTGCTGGCGGACTTCCCTGACGTCGACCGATGGTTCCAACGGGACGCGATGAGGGAATATGCGGAGCTTTACGGGCAGGAGCGCGCATGCCTTTTCGGCGGCATAGATGACCTCGCCCAGCGCGTCCAAGGTCTGGGCGGGGTTGTTGACTCAACAGATCCCGACTGGACCTTTGACTTCGCCCGAGTGGGTGATTGCACGACGTGGTCGCTTCGGCCGCAGCATGAACGGGCGCATATAAACAGCCCGGTTTCATTGAGGGTGGCAGGCGACCTTGAAAAATTGCCCATGGAGGCGCGCGAAACGATCGACCGGGCAATTTTATACGGAACTTCCGATGCGATCGCCATACCGGGGGCCGCGGTTACCGCTATCCATATCGAAGGACCGAAATTCATCGCTGGCGACCACCCGCCTGCGGATGTGCGACTTGAGCGGCTATCGGACACGCCCGGGGTTGGGAAGCTCTTGGAATTGAGGCTGTTTGACACGAACGGTGAAAACATCGCATCGCACGAAGGCTGTGTAACCCATGCCGACATTGGGACTGCCGGTGGTTCCATCGAAGGCAAATTCTGTGATGAGCGGTTGCACCTCAAGTTCCTGATTCCTTTCGAAGCGGTACGGCGGGACGAGCCGACTCGGGTGAAAGTAGGCGCTCACATGACGGTCGACCTGAGCCGGCCGGGCCGACCTGTGGTCGTTCAAGAAACGCTTGCTCTTGCGCGCCTCGTCCGCTTCGCTCCTCGGATCGAGGTTCACATCGACGGCCAATTAGTAACCTCGGTTACGCAGGTGCCTGGCATCGCAGCCGACAACGACACCGATTATCTGATCATCGAGCAGTTGGCGGAGGACCTCGACATTGTCCAGCGCTACTGCGGCCAGTTCTTCGACCTCCCTGCGGAAGTCACTTTCAAGGAGCGTGTTGAGCTACGGGTCGCCCGACTACTCGTTCAGGGGCACATCGTCGCGCATCCTGGGGCCAAGGAACTTGCATTTTCCCTCGATGGCCAAGACAGCGAAGAGTTGCGTGTTGACCTCAGCACCCCGCGACTTTTGGTGTTGAGAATGCCAAGTGACCATGAAATCACTGTTGGGGGTAGAACGCTGTCGCTGGGTCCGGTCTATGTGATCGACCCGGCAGCTACGCCGGTGAATGGCGCCGAAGCCATCGCAGCCCTCGATCGAGGAGAAGGCAACGGTTTCGTGGTGCGCGTCCGGCCGGCCACAAATCCGTACTTTTGTCTCGCACTGGCAAACAAGCCTGCTGAGGAGTTAGATCTCCGCCAGCAGGCTATGTGGAGTCTTATTGGTGTTGACCAGCCGCAGGCACCGGGCGCGCCTGCTGCTGAAGCGTCGTAGTTGCGAGCGGGCAATGCAGTCTGCCCAGGTCAGGCTGTGCAACGGCGTAAGGTGCTTGACGTGGTGAGAATACCTCGACCTCCAAGGCCGCCCCGGCCACCGCACCCGAGCATCAAGCCCGGGAAGAAGGTCGACGCGCGCAGCGAACGCTGGCGCGAACATCGCAAGAAGGTGCGCAGCGAAATCGTCGACGCGGCGTTCCGCGCCATCGACCGCCAGGGCCCCGAGCTGAGTGTGCGGGAAATCGCAGAAGAGGCCGGCACCGCAAAACCGAAGATTTACCGGCACTTCCACGACAAGTCGGACCTGTTCCAGGCGATCGGCGAGCGGCTGCGCGACATGTTGTGGGCCGCGATCTTCCCGTCGATCAACCTCGCCACCGACTCGGCCCGCGAGATCATCCGGCGCAGCGTCGAGGAGTACGTCATCCTCGTCGACAAGCATCCCAACGTGCTGCGCGTGTTCATCTCGGCGCGCTCAGGGGCCACCACCGAGTCCACCGTGCGCACCCTCAACGAGGGCCGTCAGATCACGCTGACCATCGCCGACATGTTCGACAACGAGCTCAAGGACATGGAACTGGACCATGCGGCGCTGGAGTTGGCCGCACACGCGGCTTTCGGGGTGGCCGCTTCGTCGACCGAGTGGTGGCTCGGCGCGGAGCCCGACAGTCCGCGCCGGATGCCGCGCGAGCAGTTCGTCGCTCATTTGAGCACCATCATGATGGGGGTCATCGTCGGCACCGCCGAGGCGCTGGGCATCGCGGTGGACCCCGACCAGCCGATCCACAGCGCGGTGCGCAGCAACCCCGCCGCCAGCTGAGACTCAGGCGACGTTGACATCGTCTCGGCGGTCGTCAAGACTCGATGTAACCGATACCCTGGGTACTGGGTATTTAGCCGGTATACCGCGATGCACACGCCGATAGAAAGACCAATCGACCATGACCGACGTCGTGACAGAAGAAGCTTCTCGGACGCAAGCCGACAAGCGACCGGTGCACACCCGCGCCGTCATCATCGGGACCGGATTCTCCGGCCTGGGAATGGCCATCGCCTTGCAGAAGCAAGGCGTGGACTTCGTCATCCTGGAGAAGGCCGACGACGTCGGCGGCACCTGGCGCGACAACAGCTACCCCGGCTGCGCGTGCGACATCCCGTCGCACCTGTACTCGTTTTCCTTCGAGCCGAAGCCGGACTGGAGGCATTTGTTCTCGTATCAGCCGGAGATCTGGGACTACCTGAAGCGGGTCACCGAGAAGTACGGGCTGCGCCGCCACATCGAGTTCAATTCCAAGGTTGACCGCGGCTATTGGGACGACGACGAGTACCGCTGGCACGTGTTCACCACCGACGGGCGCGAATACGTTGCTCAGTTCCTGGTCTCCGGCGCCGGCGCGTTGCACGTGCCATCGTTCCCCGACATCGAGGGCCGCGACGAATTCGGCGGTGCCGCTTTCCATTCCGCGGAATGGGACCACAGCGTCGATCTGACCGGCAAGCGGGTGGCGGTGATCGGAACCGGTGCCAGCGCCATCCAGATCGTGCCCGAGATCGTGGGACAGGTCGCGCAGCTACAGCTGTACCAGCGCACCCCGGCGTGGGTCCTGCCGCGGACCAACAATGCGATCCCCGGCTGGCTCCGCAACGTCTTCGCCAGTGTGCCCGGTACCCGGGCACTACTCCGCTTGGGCATCTACTGGACCCAGGAAGCCCTCGGCATGGCGATGATGGACCATCAGGGACTGCTCACGCTTGGTGAGAGGGCGGGCAAGTGGAACATTCGCCGTCAGGTCCATGATCGTGCCCTGCGCCGCAAGCTCACACCCAACTATCGGTTGGGTTGCAAGCGAGTACTGTTCTCCAACAACTACTACCGCTCGATCGCGGATCCCAAGACCGAACTGATCACCGACGGCATCACCCGCATCACGCGCGACGGCATCGTCACCGCCGACGGCACCGAACACCAGGTGGACGTGATCGTGTACGCCACCGGCTTTCACGTCACCGACTCCTACACCTACGTCCAGATCAAGGGGCAGCACGGTGAGGACCTGGTGGACCGGTGGAACCGCGAGGGCATCGGCGCGCACCGCGGCATCACCGTCGCCAACATGCCCAACCTGTTTTTCCTGCTGGGGCCCAACACCGGGCTGGGCCACAACTCGGTGGTGTTCATGATCGAATCCCAGATTCGCTACGTCGCCGACGCCATCAAGAACTGCGACAAGTTGGGAGCCCAGGCACTGGCACCGACGCGGGCCGCGCAGGACCGCTTCAACGACGAGCTGCAGGAGAAGCTGAAGCGCTCGGTGTGGAACACCGGCGGTTGCGCCAGTTGGTATCTCGACGAGCACGGCAAGAACACCGTGCTCTGGGGTGGCTACACCTGGCAGTACTGGCGCGCCACCCGTGCGATCAAACCCGAGGAATACGAGTTCCTAGGGGTGGGCAAGCGCCGTCCGGCGGCTAGCGCGAACTGACCGCGGCGTCTCGCGTCGAGCGCTTGGCGTAGCGGGACCGCAAGTCCGCCAGGATGATTCGATCGAGAACCCGGTCGGGCACTACCTGCGCCACCCGCAGCAGGATCGCGGCGTCGCGCCCGATGGTGTAGCGCGTGCGCGGACGAGACGAGGTCGCCGCCCTGGCGATCACCTTGGCGGCATGTTCGGCGGAGACGCCGGTTTCGGTAAACGACTCGGCTTGCGCAGCAACGGCTTCCGCGAGGTCCCCGTACCGGTCCAGCTGGCCGGCCGTCATCGCGGCCTTCAATCGATCGGCGGTGGCCAGCCCCCGCTCGACCATCTGGGTCTTGACCGCCCCGGGTTCGACGACGACAACCTTGATGCCGAACTTCGCGACCTCGCGTCGCAGCGCATCGCTGAACGCTTCGAGGGCGAACTTCGACCCCGCGTAGGCGCCGTAAGTCGGCAAGACCACCTTGCCGCCGACGGAACTGATGTTCACGACGGTGCCCGCACTGCTCAGCAGGGCCGGCAACAACGCCTGGGTCATCGCGATGTGGCCGAACAGATTCACCTCGAACTGCTGGCGCCACTCGGGAAGCGGCAGCGTTTCGATCGGCGCATTGATCGCGATGCCGGCGTTGTTGATCAGCGCGCGAAGGGGACGGGAGTCGTTGGCGACCCGCTCGGCAATCGCGGCGATGTCCGAGTCGACGGTGATGTCGAGGGTGCACGGTTCGATTCCCTCGGCTGCCAAGGCGTCGGCGTCGGCCTCGCGGCGAACCCCAGCGAGAACATGAAATCCCTTGCGGGCCAGTTCTTTAGCGGTGGCGGCGCCCATCCCGGTGGAAGCGCCGGTGACGACGATCAGCTCATTCATGACGGTCTCCGAATTTAAGTTGACAGCGTCATCTCAAACTAGATAGTTGAGTTGACGTTGTCAACTTAACTATCGGCTTATGCTCTGGCGGTGGCGACTCGATCGGAAAGTGCTGCGGCAACGCGCCAGTCGTTGCTGGACAGCGCGAGCGCGCTACTCGACCTCGGCGGGGTCGAGGCGGTGACCTTGCGTGAGGTCGGTGCCCGCAGCGGGGTGTCGCGGTCGGCGGCGTATCGCCACTTCGCCGACAAGGAATCGTTGCTCGCCGTCGTGGCCACCAATGCGTTAAGCGAACTGGGTGATGCGCTCGAGGTGCTGGTCAACAGCGGCGACCCGCCCAAGGAGTCCTTGCGTAGCGCCCTGCTGTCGTTGATCGACATGGGCCGCACCCGGCCACACCTGTACCGGCTAATGTTCACCCCGCCGGCCGGCGATCCGACCGCGGCGAGGCAGGCGGCCGAGCGCACGCAGGCGCTGTTTTTGGATTTGGTGGGCCGCATCACCGGCCCGGGTCGGGCGAGTCGCTATGGGGCGCTCCTGTTGACCAGCGCCCACGGCATCACGGGCCTGGACTTGAGCGGTCACATGGATCTGGACAAGTGGCACACCAACGCCGAGGAACTCGTCGACACGCTGATCTCCGTGCTGCCGACACGGGGCACCAGTTACCGATAGGTGGGATCCTTTGGTGCATGGGTAGGAACACGTGCTTCAGCCTTGACCATTGCAAGGCCTTCATCGAGGGCGAGGTTGCGTCATACTCCCACCAGCGAATGGAAGTGGATCGGCACCTTGACTGACGTTTAAGAGACCCGCGCGTTGAGGTGCTTGAGTGCGGCCTCGGCGCCGTTCCAGCCGGGGATGCCGGTCACGCCGGGGCCGGGGTGGGTGCACTGCCCGCACAGGTAGAGCCCGTCGAGCGGGGTGGCGAATTTGTCCTCGCCCTCGACGACGCGGCCGGTCCACAGTTGGTTGGGTTGCAGCAGGCCGTGTGAGTAGTCGCCGGCGTGCGCGCTGAACGTGCTGCCGAAGTAGCGGTTGGAGAACACGACGCGGTTGGTGACGGAGTCGGCGAAGCCGGGTGCGTACTTGTCGAAGATCTGCACGCAGGTGTCGGCGTATTGCTCTTTCCAGCTTCGGTTTTCGTCGGCGTCCAGCCCGGTGGGGAAGTAGGGCGTGAAAATCGTTGCGCTGTGCTTACCTTCGGGCGCCAGCGACGAGTCGACCATGCTGGGGATGTACAGGTACGTGGGCGGGGCGTCGGGAAGTTGACCCTTGCGGTATTGCTCCCACGCGTCGCTGATGTATTCCGGCGACGGCGCGTAGGCGACGGTGGGGCACCACTGGCCGTTGTCCTGCATGAAGGGCTGCAACCGTTCGATCCACTGCGGGGCCTGGTCGATGGTCAGGTGCGCCTGAATGTAGCCCAGGTTGAAGTTGATCTCCTTGATCTTGCGGATGTAGTCGGGCGGAAAGTGCTGCGCGCCAGCCAGATTGACGAACGTCGTGTAGGGGTCGAGCGAGGACAGCACGGCGTCGGCGGAAATCGTTGTGCCGTCGCGTAGTTCGACCCCGGTGGCGCGTCCGTCGGTGATCAGGATCTGCTTGACGTGCTGCTTCATCTGCACTTCGGCGCCCAGTGATTCGGCGCGGCGGCACAACGCGGTGCTCAGCGAGCCAATGCCGCCGCGCGGCATGATGTATTCGACGTTGCCGCCACCGATCAGGTAGTGATACAGCGTCGACGCATTCGAGCCCGGCGTCCAGGGGCCGCCGTCGAACGCGTCGATGGACATCGCGGCCAGCGAACCCTGAATGCAGCGGCCCTGGTCGGGCGCCAGGAAGCGCCGGACGGTGTCCATCGTGCTGCCGTACCACATCTGGGCGAAGTCGTGGCGGGCCTCCGGCGTGGGCTGGGCGGCGATCACCTCGATGATGTCCAGCGGCGCGCCGAACGCCGAGTCGACGAAATACGGTGCGAAGCGGCCGATGTGCGCGAACAAACCGCCGAGCGCGGTCGCGACGTCGGGTCCGTGATCGTCGAGCAGGTGGCGGCCCATGCGTTCGAGGTCGTTGTACATCACGAACGGGGTGTCCTCGGGGTCGCCGAACGTGCAGGTGGACGTCCACTGGTCCATCAGCTCGAAGCCCCACTTGGTCAGCTCCAGGCGGTCGGTCATCTCCTGCCGCCAAATCAGCACCGCCCAGGCGCCGACGCTGTGCTTGTACCCGTCGAACAGTTCGCGGGTCGCGGCCATCCCGCCGAGGAAGTGCGCGCGTTCCAGCACAAGCACTTTCGCGCCGTTTTTGGCCAGCACGTTGGCGGCAACCAGCCCGTTGTGCCCAGCTCCGATGATGATCGCGTCGTAGTCGGCCATGAAACAGCACAATGTCATATCTGACATATTTGCGTCAATGGTGACATTTGGTGTGTGCTGTGCTGGTGGAGTCCCGTAGTCAGCGCACCCGGCAGGCCCTCGTGCAGGCGGCGATGAAGCGCTTCGTCGCCGACGGCGTGCAGCAAACCAGCGTCGCCGACATCGCCGCCGACGTCGGGGTCACCGAGCGCACCTTCTACCGACACTTCCCGTCCAAGCATGCGGTGATCTTCGCCGACTACGACATCGGCTTCGAATGGTTCGCCCGCGCGCTGGCGCTGCGTCCGCACGGCGAGCCCATCACCGTGTCGGTGCGAAAAGCCGTGGACGCCTTTCCTTTTGACTTCGCGATGGTCCGCGAAGCGGCCACCATCCGATCGCGCGATCTCGACCAGGACATCATCACCACGCACATCCGGCGGATGCGCGATCAGGTCGCCGACGAGATCGCCCGCTTCATCCACCAACGTTCCAAACCCACGGACCAAAGCACGGATGGCGCCATGATCGCCGACATCGCCGCGCACAGTTTGGCGACCGCGGTGTTCGTCGCGCTGGAGGAGTGGATGTCTCACGGCGGGAACGACGTCGACGAACTGAGCCGGCTCACCGACATCGCGTTGAGCGCCCTGGAGGACGGTCTCACGCATACCTTGCGTCAGGCGGGGCTCGACTGACCGCGACACGGGAAACACAAGCCCTTGTGTTGCCGCGGCTTGTCGGACACCAGGGGTAGTGTCTGTGGCCTAAGTAGCTAATCCAAACCAGCAGGTGAGGTGGGGTTCTGGTGAGTGATGGAATGAAGCTGATTGACCGGACCTCGGCGATCAACTGGAACCGGGTGCAAGACGACAAGGACGCCGAGGTCTGGGAGAGGGTGACCGGAAACTTCTGGCTGCCCGAGAAGGTGCCGGTGTCCAACGACCTCCCGTCGTGGGCCACGCTGAACGCCAGCGAGAAGCAGCTGACGATGCGGGTGTTCACCGGGCTGACGCTGCTGGACACCGTGCAGAGCACGGTCGGCGCGGTCAGCATGATTCCCGACGCCCTGACGCCGCATGAGGAGGCTGTCCTCACCAACTTCGCGTTCATGGAGTCGGTGCACGCCAAGAGCTACAGCTCGATCTTCTCCACCTTGTGCTCGACGTCGGAGATCGACGACGCCTTCCGCTGGTCGGAGGAGAACGTCAACCTGCAGCGCAAGGCGCAGATCGTGATCGACTACTACCGGGGCGACGACCCGCTCAAGCGCAAGGTGGCCTCGGTGCTGCTGGAAAGCTTCCTCTTCTATTCCGGGTTCTATCTGCCGATGTACTGGTCGAGCCGGGCCAAGCTGACCAACACCGCCGACCTGATCCGGCTGATCATCCGCGACGAGGCCGTGCACGGCTATTTCATCGGCTACAAGTTCCAGCGCGGTCTGGCCCTGGTCGACGACGACAGGCGCGCCGACATCAAGGACTACACCTACGAGCTGCTCTTCGAGCTGTACGAGAACGAGGTGGAGTACACCCAGGACCTCTACGACGAGGTCGGGCTGACCGAAGACGTCAAGAAATTCATCCGGTACAACGCGAACAAGGCGCTGATGAACCTCGGCTACGAGGCGATGTTCCCGCGCGACGAGACCGACGTGAACCCGGCGATCCTCTCGGCGCTGTCGCCCAACGCCGACGAGAACCACGACTTCTTCTCGGGGTCGGGGTCGAGCTACGTGATCGGCAAGGCCGTCGTCACCGAGGACGAGGACTGGGACTTCTAACTCTTGACATGAGTCGGGCCGACCACACCGTCGCAGGGGGAGTTGACGGGGTCGGCCCGGCCTAAAGTAGGGACACTTTCGGCGCCGAGTTTCTTCCCCGCCAGGCATTGGATCCGCTCGTCAAGCAACCGGTCGATGTCCGCGGTGGTGGTCCGCACGCCGAACTCGCGAGCGACGCTCCACGCCCTGGCCTGCATTCGCAGCTCGCGGTCGATGGTCTCGATATCGCGCATGTGAACAACACGAGCGGCGCCGGCCCGCGGTTCATCGTTTATCCGCCGCTCTCCTCGCGCAGAGCCTGCATCGCCAAATTGTTCAGCAGCTGCCGACCGGCATCGGTGCGCAACTGCGGCAGCAGCGCCGGCACCACGCCGGCGGCGGTGAGCGCCAGCTGGACCAGGCCGTCCGGCACCGTGCCTGCTTCACGCAGCACCGCATACTCGGCGCTGGGTTTTCCGGAATGTTGCGCCAGGGCAATCCGAGCCACGAGCCGATTCTGCCGGTCGAGGTCGGCCTCGTCGGCCGTTGACGCCGCGGTCAACATTGCGCCGATCTCCGCGACCTCGTCCTGTTCACACAGTTGAGCCACCAGCTGCCAGAGGATCGCGACGGTCGCGCGGACCACCTGGTCCAGCCCGTCGGCCGGAACTACCTCGTCGTCGACGATGACGCGCATGGCGGCTTCGTCTCCGCGCTCGCCGTGCTGGATGAGCGCCAGGGCGCGGCGAAAGTCGATCGCGCCCACGGGGGCCTCACCATTGCTCATTGGGACGCCACCAGAGTCATCAGTTCACCGCGCCGCGGGTCACCTGCGGCGCGGGCGCGGCGCGATGCCGCGACAACAGGCGCGCCGCCTGACCCGGCGCTCCGAGTTGAAGCATCGCGGCCAAAGCGGTTTCGAGGATCACCTCTTGCTGCACCCGGCTGCCGCCGATCGCCGGGAGCCCGGGCAGCGATTCGAGGAGATAGTCGAGCGCGGTGCGCGGCTCACCCTCCGTCAACGCGATCAGGCCCTCGCCGATCAAACGCAACGTCGCTGCCTGCGCGTCCGTCGCGCCCGGAACGTTGATCGCCCGGATCGCGGCCGGATCGTTGGCGGCGGCCAGGACCAGCAGCGCGTGGAACGCGATGAACGGTGTCTGCGGCGAATAGGCAAGCGAGCCAACCTCTTTGAGCAGCGGCATCGGGTCGGGGGGAGTGACCCAGTCCGGGTGCAGGCGCGCCCGCCACGCGAGCGAACCGGCGTCAACCAGGCAGCGCACGTCCTTCGAGTGCGGCGGCGCGAGAGACGCCGCATAGCGACGCGCCGCGGCGGAAGCGTCGCCCATCGCGAGTTCGTGCAGCGCCGCGTGCCACTGAAAGTGCGGCAGGTAACGCTGCGTGCTGCCGTCGCCGGCGATCCAGTCCGTCAACCATTTCAGCCCGGCTCCATGCGCGTCGGTCTCGTAGTGCACGTGCGAAAGCGCATGCGCGGCATTGCCATTGCCCGGATCGAGTTCGAGCGCGGCGTCGGCCAGGTCGGCCGCGTCGTACCACAGGCCCTGCTCGGTTCGGCCATAGGCGCGCAAGCCCAGATACCACGGCGCCTCCCCGTGCACGCCGGTGAACCGCTCGACATACTGCCACGCGTCCGGCAACGCATCGCCCGCACCGGCGAACGCGATCGACGGCGCAAGCACCAGCAAGGCGACCTCGTCGGCCGGATAGCGCTCCAGGTGCTCGATGAGTGCGGGAGTGCCGACCGCGTTGCCCTTCTCGCACCAGGTCGCGATGGCCTCGACGTGGCTGCGGTCTTCGTCGCCGCCATGCGCGAGCGACGCGCGGGCCCGAGCGAGATGGCCGCTGACGGCATCCCGGCCGCCCGCGCGGTCGGGCCGTTCGGTGGCGATCATCGCCAGGGCGACATGCGCTCGGGTGTAGTGGGGGTCCTCGGCGACCGCGGCGGCAAAGGCGACCGATGCGCCGTCTTGGACGGAGAGTAGGCGTCGCACACCCTCGGCGTATGACGCTGCGGCGCCGGTCAATTCGGGGCCGGCCCTGACGATGCTGGGTGCGCGCACCGGCCGCTCGCGCGTGGCGTGCTCATCGGAGGCCAGCAGGCGCGCGATGGCGACCGCCTGGGAGCGGATTTCGGGAATCGCGGTGCTCTCCCACTCCTCACCCTGGCGGATCAGGCCGAGGCAGATGATGTCGGGCACCGCGACCCCAGCCGCATCGATGAGGTGGCCGTCGGCATCGACTCGAACGCCCACGCCGCTCGGGTGCAGGGATGCGATGTTGTCGGCCAACAGATTTGACCACAGCGGGGAGCGGTGCAGGGAGCGTCGATCCCATGAGCTCCCGGTGGCGACGACGACGGCGTCGCCCCGCCGACGCACCGAGCCGTCGTCGGTCGTCACCAACAGCTCGACGCCACCGCCGTGCAGCGAGACATCGGCGACCTCGCCGGCTTCGATGGCCAGCCGGCCGCCGTCGATCGCGGAATAGATCGCATCGGCGATGGTGGGGGGCATGCGGTGGCGAAGGATGTCCCACTGCCGCAAGTCTTCTCGCAGGAACCGGCGCTGGTCCTCCCATCCCAACGACCGCCACAGCCGGGTCGTACGGGGTCGCAGGGCGTCGATCACTTGTCGCCAATCCGCGCCGGCCCCGCGCGCGTGCGCGAGATCCGCGGCAAGCGCGGCGCGCAACTGTTCGAGCGAAACCGCGCCCGACAACGCATCGAGGTTGGGCAGCTCGGTTGGCGCGCCGGTGGCGCGGAAGCGGTGCGGCAGCGTGCCGTGACGGGACAGCAGGGTGACCGCGGCGCCGCGCGCTATCAGGGGCAGCGCGACGTCGACGCCGGTGAGTCCCGAACCGATCACCAGCACGCTCGCGGGCCGGCGCGCGCCAAGGGCCGCGAGCACCCCGGGCGCCCACGGATCGACCACGATCTTCCCGTCGGCGCCGGCCTCGAGCACCGGAGCGAAGGCGCGCTCCAACGACTCGGGCATGCCGCCCTTGGGCCGCCCGGTCGCGAGCACGACGACGTCGGCTGTCAGGGCACGTCCATCGGCGAGTGCCAAACACACCGGCGTGCCCGGCGTCAGCCGGACCACCTCGTCGGTCTGGGTCCGCACGTCGGCGCCATTGAGCTGTTCTTGCAGGTAGCGGCCGTACGCCAGCCGAGGTGCGAAGCTTTGCGCCGACACGACGGCATGGTCGTCGAGCCAGCGGCAGAAGTGGTCGGGATCCTCGGGCCACGCGGACATCCGGTTCGCGGGAACGTTCAGCAGGTGGGTGGGATCCTTGGTGCCATAGGCGGCGCCGGTGCCGGGACAACCTGACGCGTCGATCAGCGTGATCTGGGCGTCAGGTTTGCTGCGGCGCAGATGAATCGCCGTGAGCACCCCCCCGGCGCCGCCACCCACGATCGCGACGCGCAACATTCCCGAAGGTTATCTCCTGCGGGCAAGGCCCGGCGATTCTAAAGCCAGATGAACATGGTCGTGAACGGAATATGAATTGTCGGGACGCGGGGACGCCGCGCTAGCGCTGTCCTGCCACGACCGTGAGACTGATGGCGTGACGAACACCGATTCTTCTCACCACCCAGGTTTCCTCCGGTCGGTCATCCGCTGGCTGCAGGTCGGCTACCCCCAGGGCGTGCCCGGCCCCGACCAGGTCCCGCTGTTCGCGCTGCTGCGCAGCACGCCGCTCACCCACGAGCAGATCGTCGAGGTGGTCACGAACCTGACCGCGGACGGCTCCGTCGATGGCAACGAGATCGCCGAGAAGATCTCGGAGCTGACCCACCACGACGCCGGGCCCGAGAACGTCCGGCGGGTGGCCGCCACCCTGGCCGCCGCGGGCTGGCCCCTGGCCGGCATCGACGTCAGCGAGCTCGTCCCCGGGGACGAAGACGGCGAAGCCGCCGAAGAGGTTGCCGCGCGGCTGCGCAGTCCGTCATAGCTTCGCGATGTCCATCACGAAGCGGTAGCGCACGTCGCTGGCCAGCACCCGCTCGTAGGCCTCGTTCACGTAATCCGGGTCGATGACCTCGATTTCGGGAGTCACGCCGTGCGCGGCGCAAAAGTCGAGCATCTCCTGGGTTTCGGCGATGCCGCCGATGTTGGAGCCGGCCAGGCTGCGTCGCTTCACGAACAGCGGGAACGCCGGCACCTCCATGGGATGCTCGGGGACGCCCAGCTCGACCAGCGTGCCGTCGACGTCCAGCAGCCCCAGGTAGTCGGTCATCGGCAGCTTCACCGAGACGGTGTTCAGGATCAGATCGAAGCTGTTGCGCAACTTCTTGAAGGTGGCACGGTCGGCGGTGGCGTAGTACTCGCTCGCCCCGAGGCGCAGCCCGTCCTCCATCTTCTTCAGCGACTGCGACAGCACGCTGACCTTGATGCCCATCGCCGCGCCCAGCTTGACGCCCATGTGCCCGAGGCCGCCCAGGCCGATGATGGCCAGGCGGGTGTCCGGCCCGGCCTTCCAGTGCCGCAGCGGCGAGAACAGCGTGATGCCCGCGCACAGCAGCGGCGCCGCGTTGTCCAGCGGCAGCGCGTCGGGGATGCGCAGGACGAAGTTCTCGTCGACGACGATGGCCTGGCTGTAGCCGCCAAGGGTGGGCGTGCCGTCCTTGTCGATGGAGTTGTAGGTGAACGTCGCGCCGGGCTCGCAGTACTGCTCAAGGCCCGCCTTGCAGTAGCGGCACTGCTGACACGAATTCACCATGCAGCCCACCCCGACGCGGTCGCCGACCTTGTGCTTGGTCACCGCCGAGCCGACGGCGGTCACCACACCGGCGATCTCGTGGCCGACCACCAACGGGTAGTTCGGCACGCCCCACTCGCCCTTGGCGGTGTGGATGTCGGAGTGGCAGATGCCGGCGAACTTGATGTCGATCGCCACGTCGTGCGGGCCGGGCTCGCGGCGGGTGATGGTGGTCTTGGTCAGCGGCGCGGTCGCCGAGGTGGCGACGTACGCGGTGACGGTTGAGCTCATGTGTGGAATCCCTCTTCGTTTCGTCAGATCTGAGAAAAGCTTAGCTAAGGTAACGTTTTGGTGCCAATCGGCTTGGTCACCAGCCTAGGTCGATTCGGTAACGAACCGCCCTCCACTGGGCGAGGTGCAGCGGGAGGAAGCCGTTCCGCGAATACCTTGGCGCGGGTGGGGAACATTCGAAGCGATCAGCTTGATCGGACCGATCAGCCGTTGTCTAGCACGTGGAATTTCGTGCTGCCCGGCGCGATCATCGTCGCTTTTGCCGCAACGTATGCCACGTTCCGCATCGTCCGCCTGCACGGCCCGCATTTCGACTGGACCTGGATAACCGCCGTCTATCTGATGCTCTGGCTGACCCTTGCGCTGGCCTTCGGTGTGGTCGCGATTCGCTGCGGGACGACACAGCGGGTCGCCGCCGTGTTCGCCTGGATCACCTGCGCGGCCGCCGCGTTGCGGGGGCTCTACTGGGGCTTTCTCCTAATGGACGACGGCCGCAACGGCACCCATTACGCGTACAGCCACTATCTGCCCCTCGTCACCGGGATGGCGCTGATCGCGTTCGGGCTCGCATCGCACCGGCCGTTCCGGTGGTGGTGGTCGGCGCCGGCGTTCATCGCGGGATTTCTCGACGCCCGAGCCAGCGCCCTGGGCCTGTATCGGGCGCATCCGTACGTCAGTCTGGTGTGGCTGGTCCCGCTGGTGATACTGGGAATTGCCATGTCGCGCACTCGAGTTGACGCTCGCGCGGCTAGTTGATCGGGGCGTTGAGCCAGCGCAGATCGTCGACGATGCCGCGGGCCGCGATCACGCCCTCGCCGGTCTGCCAAATCTCGTCGTTGACGACGAAGACCCGGTTGTCGCGGTTGGCGGACAGCTTGCGCCACGGGTTGCTGTCGAAGATGGTGGCCGCGCGCTGCGCGGCGGCCGGGGTCGCGCACGACACGTAGATGATGTCGGCGTCGGCCACCGAATAGTCCGTCGGGTCCGGCGACTTCGCCAAATCCGCGTCGGTGGTGCCGATTTCGAGGTAGGGCTTGTCGGTGAAGCGCTGGGCAGCGGGCCGGTCCACGCCGACGGCGGCCAGCACGCTGGCCGGAAAGTTGTTGGCCCCGTACACCCGCATGGTCTTGTCGGTGAGCCGCACGATCGACGCCTGAAAATGCGCGGCGTCATGGCTGGCCCCGATGTGTTCGGCCCGCTGCGCGAAGCCGTCGATCAGGGCGTCGGCGGCGCCGGCGCGCGCGGTGGCGGCCCCGACCGCACGAACGTTGTCCTCCCAGGCCGAACCCGGGGCCGCGGTGAACACCGTCGGCGCGATCGCCGCCAGCTGCGGATACAACTTCGGCGTCAGCGCCACCGAGCCGAGGATCAGATCCGGATGCGCCGCGCTGATCGCGTTGAGGTCGGGGGAGCTGCGGGTGCCGACGCCGGGCAGGCCGTGCACCGCGCTGCCCAGATACGACGGCTGGCCCGACGAGTCGTCCGGCAGGGCGGCCGCGACGACCCGCGATTGCAGGCCCAGCGCACACAGCGCGTCGAGCTGATCGCCGGAGAGCACCACGATGCGTTGCGGCTCGGCCCGCACCTCGGCCACGTCGGGCGTGACACCCGCGGCGTTGTGCGCGGGCCGGGTCGCCGGACCCGGGTCCGCGGCCGCCGCGTCGCGCGCGCACGCCTCGTCGGGCTTGCGGTCGTTGCCCAGCACGCCGGCGCCGGCGATCTGGGTGGTCGGGGTGACCAGCGAACGCGACGTCGCGGGGGGGTGATCGGAGCCGCACGCGCTGCCCGCCGCGACGGCGCATGCTGCGAGTATGGCGGCGGCCAACCTCGGTTGCCTGCGGCCGAACAGCACGCGTTCGACGGTAACACCCGGCCGGCCCGAACCAATTACGACAGTTTGTAGGACCAGGCCTGCCGCCGCCCCGAGCGGGGGCTAAGATTCGTGTCAGTTGTGGGTTTTCACCCCTGTCCGGTGATGGATGTCTGGAGGAGCTGTTGACAGCCGAAGCGCCCCCGTTGGGAGAACTCGAAGCCGTCCGGCCGTACCCGGCCCGAACCGGTCCCAAAGGGAACCTTGTCTACAAACTGATCACCACGACCGATCACAAGCTGATCGGCATCATGTACTGCGTCGCCTGCTTCATCTTCTTCTTCGTCGGCGGCCTGCTGGCGCTGCTGATGCGCAGCGAGTTGGCGCAGCCCGGCATGCAGTTCTTGTCGAATGAGCAGTTCAACCAGCTGTTCACCATGCACGGCACGATCATGTTGCTGTTCTACGCCACCCCGATCGTGTTCGGCTTCGCGAACCTGGTGCTGCCGCTGCAAATCGGCGCGCCCGACGTGGCGTTCCCCCGGCTGAACGCCTTCTCGTTCTGGCTGTTCCTGTTCGGCGCGCTGATCGCGATCGGCGGCTTCATCACCCCGGGCGGCGCCGCCGACTTCGGCTGGACCGCCTACACCCCGCTGACCGACGCCATCCATTCGCCCGGTCCGGGCGGTGACCTGTGGATCATGGGTCTGGCGGTGGCCGGCCTGGGCACCATCCTGGGCGCGGTCAACATGATCACCACCGTGGTGTGCATGCGCGCGCCCGGGATGACGATGTTCCGCATGCCGATCTTCACCTGGAACATCCTGGTGACGTCCGTCCTGGTGCTGATCGCCTTCCCGCTGCTGACGGCTGCGCTGTTCGGGCTGGCCGCCGACCGGCACCTGGGGGCGCACGTCTACGACCCGGCCAATGGCGGAGTCTTGTTGTGGCAGCACCTGTTCTGGTTCTTCGGCCACCCCGAGGTCTACATCATCGCGCTGCCGTTCTTCGGGATCGTGACCGAGATCTTCCCGGTGTTCTCCCGCAAGCCGATCTTCGGCTACACCACGCTGGTGTACGCGACGCTGTCGATCGCCGCGTTGTCGGTCGCCGTGTGGGCGCACCACATGTTCACCACCGGAGCCGTTCTGCTGCCGTTCTTTTCGTTCATGACGTATCTGATCGCGGTGCCGACCGGGATCAAGTTCTTCAACTGGATCGGCACAATGTGGAAGGGGCAGTTGACCTTTGAGACGCCGATGCTGTTTTCGGTCGGCTTTTTGATCACCTTCCTGCTGGGTGGCCTGACCGGTGTGCTGCTGGCCAGCCCGCCGCTGGACTTCCACGTGTCCGACACCTATTTCGTCGTCGCGCACTTCCATTACGTGCTGTTCGGCACCATCGTGTTCGCCACCTATGCCGGGATCTACTTCTGGTTCCCGAAGATGACCGGCCGGCTGCTCGACGAGCGGCTGGGCAAGCTGCACTTCTGGTTGACGTTCATCGGTTTTCACACCACGTTCCTGGTGCAGCACTGGTTGGGCGACAAGGGCATGCCGCGCCGCTACGCGGACTACCTGTCCACCGACGGCTTCACCGCGCTGAACGTCGTCTCGACCATCGGGGCCTTCACCCTGGGCGCGTCGATGTTCCCGTTCGTGTGGAACGTCTTCAAGAGCTGGCGCTACGGCGAGGTCGTCACCGTGGACGACCCGTGGGGATACGGCAACTCGCTGGAGTGGGCGACCAGCTGCCCGCCGCCGCGGCACAACTTCACCGAACTGCCCCGTATCCGCTCCGAGCGTCCGGCGTTCGAGTTGCATTACCCGCACATGGTGGAGCGGATGCGCGCCGAATCCCATGTCGGGCGCGCCCACGGGCACGAAGGCAAAGACGTCACGCGGATCGACGACGTCAACGTCCGCAGCTGACGGTTTGGGGTGAGCACACCTCCTAAGGTGTCGGTGCTGATCACCGTCACCGGCGTGGATCAGCCAGGTGTGACGTCGGCGCTGTTCGAGGTGTTGTCCCGACACGGCGTCGAGCTGCTCAACGTCGAACAGGTGGTGATCCGGGGCCGGCTCACCCTGGGCGTGCTGGTGTGTTGCCCACCGGAAGTCGCCGACGGCACGGCGTTGCGCGACGATGTCGCAACGGCGATTCACCGGGTGGGCCTCGATGTCACGATCGAGCGCAGCGACGACGTGCCGATCATCCGGGCACCGTCCACCCACACCATCATGGTGCTGGGCCGGCCCATCACCGCCCAGGCGTTCGGCGCGGTGGCCCGCGAGGTGGCCGCCCTGGGCGTCAACATCGACCTGATCCGCGGCGTCTCGGACTATCCGGTCACCGGTCTGGAGCTGCGCGTCTCGGTGCCGCCCGGCGCCGAAGCCGAACTGCAGACCACCCTGACCCGGGTGGCCGGCGAGGAGGGCGTCGACGTGGCCCTCGAGGCCTACAGCCTGGACCGACGGGCCAAGCGGCTCATCGTCTTCGACGTCGATTCGACGCTGGTGCAGGGCGAGGTCATCGAGATGCTGGCCGCGCGCGCGGGGGCGCAGGGCAAGGTCGCGGCGATCACCGAGGCCGCGATGCGCGGCGAGCTGGATTTCGCCGAGTCCTTGCAGCAGCGCGTCGCCACCCTGGCGGGGCTGCCCGCCACGGTCATCGACGAGGTCGCCGACCAGCTGGAGCTGATGCCCGGCGCCCGCACCACGCTGCGCACGCTGCGCCGGCTCGGTTATCACTGCGGGGTGGTCTCCGGCGGCTTCCGGAAGATCATCGACCCGCTGGCCCACGAGCTGATGCTGGACTTCGTCGCCGCCAACGAGCTGGAGATCGTCGACGGGGTGCTCACCGGCCGCACGGTCGGGCCGATCATCGACCGGGCCGGCAAGGCCAAGGCGCTGCGCGACTTCGCCGAGCAGGCCGGCGTGCCGATGGAGCAGACCGTCGCCGTCGGCGACGGCGCCAACGACATCGACATGCTGGCCGCCGCCGGACTGGGCATCGCGTTCAACGCCAAGCCCGCGCTGCGTGAGGTCGCCGACGCGTCGCTGAGCCATCCCTACCTGGACACCGTGCTGTTTCTGCTCGGGGTGACGCGGGGCGAGATCGAGGCGGCCGACGCGGTCGACGGGGTGGTCCGTCGTGTCGACATCCCGCCCGACTAACCGCGCGAGCAGACGCATAACCCCCTATTTCGCGCCCAGAATGGGGGCTTTTGCGTCTGCTCGCCCGGGGTACGGCACGATGGTCGGGTGCCCGAAACCGGACTCGAAACGGCCGACCCCGATCTGCTGATCGACCTGCGCAAGGTGTCGCTGCGACGCGGAGGCAACGTGCTGGTGGGGCCGCTGGATTGGGCGGTCGAACTCGACGAACGCTGGGTGATCATCGGCCCCAACGGGGCCGGCAAGACATCGCTGCTGCGCATCGCGGCGGCGATGGAACACCCGTCGTCGGGCGCCGCCTACGTGCTCGGTGAGCGGCTGGGTCGGGTCGACGTCAGCGAGTTGCGGGCTCGGATTGGGCTGAGTTCCTCGGTGCTGGCGCAGCGGGTGCCCACCGACGAAGTGGTGCGCGACCTGGTGGTCTCGGCCGGATATTCGGTGCTGGGCCGATGGCGGGAGCGCTACGAGGACGTCGACTACCGACGAGCCATCGACATGCTGGAGAGCCTGGGGGCCGAGCACCTGGCCGACCGCACGTACGGGACGCTGTCCGAGGGCGAGCGCAAGCGCGTGCTGATCGCCCGCGCCCTGATGACCGACCCGGAACTGCTACTGCTCGACGAGCCGGCCGCCGGGCTGGACCTGGGCGGGCGCGAGGAACTGGTGGCCAGGCTGGCCGATCTGGCCGCCGACCCCGACGCGCCCGCGCTGGTGCTGGTCACCCACCACGTCGAGGAGGTGCCGCCGGGCTTCAGCCACTGCCTGATGCTGTCGGAGGGCCAGGTGGTCGCCGCGGGGTTGCTGCCCGACGTGCTGACCGCCCAGAATCTGTCCGCCGCGTTCGGGCAGGAGATCGCCCTGGACGTCGTCGACGGCCGCTACTTCGCGCGGCGAGTCCGCACCCGCGCAGCCCATCGGAGACAACTATGACCGAACCTTTCGAACCGCTACCCGCGCGTCCGGCCGCGACCGTGATGCTCATCCGCGACGCTCCCGGGGGCCTGAAGGTCTTCCTGATGCGCCGCCACTCCAAGATGGAGTTCGCCCCCGGCACGATGGTGTTCCCCGGCGGCGGCGTGGACGACCGCGACCGCAACGCCGAGATCGCCTGGGCCGGGCCGCCGCCGTCGTGGTGGGCGGAGCGGTTCGGCATCGAATCCGGGCTGGCCGAGGCGCTGGTGTGCGCGGCGGCGCGGGAGACGTTCGAGGAGTCGGGGGTGCTGTTCGCCGGGCCCGTCGACGATCCCCACGGCATCGTCGGTGACGCCTCGGTCTATGGCGACGCCCGCCGCGCGCTCGCCGACCGGACGCTGTCGTTCGCCGACTTCCTGCGCACCGAAAATTTGGTGCTGCGCTCGGATCTGCTACGGCCGTGGGCGAATTGGGTCACCCCCGAAGCCGAACGCACCCGCCGCTACGACACCTACTTCTTCGTGGCGGCCCTGCCGCAGGGTCAGCGCGCCGACGGCGACAACACCGAATCCGACAGTTCCGGATGGGCCTGGCCCCGGGACGCCATCGCCGACTTCGAGGCCGGACGCAACGTCCTGCTGCCGCCGACCTGGACGCAGCTGGACGCGCTGGCCGGCCGCACCGTCGCCGACGTGCTGGCAGTCGAGCGACAGATCTCGCCGGTGCAGCCGCTGCTGGAGAAGCGCGGCGACAACTGGGTGTTCGAGTTCTTCGACTCCGACCGCTACCACGCGGCGCGCCAGGCGGGCGGCGCGATGGAATGGCCGCTATGACAAGCGAATTCGTGTCCACCGTGGTCAGCGACGGCTCGCGGGATCCCGGGCTGGCCATGTTGCTGCTGTCGCGACCGCCGACCAACGCGATGACCCGGCAGGTCTACCGCGAGATCGCGGCCGCGGCCGCCGAGCTGGGGCGCCGCGACGACGTCGCCGTGGTGATCCTGTTCGGTGGCCACGAAATCTTCTCGGCCGGCGACGACCTGCCCGAACTGCAGACGCTGAACCCGGCCGAGGCCGACACCGCGGCCCGGGTGCGCCGCGAGGCGATCGACGCCGTCGCGGCGATCCCCAAGCCGACGGTGGCCGCGATCACCGGCTACGCGCTGGGCGCGGGCCTCACGCTGGCCCTGGCCGCCGACTGGCGGGTCAGCGGCGACAACGTGAAGTTCGGCGCGACCGAGATCCTGGCCGGCCGGGTGCCCGGAACCGACGGAATGGCCCGGCTGACCCGGGTGACCGGCGCCAGCAGGGCCAAGGAGCTGGTGTTCAGCGGGCGCTTCATCGACGCCGAGGAAGCCCTGGCGCTGGGCCTCATCGACGAGATGGTGGCCCCCGACGACGTCTATGACGCCGCCGCCGCGTGGGCACGCCGGTTTCTCGACGGCCCGCGCGATGCGCTGGCCGCCGCCAAGGCCGGCATCAATTCCGTCGACCGTTAGGCTTGGCCCCCATGACGAGGAGTTCGAAGATCCCCGCTGACGCCGCTCCGAATCCGCATGCCACCGCCGAACAGGTGGAGGCCGCACGGCACGACAGCAAGCTCGCCCAGGTGCTCTACCACGACTGGGAAGCCGAGACCTACGACGAAAAATGGTCGATCTCCTATGACCAGCGCTGCGTCGACTACGCGCGGGACTGCTTCGACGGCGTCGTGCCCGACGACGTCCTGCGCGAGCTGCCCTACGATCGTGCTCTCGAATTGGGTTGCGGCACAGGGTTTTTCCTGCTTAACCTGATCCAGTCCGGCGTCGCGCGGCGCGGGTCGGTGACCGACCTGTCGCCCGGCATGGTCAAGGTCGCCACCCGCAACGGGCAATCGCTCGGGCTGGACATCGACGGCCGGGTCGCCGACGCCGAGGGCATCCCGTACGACGACGACACCTTCGATCTGGTCGTCGGGCACGCCGTGCTGCACCACATCCCCGACGTCGAGCTGTCGCTGCGCGAGGTGATCCGGGTGTTGCGTCCGGGTGGCCGGTTCGTGTTCGCCGGCGAGCCCACCACCGTCGGCGACGGCTACGCCCGCACGCTGTCCACCCTGACCTGGCGGGTGGTCACCAACGCCACCAAGCTGCCCGGCCTCACCGACTGGCGGCGCCCGCAGGGCGAACTCGACGAGTCGTCGCGCGCGGCCGCGCTCGAGGCGCTGGTCGACCTGCACACCTTCACCCCGGGCGAGCTGGAGCGGATGGCTACCAACGCCGGCGCGACGCGGGTGCAGACCGCCACCGTGGAGTTCAGCGCCGCGATGCTGGGCTGGCCGCTGCGCACGTTCGAGTGCGCCGTCCCGCCCGAGAAGCTGGGCTGGGGCTGGGCGAAGTTCGCGTTCAACAGCTGGAAGACGCTGAGCTGGCTGGACGCCAACGTCTGGCGGCGGGTGCTGCCCAAGGGCTGGTTCTACAACGTGATGATCACCGGGACCAAGCCGTCCTGACCTTCAGCGTCGACGACGTCAGGTACCTCTCCTCGGAATCCGGTGCCGAGGCGTTGGCAGCGGTCGCCGAGTTCGAGCTGACCGACGCGACCCGCATCGCCGATATCGCCGCAGTGCGGGCGCGATTCGGTGACCGCGCGCCGGCGCTGGTGGAGACGACGCTGCTGCGCCGCCGGGCGCCGGAAAAGCTGGGGGAGCTGGAGGTCGCCGGCTGGCTGTTCACCGACGAGGCGCTGCAGCAGGCCACCGCGGCGCCGGTGGCCCTGCACCGGGCCCGCCGGCTGGCCGGCCGCGTCGTGCACGACGCGACCTGTTCGATCGGCACCGAGGTGGCCGCGTTAGCCCGGTGCGCCGTCTCGGCGCTGGGCAGCGACATCGATCCGGTGCGGTTGGCGATGGCGCGCCACAACCTCGGGCACTGCGCTCGCCTGTGCCGTGCCGACGCGCTGCACCCGGTCACCCGCGACGCGGTGGTCCTCGTCGACCCGGCTCGCCGCCGCGGCGGGCAGCGGCGCTTCAGGCCGGACGACTATCGGCCCGGCCTAAGTCAGGTGTTGGACTGTTATGACGGCCGGGATATCGTCGTAAAGTGCGCTCCCGGAATAGATTTCGGCTATCTGGACCGGCTCGGCTTCGGCGGCGAGATCGAGGTGACGTCGTATCGCGGCTCGGTGCGCGAAGCGTGCCTGTGGTCACCCGGCGTGGCGGGGCCGGGTGTGCGCCGGCGGGCCAGCATCCTCGATACCGGCGAACAGCTCACCGACACCGATCCCGACGACTGCCCGGTGCGGCCCGCGGGCCGATGGATCGTCGACCCGGATGGGGCGGTGGTGCGGGCCGGCCTGGTGCGCCACTTTGCGGCCCGGCACGGACTGTGGCAACTTGACCCCGCCATCGCCTATCTGTCCGGAGACCAACTGCCGTCGGGGATGCGCGGCTTCGAGGTGCTCGAGCAGCTGGCGTTCGACGAGCGCCGGCTGCGCCGGGCGCTGTCGGCGCGGGATTGCGGCGCGCTGGAGATCCTGGTCCGCGGCGTGCGGGTGGACCCCGACGCGCTGCGCCGACGGCTGCGGCCGCGCGGCAGCCAACCCCTGTCGCTGGTCATCACCCGCGTCGGCGCCGGCCCCGCCGGCCACGCGGCGGCCTACGTTTGCCGGGCTTCGCGCTAAGCCCCGGTACGCTGGCGGCGGTCATTTCTTAAGGGGGACGATGCGTTACCTGATAGCGGCGGCGGTGCTGACCGCCGCGGTTCTAGTGAGCGGGCCGGCGGCTCATAGTTCGGCCGCGCCGCCCACCTGCGCCAGCCTGGGCGGCACCATGGCGGACGCCCAGACCTGCCGTCTGCGCACGTCGACGCCCAGCTACACGCTCACCATGACGTTTCCCACCGACTATCCCGACGAACAGGCGCTGACCGACTACATCACGCAAAACCGCGACGGGTTCCTCAGCGTCGCCCAGAGTTCCGGGAGCCGTGATCAGCCCTATCAGATGGAGGCCACCACCGAGCAACACAGCTCGGGCCAGCCGCCGCACAACACCCGCAGCGTGGTGCTCAAGTTTTTCCAGGACCTCGGCGGCGCGCGCCCGACCACCTGGTACAAGGCGTTCAACTACAACCTGGGCGCCAAGGCGCCCATCACCTTCGACACTTTGTTCGCGCCCGGAACCACGCCGCTGGACAGCATCTTCCCGCTGGTGAAAAACGAGCTGCAGCGGCAGAACCCGCTGGGCGCGGCGATATTGCCGTCGACCGGCCTGGACCCGTCGCACTACCAGAACTTCGCCATCACCGACGATCAACTGATCTTCTACTTCGCCCCGGGTGAGATGCTGCCGGCCTTCGCCGGTGCCGCCCAGGCCGCCGTGCCGCGCAACGCCATCCCGCCGCTGGCGCTCTAGGAGACCGGGCCGGCCTGAAACTCCATGGCCACCGCGCCGACGCCCAGCGCCAGCTGCGCGGCGCACCCGATGAGCGGGACGACGAAGGCGAGCCGGTGGCGAACGAGCCGCATGATGGCGACGACGAGGGTGGCGACGAAGACCGCACCGCCGGCCCCGAGCCCCAGCCACATGGCCCGGCCGATCCAGGCGGGGTCGCCGCACGGCCGGGAGCCGCCGCACGGATCGGTGACCATGACGAACAATCCCAGCAGCGTGTACGTCGCCACCCACAACACGCCGTGGACAATCACCACCACGATCGTGCCGACGATGTCCGCCGCCCGGCCTGCTGGGGTGTCGTTCGGCATCACACCAGTATTGCCGTCAGGCCGGCGAGAAACCGTAGACCTGGCCGTCGCTGGTGGCGGTCACCACCCGGCGGTCGTTGGCCACCGACACCCCGACCGGATAGCCGGTGGCCGCCGGCAGTGCATAGCTGTTGATCGTGTGCCCGGTGGCCGGATCGAACACCAGCAACGACATGCCGTTCGGATCGCCGGCCACGGTGTAGCCGACGCCCGCGCCGGCCAGGCTCGACGTCGACAACGGCGCGACGTCGTCGCGGCGCCAGATCTGCTCGGCATGGTCACCGGCGTCGCGGAACGCCGTCAGCCGGGTGTCGGGCCCGCCCCCCGCCACGATCAGGCCCTGCGGCGTCACCGCCGGCGGCGTCTGCGCCAGAAACCCAAGCGGCACTGACCATTTCGGTTTGCCGTCGGCCGTGTGCAGCGCCCACAACCGTTGGTCGCGGCCGTTGACGTAGACGGTCGACCCGTCCGCGGACAACACCGGACTGGCCAGCACCCCGGCGCCGACGGCGTCGCTGGTCCACTCGCGGGCCAGCTCGGTCTGCGCCGAGCGGTACTTCAGCCCGACCAGCGTCGCGGCCGCGGCGCCCGGCTGCCAGACCCCCAGCACCACCGTGCCGGTGGCCGGCGAGTAGGCGGGCGCGGCCGCGACCGGGCAGCCCTGCCGGGCCGGCGCGCAATCGGCCAGCCCGCGCGTCGCATCGGCGGGATCGACGCCGTCCACCAAATCGACCGCGGTGCCGACTACCTCGCCGCGATGGGCATCGAAAATCAGCACCTGGCCCAGGTGGGTGGCGACCAGCAGGCGGCCGCCGCCCAGAAACCGCGGGGTGGAGGGCATCCCGATCACCGGCTTGCGCCAGCGTGTCCACTGGGTCGGGGGAAACGACAGCAGCGCCCCCGGCTGGCCGACGTAGAGGTTGTCGAAGCCGTCGAACAGCGGACCGCCGAAGCCGCCGCCCTGGACCAGCCGCACACACCAGCGTTGTCGCCCGTTGTCGTTGTTCTCCCACTCCATGAACGAGCATCCGGCGGGGGTTTGCGCATTGAGCGCGAGCCAGCCGCGCGAACCCAGCGCCGGCCCCGCCGCCAGGCTTCCCTTGACCGAACGCGTCCATTGCAGCGTCAGCTTGGTGGCGCCGGTGGTCGTGGTGTAGCTGCTATTGGACGCGTCGCCGTACTGCGCCGACCAGCCTTGGGCGGCCGACGCGTCCACCCACGAGTCGGTGTTGCCGCAACCACCCAGCCCCACCGTCAGCACGATTGCGGAAGCAATCGTCAGCAGTCGGGCAAGCACCGAGTGAGGGTAACCCGCCGCGACTCGCGCGAACCTGATTGCCTGCGCGGCTCGCGGTCGCGTTAGGCTTTGCGGCCATGACGAGCATGTGGGGGGCGCCGCTGCACCGCCGCTGGCGGGGTTCCATGCTGCGCGACCCACGCCAGGCCAGGTTCCTGACGCTGGCGTCGCTGAAGTGGGTGCTGGCCAACCGGGCCTACACCCCGTGGTATCTGGTGCGCTACTGGCGGCTGCTGAAGTTCAAGCTGGCCAACCCGCACATCATCACCCGTGGCATGGTGTTTCTCGGCAAGGGCGTCGAGATTCACGCGACACCGGAACTGGCGCAGCTGGAGATCGGCCGCTGGGTGCACATCGGGGACAAGAACACCATCCGGGCGCACGAGGGCTCGCTGCGGTTCGGCGACAAGGTGGTGCTGGGCCGCGACAACGTCATCAACTGCTACCTCGACATCGAGCTCGGGGATTCGGCGCTGATGGCCGACTGGTGCTACATCTGCGACTTCGACCACCGCATGGACGACATCAACCTGCCGATCAAGGACCAGGGCATCGTCAAGTCCCCGGTGCGAATCGGGCCGGACACCTGGGTCGGGGTGAAGGTGACCGTGCTGCGCGGCACCACGATCGGACGCGGCTGCGTGCTGGGCTCGCACGCGGTGGTCCGCGGCGACATCCCGGACTATTCGATCGCGGTCGGGGCGCCGGCCAAGGTGGTCAAGAACCGGAAGCTGTCCTGGGAGACTTCGGCCGCACAGCGCGCCGAACTGGCCGCCGCCCTGGCCGACATCGAACGCAAGAAGGCCGCCCGCTAATCAATTAGGGCGTCGGCTGGTCGTCGACCTTGAAGTCGAAGTTGACGTCGCCGGCGTCGACGTTGGTGACGTTCACCGAGATGCCGTACTTCTGGCCCTGGTCGCTGAGTTGGCAGCGCAGGGTCGCGCCCACGGTGCCCTTCAGGTTGTCCGGGCAGGTCACCGAGTCGGGTTTGCGGCCCACCTGCTGGGTCAGTTTGTCGCTGATGATGCCGGCCACCTGGTTCTTGTCGACGGTCTCCACCATGTCGAATTTGACGTCGCTGCCGTTGACGCTGGTGACCGTGACATTGACGTTGAAGGTCTGGTTCTTGACCTTCATCTCGCAGTTCAGCGTGGCGCCGACGGTGGCGACCAGGTCGGTCGGACAGGTCACCGAGTCGGGCTTGTTCCCCGCCCCGTCCGTCAACTTTTGGGTGATCTGGTTGGCGACATCGCCCTTGGGCACCGATTTCGCTCCGACCGAGCACGAGCAGGCCCCGGCGCTGGCCATCAGGCCCACGGCCGCGCCCGAGATCAGCAATGTCCGAACGATCGAGCGGGCCATATCGCCTCCTGGCGGCTGTCGACAACTGTGAATCGGCTGATATTTACATGCCAACCAGCTTCGGGTATGCGATTTCTGCAAATTTTCGTTCAGAGGCTGTGGTATCGGCGCAGCGCCTCGGCGCGCTCGGCGCCATGGTCGACGATCGGCTCCGGGTATTGGGGCGGCCGCTCGCCCTTGCGCAGATGGGGGTCGTCGGTCGCCGCCAGCTCGGGGACCCAGCGCCGGATGTATTCCCCGGAGGGATCGAACTTCTCGCCCTGTGTGGTCGGGTTGAACACCCGGAAGTAGGGCGCCGCGTCGGTGCCGCAGCCCGCGCACCACTGCCAGCCGTGCTGGTTGTTGGCCATGTCACCGTCGGTGAGTTGATCCAGGAACCATTGCGCGCCCCACTGCCAGGGCAGGTGCAGGTCCTTGACCAGAAACGACGCGACGATCATGCGCACCCGGTTGTGCAGGAAGCCGGTCTCGCGGAGTTGGCGCATCCCGGCGTCGACGATGGGGAAACCGGTCTGGCCGGCTTTCCACGATTCGTAGCGGCGCTCGGCGGCCGCGCCGGTGTCGGTCTCGATGCCGTCGAACCCGCTGTTCCAATTGCGCCAGGCGCTGTGCGGCCAGTGGTGCAACACGTCGGCGTAGAAGTCGCGAAATGCCAACTCCCGCAAGTATGTTTGCGCGCCCTCGGTGCGCGGATTCAGGTCGGCGACCATGGTGCGGGGGTGGATCGTGCCGAACTTCAGGTGCGCCGACATCCTGCTGGTACCCTCGAGGTCCGGCCGGTTGCGGTCGGTGCTGTAGTTGTCAAGTCCGTTGTGCACGAAGGCTTTCCACTGCTTGAGCGCCGCGGCTTCGCCGGCCTCGACGTGCAATGTCGCGCCCGGGTCGGGGATCTCGCACGCTTTGACGCCCAGCCGCGCGGGGTCGATCCAGTCGGCCGATTTTGCGCCCGACTTGGCCGGCTTTCGCCAGCCGGCTTCGCGCCAGGCGCGAAGAAACGGCGTGAACACCCGATAGGGTTCACCGTCGGGTTTGGCGACCCGGCCGGGGGAGACCAGATACGGCGACCCCGCCGAAATTAGCGGAACCGCGCCCAGCTCCGCGCGCACCCGCTCGTCGCGGCGCTTGCCGAAGGGCGCGAAATCCTCCGAGACGTACACCGCCGAGGCGTCGATCTGCTTGGCCAGCAACGGGATCCGCTGTTCGGGCCGGCCGCGGACCACCAGTAGCCGCCCGTCGAGGTCGTTGTCCAGTTGCCGCAGCGCATCGCCCAGGAATTGCATCCGCCGCGGGCCCGACGTTTTCTCCAGGCGCGGATCCAGCACGAAGCAGGCGAGCACGTCCTTGTCGTCGGTCGCCCCCACGGCCTCGGCCAGCGCGGGATGGTCCCCGAGGCGCAGGTCGCGTCGAAACCACAGCAGCGCGGGCATTACCGCATACCGCGGTTGAGCCGCCAGATGTGCGCGGACAAGAACGTGGCGAACGCGCCCCACAACGGGTAGAGCGACTGCGCCGCACCGGCCCGAGGGTCGGCCCGCGCGGTGCGGCGGGCCAGGTCGGCGCTGCTGGCCGTCAGGACCGCCGCGCCCAGCGCCGACGCGCCCAGCTTGTGGTAGCGGAAGAACAGCCAACTCCATCCGGCGTTGAGCCCCAGGTTGACCCCCAGCGCCGCGGCATATCGGCGCGCCTCGGTGTCGCGGCCGGACGCGCGCAGCCGGTCGAGGGCGAGGGCGGACGTGGCGGCGATGTCGGCATACAACGTGGTCCACATGACGGGGAAGACGACGGCGGGCGGCTGGTAGGTCGGCTTACGGATCCGCGCGTACCAGGTCGCGGCGCGTGCCGGGCTGGCGATGCTGCCGGTCCCCGCCGCGGCGGCGACGGCGAGGCTGGTGGCAGCGAGTGTCGATGGTTTCACCGTGGGTTTCACCACGCCGTTATACCTGTAATTTCAATCACTTAAACATTCAGTAACTTAACAACCTAAGGACGAGTTTTTGCTACAGACGCGGGTACCACCTCAAGCGTGACCGAAACGCATCTCCGATGACCGCCGAGCGCGCCGAGCTGACCGTTCGTAAACGCCGCCACATCGACGTGTGCCTCGACGGTGACGTCGGCTATCAGAACCTGACGACGGGTCTGGAACACTATCGCCTGCCCTACAACGCCCTGACCCAGACCAACCTGGACGACATCGACCTGTCGACCGAGTTCCTCGGCGCACCGCTGCGGGCCCCGATCCTGGTGGGCGCCATGACCGGAGGCGCGCAGCTGTCGGGCACCATCAACCGCAACCTGGCCACCGCGGCGCAACGACTCGGCCTAGGCATGATGCTGGGGTCGCAGCGGGTGATGCTCAACGGTGTGTTCGGCGAGCGGGCGGCCGCCAGCTTCGCGGTGCGCGACGTGGCACCCGACGTGCTGCTGTTCGGCAACATCGGCCTGTCCCAATTGACCAAGGACGCCGTGCCCGACATCGTCGACGCCCTGGACCGGGTGGGCGCCAATGCGCTTGCCGTGCACACCAATCCGTTGCAAGAGGCCGTGCAGCACAATGGCGACACCGACTTCGCCGGATCGCTGGATCGATTGCATGACGTGACCGACCTGCTGGGGTATCCGGTGCTGCTGAAGGAAGTTGGCCACGGGATCGGAGCCACGGCCGTCGCCGAGCTGCTGGCGCGCACCGGTGAGCCGTCGGTGGCCGCCATCGACGTGGCGGGCGCCGGGGGGACATCGTGGTCGCGGGTGGAGCAACTGGTCCGCTACGGCGAAGTGCGCCATCCGGATTTGGCCGACTGGGGGATACCGACCGCGCAGGCGATCACCGAGGTACGGGCGGCGCTACCGGCCATCCCGCTGGTGGCCTCGGGCGGAATCCGAACTGGCATGGACGCGGCCAAAGCGCTGGCCTTGGGCGCCGACGTGGTGGCGGTCGCCCGGCCGTTGTTGGCGCCGGCGATCGAGTCCGCCGACGCGGCGACGGTGTGGCTGCAACGGTTCATCGACGAGCTTCGGATCTGCCTGCACGGGTGTGGCGCCGTCGATCTGCGCGCGCTGCGTGACGTTGGCGCCACGCCGATCTCGTGACGGTCGATCGCTCATGGCGGTGATCCTGGCCTACGGGTCACCCGCGTTGGGCCATCTGTTGCCCATGGCGGTCCTGCTGGCCGAACTGGGCGGGCGCGGACACCGGATCCACCTGCGCACGTTGGCCAGCGAGGTCGAGGCCATGCGCGGCGTCGGTTTTCGCGTCGAGGCGGTCGATCCCCGGATCGAGGCCATCGCCGGGCAGGACTGGCTGGCGCACAACGCCTTTGGGGTTCTCAAACAGACGCTGGATGTGCTGTGCCGGCGCGCGGTGATCGAGGTCGAGGATCTGCGTCGTGCGATCGCCGAGGTGCGGCCCGACGTGCTGATCGTGGACGCCAACTGCTGGGGCGCCATGTCGATCGCCGAGGCCAGTGGTATTGGGTGGCTGGTGTTCTCGCCGTTCACGCCCTACCTGAGGTCGGGTGCGGCGCCGCCGTTCGGTCCCGGTCTGCGACCGCTGCCCGGTATCGTCGGAGCCGTTCGCGACGCGTCGGTGCGACCCTTCGTGAGCCATTTGTTCGACCGGCGAATCGTGCCGCGAATCAACGTGATTCGCGCGGGCCTGGGCGTTCCGGCGATCGCGTCGGTGGATGCGCTGATGCGCCGCGCACCGCTGCTGCTGGCGGTCGGCGGCGAGCCGTTCGAATACCCGCATCCGGATTGGGACGACGCGGTGCACTTCATCGGCGCATGCGAATTCGACCTGGCGCCGCGGCCCGTGCCGGAGTGGCTCACCGCCATCGAGCGGCCCATCGTGTTGCTCAGCACGTCCTCCCTCGCGCAGGCCGACGACAGACTGGCTTGTGTCGGCCTGCAGGCCCTGGCCGGCGAGCCGGTGCACGTCGTCGCGACGTTCGCCGCGGGCGTGCCGCACGGGCTGCCGTCGGTGCCCAACGCCACGGTGTGCCGGTTCGTGGATCACCGTGCGGTGCTGGACCGCGCGATCTGCGCGGTCACCCACGGCGGCATGGGCACCACCGTCAAGGCGCTCGACCGCGGGGTCCCGGTCTGCGCGGTGCCGTTCGCCCGCGATCAAGCCGAAGTCGCGCGGCGCGTTCAGGTGGCCGGCTGCGGCACCCGGCTGCCGGCCCGGAAACTGACGCCGGCCCGGCTTCGTGCCGCCGTGCGCGCGGCGATCACCATGGGGCCGGGAGCGCGGCGGGTGGCGGCCGGATTCGCCGCGACCGGCGGGGTGGCGCGGGGCGCCGACCTGATCGAGCAGCGGCTCCTAACGCGGGGCCTGCTGCCGCCGGGGAGCCGCGGCGCCGCTTGCGAGCCTGGTTGACGGTGGCGCGGACGGCTTGGGGAGCTCCTCCTCGAAGGCGGACATGCCCTCGATCATCGCCGCGAAGACGCGGTGGGCGGCGACGAGGTCGTCGTCGCTGAGGCCGGCCATCGCCGCACTCATGTGAGCGCCCAGCGGCCGGAAGAACGCGTGCGCCAGCGACATACCGCTCTCCTGGTAGCGCAGCAGCCACTTGCGCCGGTCCTCGGGGTCGGCTTCGCGGCGGATGTGTCCCGCTTCGATCATCCGGTCGACGAGATAGGTGATCGCCGCCGGCGACACGTCCATGTGCTGCCGCAGCTGGGCCAGGGTCAACGGCGCCTGCGCGGTCTCGCCGACCATGATGTGCAGCAGGGCGCGAAAGTCGTTGCTGCTCACCTCGTTTACCCTTGCGAAATGCCGGCCCACCCGATCCGAGCGCGCCGTGATCGCCCGAAGGTCGGCCGACAGCTGTCTTTCCAGTTCGGCTCGATCGGGCGCCGGGTCGTCGGCGCGGCGTTTGGTCATCTCAGCGAACTTACCGGAGAAGGACCCGCTGCGCGTCGGGGAGTGCTCGCGGCCCGGGCAGCGCTTCGCTTCTGCTGTGCCGGAACGACTTTCGAGTCCGCGCCAGGGCGACCCACGACGCGAGCGCCGCACCGAACGCGAAGGCCTGCGCCAGCCCGGTCCGGCCCGCCGGGTAGAGCACCCCGGCGACGTAGCGGTCGATGAATCCGGTGGCGGGCAGCGGCGCCAGTCCGGCCCGCGCACGTGCCCAATCTTCCAGGGTGGTCAGTGGGCAGGGCACCGGCAGGGCCACGACCAGCACGCCCCAACACACGCTGGCCACGTGCAGCCAGGTGGTGCGCCGCCAGCGCAACGCCAGAAAGCCGCCGATGGGTACGTAGGCGAGGTAGGCGAAGTGCGCGCACACGCTGAATGCCACGACAGCGAAATACCGCTTCCTCATCGCCGGCCATGCTAGTCGCCCGTGCGGAGTCGATAGCGGCGTTCGGCGTAGGCCAGATCGTCGCGCCACAGCCGGGCGGCGGCATGACGCATCAGCGGGGTGATCAGCGCGGCCGCACGGCGCGCGGACGCGAATCCGGGGCGCGGCGAGGACGCGATGACCGCTTCCGTCACGATCACGCGTTGCCGGTCGTCCGACGCGGAAGTTATTGGGGTGGCATGGGTTTCGACGACGCTTCCGGTCCCTTCGCCCTCGATGATGCGCATCGTCACGGTGCGCGCATCGGGGGTGGTGAATTCCGCGATCACCGGCACGCCGAACCGGCCCATGCGGAAGGTCACCGAGACGAGAAAGCGGTCGTCGTCCTCGCTGGGCGTGCTCAGCACCTCAAGCCGGGTGAACGAATACGGGTGAAACCAGGCACCATGCCACGGGTCGAGCCGGTTGGCGACGATGTCGCACGGTTCGCAGTTGCCGACCATGCGGGCGACCGCGGTCAAGGTGGCACCGGTGGGCCTGGGCGGCAGCACCGGCGCGTCCAGCGGTGTCTCTGTGCCGGCGGAGTCCAGCCGCACCCAGACCAGGACGCCGTCGTCGTGGCTGGGAAACGGCCGCCAGCGCAGGTCGCAGGTGTCACCGTCGAAAGCCAGCCCGTGCCAGCGGCAGTACAGGGTGCCATCACGCACCACGCCGGTGGCAAGGTCGGCACCCAGGTGCGGGCAGCTGCGCGGGCCCACCCGCAGGCGCCGATGCGCGTCGCGCCACGCCACCAATTCGATGCCGGCCACCCGCGCGCCGAACGCGCGGCCCGCGCGCACGTCGCTGCTGGCGCCGAACACGTACCAGTTGCCGGTCGGCCGGCTTTGGGATCGGTCCAGCGCGGCGTTGATGATCGCCGGCTGCGCGTCGCGGTAGGTCGGACGCTGCTGCGCCCAAAAGACGCGCGGGATCACCGCGACGGGCCAGTCTTTGGGCCACCGTCGGCTCAGCCGGTCGCCGAGGCTCATTGCCGGCGTGCCCCGTGGCGCTCGGCCAGTGACCGCAGCAGCGCGGATCGGCCGCGGGTGGGCACGGTGCACAGCTCGTGGCCGGCCAGCCGCCACGATTGCAGCAGGTGGTTTGCGGCCGAAAAGCCCGTGGTGGCGGCGCGTTCCATCAGTGCCACCGGCAGGTCGATGCGGATTGCGTCGCCGGCCAGCACCAGTCCGGGCTGCGGGGTTGTCACGGTCGGTCGCCGGGCGTAGGTGCCGGGCGCAAACAGCGGGCAATCGCTGCGCACCAGCACGCGCTCGTGCACCACCCCGGCGCCGGCGGTTTCGGGGTAGAGCTGGTGCAGCTGTGCCGCCGCCTGCCGGGGTGACCAGTCGGATGCCGTTGCGTACGAGTGCAATTCGACCACCGATCCGCCGTGCCGGCGCGCCCATGCGGCGCCCTCTTGTTCGTAGCGCTCGGGCACGCTGATGTTGTCGAGCGGCTGATGACCGGAGGTGCCGAGAAACGCCGGCCGGTCCCGGTGCACCGGCCGGTCCAGCCAGAGCCGATCGACGACGAACGGCGGCGCGGTGCGCAATTGGCGTATCCGCGTGCGCCACGGGTCATCCCCCAGACCGGGCGATGCGTCGATCACCCGCCGCAGGCCGTCCACGTCGAGCGCCAACACCACGGCGTCGGCCTCGAACCGATCGCCCGACTCGGTGACGATGCGAAACGCCCCCGCCTTGTCGGCGGTGACCTGCCGGACCGGTGTGCCGAGGTGCACCCGGACACCGCGGTCTTGCAGGTATTGGCGCAGCGGATCCCACAGGGCGACATTGAAATTCGCGTTGGCCACATCGAAGATCAAGCCCTCGCTCGACCCCAGGAAGTAGATGTGGAACATGGTCGCCAGCTCGGCGGCGGACAGTTGTGCCGGCTCGGCGAAAAAGCTGCGGGAGAACACCTCGAACGCGAGGTGGCGCGCCGACTCGGGGAAATTGATGCCCTTCAAGAAGGTGTCGGCGTCGACGTGGTCGAGCCGCCGGTAGATGCCGGGCACCGACACCGCCGCCAGCGGTGCGGCGGCCCGGGCATCGATGCGCGCCAGGTCGCCAAGCCGAAACGTGGGGCTGCGCAGGGCGAAGGCGAGCGCGTTCCACGGAGGGGTGCGGGGCAGTCCGCGGAAGCTGTCGCGGCGGCCCGCGCCGTCGATCAGCGGATAGTCGTCGACGGGAACCAACATCCGCAGCTGCGGGTCGACGCGACGCAGCAGTGCGCGCAGGTTGTAGTACTGGCGAAAGAAGGCGTGAAACCCGCGATTCATCGCCAGCTCGGCGCCGTCGCGGTGTTCGGTCCAGCCGCCCACCCGGCCGCCGAGGTAGCCCTGGGCTTCCACCAGGTCCACGGCGACGCCGCGTTCGGCGAGCCCGGTTGCCGCGGCCAGGCCGGCGATTCCGCCGCCGACGACGGTGACGCGGGGCCGCGACGGTAGCGAGCCGCAGCCAGGCAATCCCGGTGCGCCCGGGTGAACGTGGCGGCGCCGGTCCGTCATTGCGGTGCCTGCCCCAGGAACGAATGCACGACATTGCGTTCCCAGCCGGGCACGGTTTCGCTTCGTACCGAGGTGAATCCGGCGTCGCGCATCCGGCACCGAAACCGTGCGGCGCCGTCGAAGCTCAGGACGCTGTGCCATAGGTGCCGATACAGCGTGGCGTCGCGGGTGCGCCACCACCCGGTGGGAATGATGATGGCCCAGCACACCGCGTGCCACACCATCCTGGCGGCGAGCGAGTCGCGCACCGAGTACTCGTGCACCGCCAGCGTGCCGCCGGGGCGCAGCAGGTCGCGGAACGCGCGCAGTTGACCGTCGGGGTCGTCGAGGTTGCGCAGCAGATAGGCCGACAGGATGGCATCGAACGGGCCGGTGATGCCGTGCTCGGACAGATCCTCGACGCGGGTGTGCACGAAGCGGACCGACGCCGGCCAGGACTTCGCCCGGGCCGCGTCGAGCATGCCGCGCGCGGCGTCGACGGCGACGATCTCGGCCTCGGGTGCCACGGCCATTAGCGCGGCGGTCGACGCGCCGGTGCCGCAGCCCGCGTCGAGCAGCCGCAAGCCCCGGCCGCGTTGGGGTAGCCGCATGCGGCGCGCGGACAAGCCGAGGTTGGCGTGGTAGGAGGGGTTGGCGCCGACCAGCCGGTCGTATGCCGCGGCGCCGACGTCGAAGGCGGACGGCACGTCGGCGCGCGGCAGGCCGGTTTTATCCACGTTGATGCTCCCAGAGCAGCAGCACGGCGGTGACCAAAGCGAAGCCGAACAGGAAGTCCTCGACGGGGATGTCGAACGGGAAACGCACACCGCTGGTTTGCGATTCGCGGTAGATCACGATCGCGGCGTGGCGTTTGGTCAGCCACCCGTCGACAGGCACCTGGAAGCCCAGCACGATCAGCATCGACAGCCAGTAGGCGGGGCGCCGGAAGAGCCCGGTATGCAGCAGCGCCAATTCCAGTGCGCACACCGCCAGCACGGCCACGATCGCCGGCAGGGTGTAGCCGATCCCGCTCATCGGCGTTTGCGCCGAGCCAGGATGGTGCTGACCGCGTTGTAGGTCAACAGGGCGCACAGCGGAATCACCATGAAAAACAGCGCCTCCTCCAGCGGCAGACGGAAGGGCAGGCGGATGCCGGTGACGTAGTCGCCGTTGTACGTCCACACGCCGGCCGCGATGGCCACCGCGTCCCAGGCCAAAAACACCGCCGCGACCGGAAGTACGGCTGTGCACAGCCGCCGGGGCCGGCGGTAGACCCCGGCGCCGAAGAGTTCCAGCGGGGCGGTGATGGCCAGGCACAGGCCCAGCACGATCAGGTATTGCCACCGGTCGCTCATGCCGCGCGCACCCACCAGGAGCGCAGCAGCGCGCCGCCGGCGACCTGCAGACGTCGCGTCATGCCGACGGTGGCGCGCTGGCTGAACACCGAAAAGCCGCTGTCCTCAATGCGATCCAGGATTTCGGAGTACAACGTCAGCGCGGTGGCCACGCAGGGCCGGGAACGCGGTGCCAGCAACGCGATCCCGTCCGCGGCGAAACGGTAGATTTCCCTGGTGATCTCGTGCTGCGCGGCCAACGCGGCACGCACCCGCGCGTCGGTGCGCCGGTGCAGGTGACACCAGGTCAGCAGTTCCCGGTCCACGCCGAAGGCGGCGAGTTCGTCGGCCGGTAGGTAGATCCGGTTGCGGGCGAGATCCTCGGCGACGTCGCGCAGGAAATTGGTGAGCTGAAACGCGCGGCCCAGCGCGGCGGCGTAGGGGGCGGCCTCGTCGGTCGGGGACACGGTGCCCAGGATCGGAAGCATTTGTAGCCCAATGACTTCGGCCGATCCGCGCATGTAGCGGTCGAGCGCGGCCCGGTCCGGGTAGTCGGTAACGGTGAGGTCCATGCGCATCGAGGCCAGAAAGTCTTCGAACAGGTCCGCGGGGATCCCGTAGCGGCGCGCGGTGTCGCCGACGGCGGCCAGGACGGGCTCGTCATGGTGGTCGCCGGCAAAGAATCGGTCCGAGAGCGCCTGCAGCCGCTCGGCCCGCGTGCCGACGTCCAGCGCCGGATTCAGTTCGTCGAGGATGTCGTCAGCGTGCCGGGCGAAGCCGTACAGCGCGTGCACCGCGGGACGCTGGTCCGGGGCGAGCAACCGCGTGGCGAGGAAGTAGGTGCGGCCGTTTTCGGCGGCGATCTGCCGGCAGCGCCGATACGCCGCGCGCAGCCGCTGATCCGCGATGCCGGCGGCGTCCAATTCGGTGCGGATCATCGGGACCGGGCTTTCAGATCGAGGGTGGTGATCGCGGGGGCCGCGCCGGTGACGCGGTCGGCGGCCAGGCGCCCGGAGATCAACGTGGTCGGCACCCCCACGCCGGGCAGCGTCGAGGACCCGGCGAGCACGGCGTTGTCGATGCCGCGCACAGTGTTGGCCGGCCGAAACGGTCCGGTCTGGGCGAAGGTGTGGGCCAGGGCGAACGGAGTGCCGGCCGTCATGCCCTGGCGCGCCCAGTCGGCGGGCGTGTCCACGTGCAGCAGTTGCGCGCCGTCGTGGACGCCGGGGTCCAGCCGATCGGCGACGACGTCGAGCAGCGAACGCGCGTAGGAGTCCCCGATGCGCGACCAGTCGATGCCGCCGCCGGTCAGGTTCGGCGCCGGGGCCAGCACGTAGAGCAGGTCGCGCCCGTCGGGGGCCAGCCGCGGGTCGGTGGCCGTCGGCCGGGTGACCAACAGCGAGGGGTCGGTCATCAGCCGGCCGTCGCGGATGATGTCGGTGAACGTCTGATCCCACTGCTCTCCGAACAGGATCGTGTGGTGCGCGCTCGCCGACGGCGCGGCGCGGCAACCCACGTGCAGGACCACCGCCGACGGCGCCGCACGCAGCGGAAAAAGTCGCCGGGGGCGCCGACCCAGCAGCTCGTAGGTCTGCGTCAGCTCGGTGGTCAAAACCACTGCATCGCAGGCGATCCGCTCGTCGCGGTCGGTGCGGACCGCGGTAATCCGCCCGCCGACGCGTTCCAGCGCGGTGACCGTCGACCCGTAACGGAACTGCACTCCGGCGTCGGCGGCGGCCGCGGCCAGCGCGTCGGGCAGCGCGCGCACGCCGCCGCGGGGGAAGAACACGCCCGAGATGGTGTCCATGTAGGCGATCACCGCGTAGACGGCCAACGCGTGTTGCGGCGCCACGCCGGCGTAGAGCGACTGGAAGGTGAACACCCGCCGCAGCCGTGGGTCGCTGATGTGCCGCTTGACCATGGTGTCCCAGCGGCGAAATCCGCCCAGCGCCACGAGTTTCGCCAGCCGGCCGTTGAGCAGGTTGAGCGGCGAGTCGAAGTTGGCGGCGATGAAGCCGTCGAATTCGGTGCGGTACAGCCGTTCGAGCCAGTCGCGCAGGCGCCGGTAGCCGGCTTCTTGAGTCGGGCCGGCGAATTCGCGCACCGCGGCGGCCATCTGCTCCGCGGCGGTGTGCACGTCGATGCGGCCACCATCGGCGAACATGGCACGGTAGGCGGGGGCGACCGGCAGGAGTTCCAGTCGCTGCGAAAGGTTTTCACCGACGGCGGCGAATACCTCGTCGATGAGATCCGGCATGGTCAGCACGGTCGGTCCGGTGTCGATCCGGTAGCCGTCGACGTCTCGGCGTCCCGCGCGTCCGCCCGGCCACGGGTGCCGCTCCACCACCGTGACCCGACGGCCCCGGCCGCACAGGTGCAGGGCGGCCGAGAGCCCCGCGAATCCCGCGCCGACCACGACGACGTGATCGGTGCGTCCCGGCACGCTGCGGATGCTCATGCCGCACGCTGAGTGCACAGGCCGGCCATGTCCAGCAGCGCCGCCGTAACCGGATGATGGAACCGGCCGCAGTCCAACGCCTTTCGCGCCTCTTGAACGCGACTCGCGATGAGTTCTTCGATCCACTGCAGCGCCCCGGTGTCGACGATCAGGGTCCGCCAGTGATTGAGGGCGGCCTCGTCGAGTCGGTCGCTGGCCATCAGGTCGCGCAATTGCCGGCGGGCGGGCCCGTCGGCCATTTGGTGCGCCGCCACCACGACGCTGGTGGCCTTGCGCTCCATCAGGTCCTTGCTGGGCTTACCGGTCGTCGCGGGTGATCCGAATACGCCGAGAATGTCGTCGCGCAGCTGGAACGCTTCACCGATGGCGCACCCGTAGTCACCGAGCGCGGCCAGCGCCTGCTCGTCGCAGCCGGCCATCGCCGCACCGATCTCCAGGGGCCGGCGCACCGTGTAATTCCCCGACTTGCGCCGGGCCACGTCCAGCACGGCTTCCAGGGTGGGTAGCTCGCGCACATCGGTTGCGAGATCGGCGAATTGGCCCACCGCGAGCTCGGTGCGCATGGCGTCGTAGCGCGGCCACACCCGAAGCAGGTGGCGGCGCGACAACCCGCTTTCGCGCAGCATCCGCTCGGCCCAGATCAAGCACAGATCGCCGAGCAGGATAGCGGCCGATTCACCGAATCGGCGTGACGAGCCGGACAGCCCGCGGCGGTAGTGCCAGTCGGCGAATTGGACGTGGGCGGCGGGACGGCCGCGTCGCGCCGCCGAGTCGTCCATGACGTCGTCTTGCAGCAGCGCGAAGGCGTGCAAAAGCTCCAGGCTGGCCGTTGCCGACAGGGCGGCGTCGCTGGCCGGCGCGCCGCACAGCCAGCCCAGGTACATGAACGTCGAGCGCAGGCATTTGCCGCCGTCGATGAACGTCGTCAAGATGTCGCCGGCCACCTCGACGCCGCAGGCACCCAGCTCGTCCTCGCACCGCTCGGCCGCGAAGTCGGCGACGCGGGCCAACACCGCCCGCCGGAAACCCGATCGCCAGCTGTCGAATCGGCCCGCGTCCGCGGGCAGGTCAATGCCGCCGGAGGCATCGGCGAGCCGCAGGGCGGGGAATGCGTGCACAGCTCCCACCGACGTCTCCCTCGTAATGTCGGTCAGCCGCTGGCTCGAACGGCTCGGCTTCACGCGTTGGTACCCCTTTGACGACGAGACAAACACCGGCGTGCTTGGGCGGGTCGCTCAGGCAAATAGCCATCAGTTAAGGAGTTGAAACATTAATTTCCTGAATGAACTTCGGGTTGGCCGGCGGGATCAGGTTTCCCCGGGCAACGAATGGGAATTCGGCCGCGATGACCGTTTCCGACCTTGTCGCACTGCCGTTTCGCTGGGGATCCGCGCTGCGGGGCCGCCGGTTTTTTCACCCGGTCGGGGTGTTGGCGGCGGGTTCGTCCGGATCCCCGCCGCGTCACCGTGGGACATCCTGCTCGTCTCGGCGGGTTCGGGCGTGCTGACTCGCGCCGTGGCGCTGCGGCCGGTGACCGGCTGGGCGGGCCAGACCATGACCAGCCTGATGCCGTTTCGCTATCGCGGAGGCACTTGGTGGTTGAGAGCACGAATCGTCAGCGACGTCGGCGGAACCGGACTGTCGTTGGATGCGATTCGCAACAGCGTGCGGCGCGGCGGCGTCGACCTGGCCCTCGACCAGGCCCGGGGCACGAACGAGTTCCAACCCTTGGCGCGGTTGTCCCTGTCCAGGCTCGTCGAGGCCGAGGAAGTCTCCTTCGATACGGTGCTCAACACCGCGCCGGGGCTGAGCCTGTATCCGGGCTGGCTTGCCGAGCTGCGGGCCCGCGCCTACCAGCGCAGCCGGGAAGGCCGCAAGTCGACCGTCACGTGATGCGGCCCAGCAGGTGGCGCAGGACCTGATCGAGGTCGGGCGCGCGGAACCGGTGCCCGGCCTGGGTGAGCCTGCCGGGAATCACGCGTTGACTGGCGCAGGCGAGTTCGCGGGCGCCCTGTTCGCCGAGCAGCAGCCGCGGTCCCAGTGGCGGCACCGGCAGCACCGCCGGCCGGTGCAGGACGCGCGCCAGCGTGCGGGCGTACTCGGTGTTTCGAACCGGTTGCGGGGCAACCGCATTCACCGGCCCGGACAGGGCGGTATCCCACAGCGCGCGGTGATAGACGTCGAGCAGGTCGTCGATGCCGATCCAGGACAGCCACTGTCGGCCGTCGCCCAGGCGGCCGCCCAGCCCGGCGCCGAACAGGGGACGCATCAGCTTCAGCGTGCCGCCCCGGGGTGACTGCACGATGCCGGTGCGCACGTTGACCACCCGCACACCGGCCTCGCGCGCCGGCGCGGTCGCGTCCTCCCAGTCGGCGACGACGTCGGCCAGGAACCCGTCGCCGCGCGCGCTGTCCTCGGTGAGGGTTTCGTCGCCGCGGTCGTACCCGTAGTAGCCGATCGCCGAGGCGCAGATCAGCACGGCACGGTTGCGCGCCGCGACTTCGGCCAGCTTGCGGGTGGGACCAATTCGGCTGTCCCGGATAGCCTTTCGGTGACTGTCGGTGAATCGGCCGGCGATCGACGCGCCGGCCAGATGGACGACTGCGTCGACACCGGCGAGCAGGTCCGGGTCTGGGTCGTGCTGGTTCCACCGCCGTTCGCCGTCCTTGGGGGCGCCGCGGACCAGCCGGATGACGCGGTGCCCGCCGGTGCTCAGAAAGGCGGTCAGGGCCGAGCCGACCAGGCCCGAGGAGCCGGTGATGGCAACGGTTACCGGGCTTAAACCGCGCTCGGCCGCCAACCGGTGCGCTGCCAGATCGTCGGCCAGTTGCCGGTGCCGGTAGGCGAACATCGGGCGCAGTGCCCTGGCCGGCACCGGCGTCTCGACCCGATCGATCACCCGGGTCCGGTTCTCGCCAGCATCCTCAAAGTCGTGAATGTGCCGCCAGCGCACCGCGATTCGCGCCGGCAGCGACGCCGGCCCGGCGCTGCTGATGGCATCGACGAAACGCCTTGGGGGATCGTAGGAATCGGCTTGGTGTTGGGCCACCCAGCGCAGCCCGCCGGGCAGGGCGAGCGTGGCGCGGCCATCCTTGAGCGAGGTCGCCTCACTGACCAACCGCATCGGCGACCACGGCGGCGAAAGCCGATGGAACGCACCTGGCCGCGCATGCCAGGCGAATACGTCATCGCGTGGCGCGTCGACCACGCTCGAATACGTCACCCCCATGCCACGACGGTACGCCGGCTAACGGTCGGGCAGCGCGTGTTCGACGATGGGCAGCCGGGGCTGCGGTTGGCGTTCGCCGCGCTTGGCCGCCAGGTACACCTGTGCCGTCTCGTTGGCCACCGTCTGCCAGTCGAAGTCGGAGGTGAGTCGCTCCCGTGCGGCGCGTGCGCGGCGCTGCGCGGCGTCGGGATCGTCGAGCACCGTGCGCACGGCGGCGGCCAGGCTAGCGATGTCGCGGGGCGGGCACGACACCCCGGTCTGCCCGTTGATCACCGCCTCGCCCAGGCCGCCGATGTTCGACGTCACCAGCGGTGTGCCGGCCGCCGCGGCCTCCAGGGCGGCCAGCCCGAACGGCTCGTAGTGGCTGGGCAGCACCGCAGCGTCGGCTCGGTGCAGCGCCGCGAGCAACTCGGTGTGGTGCAGATGGCCGATGAAACGAGTTGCCTTGCGCACCTTGTGTTTACGCGCCTGGTCGACGAGCCAACCCTGCTGGGTGCCCTCACCGGCGACGGTCAGCGTGGTACCGGGGTGGGTGCGCCTGATCCTGGGCAGCGCGGCGATGAGGTCGTGCACGCCCTTCTCGTACTCCAGCCGGCCGACATACAGCAACTCGGCCGGTCCGGTGCGCGGACGGCGCGGCGCGTACTGCCAGCGCGCGGCGTCAATTCCGTTGCGGATCACCGTGATCTCGGTCAGGCCGGGCCCGAACAACTCGGTGATCTCGTCGCTCATCGACGCCGAACACGTGATCAGCGAATCGGATTCGCGCACCAGCCACGACTCGGCGGCGTGCACCTGACGGCTGATCGCACCGGACACCCAGCCGGAATGCCGGCCGGCTTCGGTCGCGTGGATCGTGGAAACCAGTGGCACATCATAGAATTGGGCGAGCGCGATGGCCGGATGGGCGACCAGCCAGTCGTGCGCGTGGACGACGTCCGGGCGCCAGGGGCGCCCCCGCTTCTGCAGCGGCAGCGCGGCGCGGATCATCGCGTGGCCCATCGCCAGCGTCCAGGCCATCATGTCGTCGCCGAAGGTGAACTCGTGCGGGTCCTGGGCGGCGGCGATCACCCGCACGCCCTCGCTGATCTCGTCGGTCGACGGGTGCGTGCTGGGATCGGTGCCGGTGGGCCGGCGGGACAGCACGACGACCTCGTGGCCCGCGTCGGCCAGCGCCGTCGCCAGGTGGTGCACGTGGCGGCCCAGCCCGCCGATCACCACCGGCGGGTACTCCCACGACACCATCAGGATCTTCACGAGCGCCCCCAAAATGCCGCCAATACCGGCGTGTCGGCGTACATATGGGGCCGCTCGCCAGTCACCGCGGTAGCCGCCGGGCGTCGAGGGCGCCGAACAGGCCGTCGGCGCGGTTCCATCCGTCGGCCAGCCGCTGGGCGGCGTCGCGGCGGCCGGACGCCAGCGCCCCGGCGATCTCGCGGGTGGCGTGGGCATGCAGGTGGGCGCGGTAGCGGGCGTAGTCGGCGGCCGAGTCCTTGCTGACCATGAACGGCCAGTCGCTGGACACGGTCAGCAGGGTCTCGCGCAGGATCTGATCGGCGACGCGATCGCGGGGGATCGGGCCGTCCAACGACGCCGTCTGGTTCAGCGCCTTGTCGATGGTGGTCAGCGCGGTGTCGACGACCTCGGTGTTGAGCTGCACCAGATCGGCCACCTGCTCGCCGGCCCACACCTGCCAGTCCTTGCCGGAGCCCCACGAGCTGGGTGGCAGCGCGACCGGGGCGCCGACGAACCCGTCGGCGATCGCGTCGGACAGCGTGCCCACCCGCACCCCGGCGGCGGGCAGGGCGCGCAGCGTCCGCGCCAGCCACGTCGGACCCTCGTACCACCAGTGGCCGAACAGTTCGGTGTCGAAGGCGGCGATGACGTGGGCGGGCCGCCCGATGCGCTCGGACTCGGCCAGCAGCCGGTTGCGCACCACGCCGACGAAGTCCGCGACGTGGATGTCGACCGCGTGGTCCGCGCGCTCGGGATCGTAGGGCGCCTTGGCGTCCGAGCCCACGTTGCGCCCGGTGACCCGGGCCGGCTTGAGGCCGGTGAGGTGGTCGTAGGTGTGGAAGTCGCGGTAGGCCGGGTGGCCCGGGTAACCCGATTTCGGCGACCACACCCGGTAGCTGACCTGCAAGTCGCGGCCGAACGCGATCACATCGGTGTCGCCGACCGGCCGGCCCAGCGCGGTGTCGCCGTGCAGCGACGGGCCGTCGACCATGAAATGGGAAATGCCGGCCGCCGCGTACTCGGTTTCCAGGCCCGGGGCGTAGGCGCATTCGGGCGCCCAGATCCCGGTCGGGCTGTGCGCCAGCCGCAACTGGGCGTCGGCCAGGCCCTCGCGCAGCGCGAACTCGCGCAGCCGCGGCGCCAGCAGCGGCTGGAACGGGTGCGCCAGCGGGCCGCCCAGCAGCTCGACCGTGCCGGCGTCGATCAGGCCGCGCAGCAGCGGGCTGCCGCCGTGGTGCCACAGCGTGGCGAAGTCGTCGAGGGCCTGATCGGCCTCGGCGCATTCGCGAATCCCGAACGCCTGCAACGCTTCTGGGGTGCATGACTGGTAGGCGGCCGACTTCGATCGCGGCGCCGAGCGCACGCTGGTGGCCTCCAGTGCGCGCAGCCGCCAGTTGGCCAACCAGTGCTGCATCCCGTCGAGGCAATACGGGTCGTCGAGTTGGGCGTTCACCACCGGGGTGATGCCCAGCGTGAGCAGCCGGTGCCGATCCTCGTCGGCCAGCGTGTGCAGCACCCGCATCAGCGGCAGGTAGGCCGCCGCCCACGACTGGTAGAGCCATTCCTCGCCGACCGGCCAGCGGCCGTGGTGGGCCAGCCAGGGCAGGTGGGTGTGCAGCACCAGGGTGAACATCCCGGGCACCGCGTGGCTGGATGTGCTCACGGCCGGACCGCGATCGCGATCAGGTCCAGACTCTCGTCGATGTCGCGGTCGCCGGCGTCGACCAGGTCGAAGTCGTCGGTGGCGACCGCGGCGACATCGGCGCGCAGCTCGGGCGCCCACGGCGCGTCGGCCACCGCGCGCGCGATCTGCGCGTCGATGATCGAGCCGCCGTGGCGGGCGTCCATCTCAACCAGCCGCGGGCCGTGGAACAACCCGCTGATGCTCACCCGGGCGAACCCCGCCTCGGCGAGCAGCTGCGTCAGCTCGGCGGCGTTGAGTTCGCGGGTGTGGAACGGGTTGATTGGGGTGTCGCGGCCGGGGGAGAAGGTGACCCGATTGGGGGTGGACACCAGCAGCAAGCCCGACGGACGCAGCACCCGGGCGCATTCGGCGACAAACTGGGCCTGGTCCCACAGGTGCTCGATCACCTGAAAGTTCACCACGACGTCCACCGATGCGTCCGGGAGCGGCAGGTCGGCCAGGTTCGCCTGGATGGCCTCCACCCGGGGGTAGCGGCTGCGGACGTGGGCCACCGCGGCCTCGTCGTAATCCACCGCGACGACCCGGCGGGCCACGCCCGCGATCAAATCGGCGCCGTAACCTTCGCCACATCCGGCCTCGAGCACGTCGCGGCCCGCGCAGCGCGGTGCCAGTCGTTGGTAGACCACCTCGTGCCGGCGAAACCAGTAGTTCTCGATGTCCAGGTCGGGGATGGTGCGCTCGCCCGTCAGCGTCAACACCGGGTCGGCCGGTGCCCGATGGTCGGCGTCGGGTGGGACGGGAAGCGATGCGCTCATTGCATAGGGAGGCTAACGCGAAGTGTCCGATTCGCGAACCTCAGAGCGGGTACGTGCGGATGCGGGCGCAAGAATGCGCTGGACGACCCGCTATGGTGTGAGAGCGGACCGCGCAAAGTTACCCGTGAGTAACATGCGTGTGCGGCCGCGAAATGCCTGACTCATACCTGACCAAGACCGGTGGCCGATATGCTGCCGGACGCCCAAGGAGGACGAACCACACTCATGACGAACATCGTGGTCCTGATCAAGCAGGTCCCAGACACCTGGTCGGAGCGCAAGCTGACCGACGGCGACTACACGCTGGACCGCGAGGCCGCCGACGCTGTGCTGGACGAGATCAACGAGCGTGCGGTGGAAGAGGCGCTGCAGATCCGGGAGAGGGAAGGCGGCGAGGGCTCGGTCACGGTGCTCACCGCGGGCCCCGAGCGCGCCACCGAGGCGATCCGCAAGGCCCTGTCGATGGGGGCCGACAAGGCCGTGCACCTCAAGGACGACGGGCTACACGGCTCGGACGTCGTGCAGACGGCGTGGGCTCTGGCGCGGGCGCTGGGCACCATCGAGGGCACCGAGCTGGTCATCGCCGGCAACGAGGCGACCGACGGCACCGGCGGCGCGGTGCCGGCCATCATCGCCGAGTACCTGGGCCTGCCGCAGCTCACCCACCTGCGCAAGCTGTCGGTCGAGGGCGGCAAGGTCACCGGCGAGCGGGAGACCGACGAGGGCCTGTTCACCCTCGAGGCCACGCTGCCCGCGGTGGTGAGCGTGACCGAGAAGATCAACGAGCCGCGCTTTCCCTCCTTCAAAGGCATCATGGCCGCCAAAAAGAAAGAGGTCACGGTGTTGACGCTGGCCGAGATCGGTGTCGAGGCCGACGAGGTCGGGCTGGCCAACGCCGGGTCGACGGTGCAGTCGTCGACGCCCAAGCCGCCGAAGACGGCCGGTGAGAAGGTCACCGACGAGGGCGAGGGCGGCAACGACATCGCCAAGTACCTGGTCGCGCAGAAAATCATCTGACGAGCACTCCGAGCAAACGAGAAGAGCGAAACAACCTATGGCTGAAGTATTGGTGCTCGTCGAGCACGCCGAAGGTGCGCTGAAGAAGGTCAGCGCCGAACTGATCACCGCCGCCCGCGCGCTGGGCGAGCCCGCCGCCGTCGTGGTCGGTGCGCCGGGGACGGCCGCGCCGCTGGTCGACGGGTTGAAGGCGGCCGGGGCCGCCAAGATCTACGTCGCCGAGTCCGACGACGTGGAGAAGTACCTGATCACCCCGGTGGTCGACGTGCTGGCTTCGCTGGCCGAGTCGAACGCGCCGGCGGCCGTGTTGCTGGCCGCTTCCGCCGACGGCAAGGAGATCGCGGGCCGGCTCGCGGCCCGGATCGGGTCGGGTCTGCTGGTCGACGTGGTCGAGGTCAAAGAGGGCCCGGTGGGTGTGCACAGCATCTTCGGTGGCGCGTTCACCGTCGAGGCCAAGGCCAACGGCGACACCCCGGTGATCACCGTGCGCGCCGGGGCCGTCGATGCCGAGCCGACCGACGGCGCCGGTGAGCAGGTCACCGTCGAGGTGCCCGCGCCCGCCGAGAACGCCACCAAGATCACCGCCCGCGAGCCCGCCGTCGCCGGTGACCGACCGGAACTGACCGAGGCCACCATCGTCGTCTCCGGTGGCCGCGGCGTCGGCAGCGCGGAGAACTTCAACGTGGTCGAGGCGCTGGCCGACTCGCTGGGCGCCGCCGTCGGCGCGTCGCGCGCCGCCGTCGACTCCGGCTACTACCCGGGCCAGTTCCAGGTGGGCCAGACCGGCAAGACGGTGTCCCCGCAGCTGTACATCGCGCTGGGCATCTCCGGGGCCATCCAGCACCGCGCCGGCATGCAGACCTCCAAGACCATCGTCGCGGTCAACAAGGACGAGGAGGCGCCCATCTTCGAGATCGCCGACTACGGCGTGGTGGGCGACCTGTTCAAGGTGGCCCCCCAGCTGACCGACGCGATCAAGGCGCGCAAGGGCTAAAACCCCCGTTCACCAGCAGTTAACGACCCCGCAGGCTACCTGCGGGGTCGTTATCTTTTTGCGACGGTTCGTCATCTGGCGTGCACCGACACGTCAGCGCGCCGATGCCATTTGGCACAACGATTACGCAACTTTGGTGGCATGAGCATTGCTTCTGTCCTGATAGCCAGCGACGAACCGGGCAGCGCCCTGGCGCAGGCCCCTTCCGGCCCGCGCTACTCCCTGTTGCTGGCCACCAATGCCACGCTCATCGAGGCCGCGCAGCGGCTGCGATACGACGTGTACACCACCACCCCCGGCTTCACCCTGCCCACCGGCGCAAACGGACACCGCGATGTCGACCGGTTCGACGAGTACTGCGACCACCTGCTGGTTCGCGACGACGACACGGGCGAGCTGGTGGGCTGCTACCGGATGCTGGCGCCGGCGGGCGCCATCGCGGCCGGAGACCTGTATACGGCGACGGAGTTCGACGTCCGCGCGTTCGACCCACTGCGGCCGTCGTTGGTCGAGATGGGACGCGCCGCGGTGCGCGACGGCCACCGCAACGGCGGCGTGGTGCTGCTGATGTGGGCCGGCATCCTGGCCTACCTGGACAAATACGGCTACGACTACGTGACCGGTTGCGTGTCGGTCCCCATCGGTGACGGCAGCCAGCTGCGCGGTGTGCGTGACTTCATCCTGGACCGCCATGCCGCGCCGCCGCAGTACCGGGTGCGCCCCCACCGGCCCGTGCTGATCGACGGAAAACCCCTCGACGACGTCGCCCCGCCGCCGCGCCCGGCGGTTCCCGCGCTCATGCGCGGCTACCTGCGGCTGGGGGCTCAGGTCTGTGGCGAACCGGCGCACGACCCGGAGTTCGGGGTCGGCGACTTCTGCGCGCTGCTGGACAAGCGGCGCGCCGATACCCGATATCTCAAGCGGTTGCGATCGGTATCGGCGGCTTCGGAAATGGCGGTCGCACGATGAGCATCGCCCACGCCTGGTTGCCGCACGCGTCGTGCGACACCAACTGCGTCGGTATCGGCGGCCCCGCGCAATCGCGGCGGGCCGTGGTGGCGCTGCGGGTGGCCCTGCGCGTGACGCTGGCGCTGGCGTTAGCGCCGGGGATGCCGCTGATGGTGGCGCCGCTGCCGGGTCGGACGAAGGTGCAACGCATCTACTGCCGGTTGGTGCTGCGCTGCTTCGGCGTCCGAATCACGGTGTCGGGCAGCCCGATTCGTAACCTGCGCGGGGTCCTCGTGGTCAGCGGACACATCTCCTGGCTCGACGCCTTCTGCATCGGGGCGGTGCTGCCCGGGTCGTTCGTCGCGCGCGCCGACATGTTCACCGGAGGTGCGATCGGGGTGCTGGCGCGCATCCTGAAGATCATCCCGATCGAACGGGCCAGCCTGCGGCGGCTGCCCGGGGTGGTCGCCGACGTCGCGCGCCGATTGAGCGCCGGTCAGACCGTGGTGGCCTTCCCGGAGGGCACCACCTGGTGCGGCCGGCTCGGCGAACCCGGGCAGACCCACCAAGGGTTCGGATCCTTCTACCCGGCGATGTTCCAGGCCGCGATCGACGCCGCCCGTCCGGTGCAGCCGCTGCGATTGAGCTACCACCACGTCGACGGCAGTGTGTCCACCCTGCCGGCCTTCGTCGGCGACGATCCGCTGCTTCGATCGGTCTGCCGGCTGCTCACCGTGCGGCGCACCGTGGCGCGCGTGCACGTCGAATCCCTGCAGCTGCCGGGCACAAACCGGCGCGACCTGGCCCGCCGCTGCCAATCCGCGATACGTGCCACCGCGCCCGCGCATCCAGGTCACGGGCACGCCCTGGTGGCATAGGGGTCCGCAGAGCCCCGGTATCGTGGGGCGCGTCATGGTCTACCTCGATCACGCCGCCACCACCCCGATGCACCCCGCCGCCGTCGAGGCGATGACGGCCGTGTTCGGCACCGTCGGCAACGCGTCGTCGCTGCACACCAGCGGCCGGGCGGCGCGGCGCCGCATCGAGGAATCCCGTGAGCTGATCGCGGCCAAGCTCGGGGCGCGCCCGTCGGAGGTGATCTTCACCGCGGGCGGCACCGAGAGCGACAACCTGGCCGTCAAGGGCATCTACTGGGCTCGGCGCGACGCGGAGCCGGGCCGCCGCCGCATCGTCACCACCGAGGTGGAACATCACGCGGTGCTGGACTCGGTGAACTGGCTCGTCGAACACGAAGGCGCCCAGGTGACCTGGCTGCCCACCGCGGCCGACGGCTCGGTGTCGGCCGCGGCGCTGCGCGAGGTGCTCACCCGCCACGACGACATCGCGCTGGTCTCGGCGATGTGGGCCAACAACGAGGTCGGTACCATCATGCCGATCGCCGAATTGGCGGCCGTGGCAGCCGAATTCGGCGTACCAATGCACAGCGATGCCGTGCAGGCGGTGGGCCAGCTGCCGGTCGAATTCGGCGCCAGTGGACTGGCGGCGATGAGCGTGGCCGCGCACAAGTTCGGCGGCCCCCCGGGCGTGGGCGCGCTGCTGCTGCGCCGCGACGTCACCGGCGTGCCACTGCTGCACGGCGGTGGTCAGGAACGCGATATCCGTTCCGGCACACCGTATGTCGCCGGCGCCGCTGGGATGGCCGCGGCCGCTCAGATCGCCGTCGACGGGCTTGCGGCCAACAGCGCACGGCTGCGGGTCTTGCGCGACCGGCTGATCGACGGTGTCCTGGCCGAGATCGACGACGTCGAACTCAACGGGGCCCGGGGCGCGGCGCGGCTTCCGGGCAACGCGCACTTCACCTTCCGCGGCTGCGAAGGCGATGCGCTGTTGATGTTGTTGGACGCCAACGGAATTGAATGCTCGGCCGGATCGGCCTGCACGGCGGGCGTGCCGCAGGCGTCGCACGTGTTGATCGCGATGGGCGCCGAACCGGCTAGCGCGCGTGGATCGTTGCGTCTCTCGTTGGGGCACAGCAGTATTGATTCCGATGTGGACGAGGCGCTGCGGGTGTTGCCCGGGGCGGTGGATCGGGCCCGCCGGGCCGCCCTGGCCGCGGCGGGGGCGTGAGGGGCGCCACAGTGAGGGTTTTGGCCGCGATGAGCGGCGGGGTGGATTCTTCGGTGGCCGCGGCCCGCATGGTCGATGCCGGGCACGACGTCGTCGGCGTGCACCTGGCGCTGTCGTCGGCGCCGGGCACGCTGCGCACCGGCTCGCGCGGCTGTTGTTCGAAGGAGGACGCCGCGGATGCCCGCCGGGTCGCCGACGTGCTCGGGATCCCCTTCTACGTATGGGATTTCGCGGAGAAATTCCAGGAAGCGGTGATCGACGACTTCGTCTCGTCGTACGCCCGCGGGGAGACGCCCAATCCGTGCGTGCGCTGCAATCAGCGGATCAAGTTCTCGGCCCTCTCCGCGCGGGCCCTCGCGTTGGGCTTCGACACGGTGGCCACCGGCCACTATGCCCGGCTGTCGGGTGGGCGGCTGCGCCGCGCCGTCGACCGGGACAAGGATCAGTCCTACGTGCTGGCCGTGCTGACCGCGGACCAGCTGCGCCACGCGGCCTTTCCGATCGGGGACACCCCCAAGCCGCAGATTCGCGCGGAGGCCGCCCGCCGCGGCCTCGCGGTCGCCGAAAAGCCGGACAGCCACGACATCTGCTTCATCCCGTCCGGGAACACCCAGGCCTTCCTGGGTAAACGCATCGGCGTCCGCAGCGGCAATGTCGTCGGCGCGGACGGAGCGGTGCTGGCCACCCACGACGGGGTGCACGGCTTCACCATCGGCCAGCGCAAGGGGCTTGGCATCGCGGGTCCGGGGCCCGACGGTCGGCCTCGGTACGTGACGGCGATCGACGCGGACACCGCGACCGTTCACGTCGGCGAATTGGCCGACCTCGACGTACACGAGTTGACCGGCCGCGCACCGGTTTTCACCGCGGGAGTCGCCCCGTCGGAACCCGTCGAGTGCGCGGTTCAGGTGCGCGCGCACGGTGAAATCGCCGATGCCGTCGCCGAATTGGCCGGCGACGAGCTGTGCGTGCGGTTGCGCACACCACTGCGCGGGGTGGCGCGCGGCCAGACCCTGGTGCTGTATCGCCCAGATCCCGACGGTGACGAGGTGCTGGGCAGCGCCACCATCGCCGCGACTCGCTAGCCGGACCTAGCCCGGAATGTTGGCCGCGATGTTGGTCATCACGATGTCGGACACCGACTGCGGGAAGCCGCAGAAGGTGACCTCGAGCAGCGCCACCGAGTGGACCCGATAGTCGCGCCCGCAGCCGCCGGGCAGCAGGTGCAGCGAATCGGCGCCCGCCTCCCACTCACCGACGTACAGCGGGCCGGCATCGCTGGCGGCGCAGTCTCCGACATTGCTCACCAAAGCGCCGAAGGCGCGCCGCGCGGTGGCCACGTCGCGGTAGGCCGCGGCGCCCTCGGATATCAAGCCCCCCTTGGGCGGATCCTGAAACGTGGTCTTGTGGAACTCCTCGATGTCGGGGCCGAAGGTCGCCGTCTCGGCGAAGATGAACCGGCACGGTCGCGGCGTGCTGTCGGCGAGGACATCGATGTCCACCGGGCGGCTGCCGTCCATGGACGGGATGATCGTCAGGCCGTCGCCGCCCCCGGTGATCGCGCGCATCCGGGACTGATCCAGCAGGATTTGGTCGACGTTGACGCCCTGCACGCCGTGCGCGCCCATGGCGAATCCCGGCACTGCCGTCCCGCCCACGACCCTGGTGCAGGCCGCCACCAACAACGCTGCGCCGCACAACAGCAGCGGCCGGGTCAATCTCGCCATCTGCCACCCCACTGGGTTTGAGCGTAGCCCCGGACCCATACGGTTGCTCGGTGAGTGTCTTCGCTGAAGCCTTTTCGAAAGCGAGCGGCGTCGGATCGTGGCCCGGTACCGCCGCGCGCCAGGCGGCCGAGGTGGTCGTCGGCGAATTGGCGGACGCGCTGGCCCACATCGTGGAGTTGCCCGCCAGGGGAGTCGGCGCCGACATGCTCGGGCGCGCCGGCGGACTGCTGATCGATGTGGCCATCGACACCGTGCCGCGGGGCTACCGCATCGCCGCGCGGCCCGGCGCGGTCACCCGGCGGGCGATCAGCCTGCTCGACGAGGACATGGACGCGCTCGAAGAGGCCTGGGAGGTCGCGGGCCTGCGCGGCGGCCAGCGGGTGGTCAAGGTGCAGGCCCCGGGGCCCGTCACGTTGGCCGCCGGGCTGGAGCTGGCCAATGGCCACCGGGCCATCACCGATCCCGGCGCCGTGCGCGACCTGGCGGCGTCGCTGGCCGAGGGCGTCGCGGCGCACCGCGCCGCGCTGGCCCGTCGACTCGATACCCCGGTGGTGGTGCAATTCGACGAGCCGTCGCTGCCCGCGGCACTGGGCGGACGGCTGAGCGGAGTGACCGCGCTAAGCCCGGTCGCCGCGCTCGACGAGGCGGTGGCCGGCGCGCTGCTCGACACCTGCGTGTCGGTCGTGGGCGATGGGGTCGTGGTGCACAGCTGCGCCGCGAGGCTGCCGTGGGATCTCTTGCAGCGCAGCACAATCGGTGCCGTGTCGCTAGACGCGGCGACGCTCCGCGCGGCGGATCTGGACGGGATCGCCGCATTCGTCGAGTCGGGCCGCACCGTGGTGCTCGGTGTGGTCCCCGGCACCGCACCCGAGCGCCGGCCGTCGGCGGAGGAGGTGGCCACCGCGGTGGTCGCGGTGACCGACCGGCTGGGCTTCGCCCGCTCGGCCCTGCGCGATCGCATCGGCATCACCCCGGCCTGCGGCCTGGCGGATGCGACCCCGGAGTGGGCGCGCACCGCGATCGGGCTTGCCCGCAAGGCCGCCGAGGCGTTCGCCGAGGATCCGGACTCAATCTGATACGCAACCAAAAGGTTGCACTTTGCGGGCATGCCGTGTAGTACTGATAGGCAACCAGGAGGTTGCATATGAGCACTGACCGAATCGAAAAGCGGGTGCTGTTGCGCGCGCCGCTGGACCGAGTGTGGCGCGCGATCAGCGACGCCGACGAGCTCGGCCGTTGGTTCGGCGTCCGCTTCGACGGGCCCTTTGTTGCAGGCGGTTTCGTCACCGCGGCCATCGCCCCGACCACCGTCGACGACGTCGTGGCCCGGCGCCAGGAGCCGCACGCGGGCATGAAAAGCACCTGGGAAATCGTCGCGGTGGAACCGCGCCGACGGTTCGCCTACCGCTGGCATCCGTTCACGGTGGATCCCGGTGTGGACTACGAACGGGAGCCGACAACGCTGGTCGAGTTCACCCTGGCCGACACTCCCGACGGCGTGCTGCTCACCATCATCGAATCCGGTTTCGACGCCATCCCCGAAGCGCGCCGCCGCGCCTCATTCGACGCCAATTCCGAAGGGTGGGCCATCCAGACCGACCTTGTGCGCAAGTACCTCGCGCAGTGAGCACGCACACCGCCGAACCCGTCGTCGACGCGAGGCTTTTCGACGCGCTCGGCGACCCGAATAGGTTGCGTATCATCGTCCGGCTGTGCGAGCTGGGCCCGAGCTCGACGACGCAGGTCATCGACGTGATTCAGGTGACGCGTCAGGCGGCCAGCAAGCACCTGCAGCTGCTGGAGGTGGCCGGCTTGGTCACCAGCGCCCGGCGCGGGCGCGAACGCGTCTGGACGGTGCGGACCGAACCGCTGGCCCGGGCCAGCGACTACCTCACCGGGTTGTCGCGCCGATGGGACGCCGCGGTGGACCGACTGCGGGCGTTCGTCGAGGACTGAGCACGACGACTGGCACCGAGATTGCCGTCATGGCTGTGGTCGGACGGCGGATCACGACCGCCACGGCAATCTCGATGGTGTCGGTGCGCTTCGATAGCCTGCCAGGGTGACTTCGCCCGACGTGCTGAGGCAGTGGAGCGAGCTGGCCGACGAGGTCCGCGAACACCAGTTCCGCTACTACGTGCGCGACGCACCGATCATCACCGATGCCGAGTTCGACACGCTGCTGCGACGCCTCGAGGCGCTCGAGGAGCAACACCCGGAGCTGCGCACGCCCGACTCGCCCACGCAGCTGGTCGGGGGCGCCGGCTTCGCGACCGACTTCGCGTCCGCCGACCACCTGGAACGGATGCTCAGCCTCGACAATGCGTTTACCGCGGACGAACTGGGCGCCTGGGCCGGTCGGATCCACGCCGAGATCGGTGATGCGGCGCATTATTTGTGCGAGCTCAAGATCGACGGCGTCGCACTGTCTTTGGTCTACCGCGACGGCCGCCTCACCCGCGCCGCTACTCGCGGCGACGGCCGCACCGGCGAGGACGTCACGCTGAACGCCCGCACCATCGACGACGTTCCCGAACGGCTCACGGCCAGCAAAAAGTACCCGCTGCCGAAGGTGCTCGAGGTGCGCGGCGAGGTGTTCTTCCGGGTGGAGGACTTCCAGGCGCTCAACGCGAGCCTGGTCGAAGCGGGCAAGGCGCCCTTCGCCAACCCGCGCAACAGCGCGGCGGGGTCGCTGCGCCAGAAGGACCCAGCGGTCACGGCGCGCCGCAATCTGCGGATGATCTGCCACGGGCTGGGGCACAGCGAGGGATTTCGCCCGACCAGCCAGCACGGCGCCTACCTGGCGTTGAAGGCCTGGGGGCTGCCGGTTTCGCAGCACACCACCCTGGTGAGCGAGCTGACCGAGGTACAGGAGCGCATCGCCTACTGGGGTGAGCACCGCCACGAGGTGGACCACGAAATCGACGGCGTCGTCATCAAAGTCGACGAGGTGGCGCTGCAGCGCAGGCTGGGCTCCACCTCGCGGGCCCCGCGCTGGGCGATCGCCTACAAGTACCCGCCGGAGGAGGCGCAGACCAAGCTGCTCGACATCAAGGTGAACGTCGGTCGTACCGGTCGGGTCACGCCGTTCGCGTTCATGACGCCGGTGAAGGTCGCCGGCTCGACGGTCGGACAGGCCACCCTGCACAACGCGTCGGAGGTCAAGCGCAAGGGCGTGCTGATCGGCGACACGGTGGTGATCCGCAAGGCCGGCGACGTGATTCCCGAGGTGCTCGGACCGGTGGTCGACCTGCGCGACGGGTCGGAACGCGAATTCGTCATGCCCACAACATGTCCCGAATGCGGGACCACGTTGGCGTTCGAGAAGGAAGGCGACGCCGACATTCGTTGCCCCAACGCGCAGCGCTGCCCGGCGCAACTGCGGGAGCGGGTCTTTCACGTTGCCAGCCGCGGCGGCCTGGACATCGAGGGGCTGGGCTACGAGGCCGCCGTCGCGCTGCTGCAATCGCACGTGATCACCAGCGAGGCCGACCTTTTCGACCTCACCGCGGACGACCTGTTGCGCACCGAGCTGTTCACCACCAAGGCCGGTGAGCTGTCGGCGAACGGCAAACGACTGCTGGCCAACCTGGACAAGGCCAAGGCCGCACCGCTGTGGCGGGTGCTGGTGTCGCTGTCGATCCGCCACGTCGGGCCGACGGCCGCGCGCGCGCTGGCCACCGAGTTCGGTGACATCCAGGCCATCGAGGCGGCGACCAGCGAGCAGCTGGCCGCCGTCGAGGGCGTGGGAGCCACCATCGCCGACGCCGTCACCGAATGGTTCACCGTCGACTGGCATCGCGAGATCGTCGACAAGTGGCGCGCGGCCGGGGTGCGGATGGCCGACGAGCGCGACGAGAGCGTGCCGCGCATCCTGGCCGGGCTGACCATCGTGGTCACCGGCTCCCTGACGGGCTTCTCGCGCGACGACGCCAAGGAGGCCATCGTGGCGCGCGGCGGCAAGGCGGCGGGATCGGTGTCGAAGAAGACCGACTACGTCGTCGCCGGCGATTCGCCAGGATCCAAGTACGACAAGGCCGTTGAACTCGGGGTGCCCATTCTCGACGAGGACGGATTCCGGGCGCTGCTCGCCGACGGCCCGGCCGTGGCGTCCGAGCCCGTCGAAAATTGACGCGGCGCAAGCCTCGAGGCATATGGTGTGCGCTATGACCCAGACAGTCGACCGGCCCACGGACTTGTCGCCGTGGTCGCCGCGGGAGGCCGAGCTGCTCGCGGTGACGCTGCAGCTCCTGCAGGAGCACGGCTATGACGGGTTGACGGTGGACGCGGTCGCCAGCGCCGCGCGCGCGAGCAAGGCCACGGTGTATCGCCGCTGGCGCTCCAAAGCCGAACTGGTGCTGGCCGCGTTCAACGAGGGCGTCCGTCAGGTGGCGGTCCCGCCCAACACGGGCAGCTTGCGCGACGACCTGCTGCAGCTCGGCGAGATCTGCGGCCAACAGATTCAGCAACACGCCAGCACCATTCGCGCGGTGCTCGTCGAGGCGTCGCGGCACGCCGAACTGAACGACGCCCTGCAACACCAATTCCTCGAGCAGCGCAAGGCGCTGATGCAACACATCCTGCGCCAGGCCGTCGAGCGGGGGGAGATCGCCGAGGCCGCCATCACCGACGAACTCTGGGACCTGTTGCCCGGCTATTTGATCTTCCGGTCCATCATTCCCGACCGCCCGCCCACCCGTCGCACGGTGCAGGCCCTCGTCGACAATTTCATCATCCCGGGCCTCACCCGACCCGCCGGACGGGGCGCGTAAAAAGTGTACGGTCGCGTCTCTTGTGTAGTACGGTCCAGTACCGTACTGTCATACCCATCGGTGCACCTCGGGTATCGAGGGTAGTCGTGTCGCCCGCTGATCGAAAGGCTAACGGGTGAAACAGTTTTCGGTTGCGCCCCTGGCGAAGCGGGGGTGGATGGTGCTGGTCGCGGTCGTCGTCGTCGGGGTCGCGGGATTCGCCATCTATCGCCTGCACGGAATCTTCGGCTCGCACTACAGCACCTCGGCCAACGCCGGTCTGTCCAACGAGATCGTCCCGTTCAACCCCAAGCAGGTGGTCCTCGAGGTGTTCGGCGCGCCGGGCGCCACGGCGACCATCAACTACCTCGATGTCAACGCGCAGCCGCAGATCGTCAGAGACGCGACGTTGCCGTGGTCGTTCACGATCACCACGACGGAGCCCGCGGTCGTCGGCAACGTGGTGGCGCAGGGCAACGGAGACATGATCGGTTGCCGCATCATCGTCAACGGCGAAGTCAAAGACGAACGCACCTTCAACAAAGCCGACGCCTACACCTTCTGCCTGGACAAGTCCGGATGAACCACGAACAACAGACGCGACCACCCCGCATCCCGCACACCATCCGCCGGCTTGCGCTGCCGATCCTGCTGTTCTGGATCGCGCTGGCCGCCATCACCAACATCACGGTGCCGCAGCTGGAAGAGGTCGGCAAGACCCATAACGTCGCGCTGAATTCGCCGGATGCGCCGTCGCTCAAGGCAATCAAGCGGATCGGTCAGGACTTCCACGAATTCGACACCGACAGCTCGGCCATGGTCGTGCTGGAGGGCGACAAGCCGCTCGGCGCCGACGCGCACAAGTTCTACGACGAGATGGTCCGGCGGCTCGAGGCGGACCGCAGGCACATCGAGCACGTGCAGGACTTCTGGGGCGACACCCTGACCGCGGCCGGTTCGCAGAGCTCGGACGGCAAGGCCGCGTATGTCCAGGTGTTCCTCGCCGGCAACCAGGGTTCGGCGCAAGCCAACGAAGGCGTCGGCGCCATGCGCGACATCGTCGACCGGATGCGACCGCCGCCCGGCGTCAAGGCCTACGTCACCGGCGCGGCCCCGCTCATCTCGGACCAGTTCGACGTGGGCAGCAAGGGCACCGCGAAGGTCACCCTGATCACCGTCGGGATGATCGCGCTGATGTTGTTCTTCGTGTACCGCTCCGTCCTCACCACGCTGCTGGTGCTCACGACGGTGCTGGTGGAAATGTCGGCCGCGCGCGGAATCGTCGCGTTTTTGGGCAATTCCGGGATCATCGGGCTCTCGACCTACGCGACGAACCTGCTCACGCTGCTGGTGATCGCCGCCGGAACGGACTACGCGATATTTTTCGTCGGCCGCTACCAGGAGGCGCGCAGCATCGGCGAGGATCGCGAAAAGGCTTTCTACACAATGTTTCACGGCACGGCCCATATCGTCCTGGGCTCCGGGTTGACCGTTGCCGGCGCGGTGGCCTGTCTGGGCTTCACCCGATTGCCCTATTTTCAGAGCCTCGGCATTCCGGCCGCGCTGGGCATCCTCGTGGCGCTCGCCGGTGCGCTGACCCTGGGTCCGGCCATCCTCACGCTGGGCGCCATGGTGGGCATCTTCGAACCCAAACGCGCCATGCGAACCCGCGGCTGGCGGCGGATCGGCACGGCCATCGTCCGCTGGCCCGGCCCGGTTCTGGTGTGCGCGTGCGCGTTGGCCCTGGTGGGTCTGCTCGCCTTGCCCGGGTACAAGACGAGTTACGACACCCGCCCCTACATGCCCGCCAGCGCGCCGGCCAATGTCGGGTACACGGCCGCCGAGCGGCACTTTTCCCGCGCCCGGCTGGAGCCCGAACTGCTGATGGTCGAGGCGGATCACGACCTGCGCGACCCGGCCGACATGCTGGTGCTGGACCGGGTGGCCAAGGCGGTGTTTCACGTGCCCGGCGTGGCGCAGGTGCAAACCATCACCAGGCCGCTGGGCACGCCGCTGGTGCACAGCTCGCTGGCGTTCGCGGTCAGCAACTCCAGCGCCGCCCAGCAGGAGAACCTGTCGTATCAGCGAGATCGCGCCAATGACTTGCAAAGGCAGGCAGGGGAATTGGCGAAGACCATCGACATCTTGAAGCAGCAGTACGCGCTGCAGCAGCAGCTGGCCGCCGACACCCACAGCGAGGCGCAAAGCTTTCACGACACGATCGCCACCATCAAGGAGGTGCGCGACAAGATCGCGAATTTCGACGATTTCTTCCGGCCGATTCGCAGCTATTTCTATTGGGAGCGGCACTGCTACGACATCCCGGTGTGCTACGCGCTGCGATCGACCTTCGACGCGCTCGACAGCATCGACCAGCTGACGGAGAGATTCGAAGACCTCACGGCCACCCTGGATCGGCTTGACGCGTTGCAGCCGAAACTGGTGGCGCTGCTGCCGCCCCAGATCAACAGCCAGGAGATCAATCACGAACTCACGCTGGCCAGTTACGCCACCCAGTCCGGCATCAACGCGCAGACCGCCGCCGCCATCGACAACGCGACGGCGCTGGGGCGCGCCTTCGACGCGGCCAAGAACGACGACACCTTCTACCTGCCGCCCGAGGTTTTCGACAACCCCGATTTCAAGCGCGGCCTGAAATTGTTCCTCTCGCCCGACGGCAAGGCCGCCCGGATGATCGTCACGCATGACGGCGATCCCGCGACACCCCAAGGTATTTCGCACATCGACCCGATCACCAACGCCGCGCATGAGGCGTTGAAGGGCACGCCGTTGGCCGGCGCCAACATCTATGTCGGCGGCGTCGCGGCGACGTACAAGGACATCCAGGACGGGGCCAAGTACGACCTGATGATCGTGGCGTTCGCCGCGCTCAGCCTCATCCTGCTGATCATGATGATCATCACGCGAAGCCTGGTCGCCGCGCTGGTGATCGTGGGCACGGTGGCCCTGTCGCTGGGCGCCTCCTTCGGGTTGTCGGTTTTGGTGTGGCAGTACCTGTTTGGGATTCAGCTGTATTGGGTTGTGCTGGCGTTGGCGATCATCCTGTTGCTGGCCGTCGGGTCGGACTACAACCTGTTGCTGATCTCGCGCTTCCGGGAGGAGATCCATGCCGGCCTGAAGACCGGCGTCGTGCGTGCGATGGCCGGCACCGGCTCCGTCGTCACCTCCGCCGGCATCGTCTTCGCCGTCACCATGTGCGCGTTCGTGTTCAGTGGTTTTCAGGTGCTCGGTCAGATCGGGACGACGATCGGCCTGGGACTGTTGTTCGACACGTTGATCGTGCGCTCGTTCATGACGCCGTCGGTCGCGACGCTGCTGGGGCGCTGGTTCTGGTGGCCGCAACGGGTACGCCCCCGCCCGGCCAGCACCATGCTGCGACCGTACGGGCCGCGTTCGGCGGTTCGTCAGCTGCTGCTGTGGGAAGACGGTGACCCGGTGGCCCCGGCCGCGACCCCGGAGAAGGTTCCGAGCCCGGCTCACTGAACCATTCGGCGTCGAAACTGCGCCCAGTGCGGAAAATCGCCAAAAATGTTGCGCTGAGCGCAGACTCGGTGCGACGCCCGCCGTTGTTTAGCGCAGCATGGTGGCCACGATGCCGGCCAGGTACCCCAGCCGGGCGACCTCCGACGGCCGGAACTCCGGGCCCGGACGGCCCAACACCACCGCCGTGTGCGGGTCGCCCAGTGGGGCGGCCACCATGGTGGTGTCCATGTCGCGCCACTCCTGCGGCACCCAGTCGGCGCCGCCGTCCAGCGTCGTGGCGTGCTCGATCGGCAGCCACGGCGCCGAAACGGCCCGCGTCTCCGGCGCGCCGGCACTGCCGGCCAGGCGGTGCAACGTCTGGTCGCGACTGCGCAGGACCGTGCACCAGCTCACCCGCAGCACCTTGGGCGCCTGGTCGGCGAGCACCTGCAGCTTGGACTCGTTGTCGGGGGCAGCCGCCACGCGGTCGAGCAGCTCCAGCTCGCGGTGTGCCTCCAGCAGGCCGGTATGCGGGCGCACGCTGTGGACCCGGACGCCGGGCAGCGCCTCGGCCGCGGTGATCAGGATGTCCGGCATCGCGCCCAGCGGCAGCTCGATGACCAGGTCGTCGATCGCGTAACCCGCGCCGCGCTCCACCACGTCGAGCGACAGGATGTCGGCGCCGGCCGACCCGAGCGCCACGGCTAACGAGCCCAGGCTGCCCGGGCGGTCGACGAGCTCGATGCGCAACAGATACGACGGCACGGGCCCACTGTGGCACAGCCATGTATCCGTCGCGTTTCGCCCAGGCCCTGAGTTCGAACGCAGCCCGACCGTTTGGCTAGGCTTTTCGCTCGTGTCCCAGATCTCCCGAGACGAGGTCGCCCATCTGGCCAAGCTGGCCCGGCTGGCGCTGACCGATGCCGAGCTGGACAGCTTCGCCGGCCAACTCGACGCCATCCTGACCCACGTCAGCCAGATCCAGTCGATCGACGTCACCGGCGTCGAGGCGACCGACAACCCGCTCAAGGACGTCAACGTGACGCGCCCGGACGAGACGGCCCCGTGCCTGACGCAGGCCGAGGCGCTGGCCGCGGCGCCGGAGGCCGTCGACGGCCGCTTCGCCGTGCCCCAGATCCTGGGGGAGGGCCAGTGACCGACATCATCCGGCTCGACGCCGCGACGCTGGCCGCCAAGATCGCCGCCAAGGAGCTGTCGTCGGTCGAGGCCACCCGGGCCTGCCTGGACCAGATCGAGGCGACCGACGACCGCTACCACGCCTTCCTGCACGTGGCGGCCGACGCGGCATTGAGCGCCGCGGGCGCCGTCGACGAGGCGCTCGCCGCCGGCGAGCGGCTGCCGTCGGCGCTGGCCGGGGTGCCGCTGGCGCTCAAGGACGTGTTCACCACCACCGACATGCCCACCACCTGCGGGTCCAAGATCCTGCATGGCTGGCGGTCGCCGTATGACGCCACGCTGACCGCGCGACTGCGCGCGGCCGGCATCCCGATCCTGGGCAAGACCAACATGGACGAGTTCGCGATGGGCTCCTCGACGGAGAACTCCGCCTACGGCCCCACCCGCAACCCGTGGAACACCGACCGGGTGCCCGGCGGCTCCGGCGGCGGCAGCGCGGCGGCGCTGGCCGCGTTCCAGGCGCCGCTGGCCATCGGCTCCGACACCGGGGGCTCCATCCGGCAGCCCGCCGCGCTGACCGCCACCGTCGGCGTCAAACCCACCTACGGCACGGTGTCGCGCTATGGGCTGGTGGCGTGCGCGTCGTCGCTGGACCAGGGCGGTCCGTGCGCCCGCACCGTGCTGGACACGGCGCTGCTGCACCGGGTGATCGCCGGGCACGACGCACGCGACTCCACCTCCATCGACGCCGAGGTGCCCGACGTGGTAGGCGCCGCCCAGGCCGGCGCGGCCGGGGACCTGCGCGGGGTGCGGGTCGGGGTGGTCCGGCAGCTGCACAGCGGCGAGGGCTACCAGCCCGGCGTGCTGGCGTCGTTCGAGGCCGCGGTCAAGCAGTTGACCGAACTCGGCGCCGAGGTCAGCGAGGTCGACTGCCCGCACTTCGATCACGCGCTGGCCGCCTACTACCTGATCCTGCCGTCGGAGGTGTCGAGCAACCTGGCGCGCTTCGACGCGATGCGTTACGGACTGCGCGTCGGCGATGACGGCACGCATTCCGCCGAGGAAGTGATGGCGCTGACCCGGGCCGCCGGATTCGGCCCAGAAGTCAAGCGGCGCATCATGATTGGTGCGTACGCGTTGTCGGCCGGCTACTACGACGCCTACTACAACCAGGCGCAGAAGGTGCGGACGTTGATCGCGCGCGACCTCGAGGAGGCCTACCGCAGCGTCGACGTGCTGGTGACGCCGACGACCCCGACCACCGCCTTCGGGCTGGGCGAGAAGGTCGACGATCCACTGGCCATGTACCTGTTCGACCTGTGCACCCTGCCGCTGAACCTGGCCGGCCACTGCGGCATGTCGGTGCCGTCGGGGCTGTCGCCGGACGACGGGCTGCCGGTGGGGCTGCAGATCATGGCGCCGGCGCTGGCCGACGACCGCCTCTACCGGGTGGGTGCGGCCTACGAGGTCGCGCGCGGCCCGCTGCCGTCGGCGATTTAGCGCGCCGCTTCACGCGCCGTTGAGCGGTCGCGCAGGGCAAGATAAATGCATGCGGATCGGAATTCTCACCGGAGGCGGCGACTGCCCCGGGCTCAATGCCGTCATCCGGGCGATCGTGCGCACCTGCGACAGCAGGTACGGCTCGTCGGTGGTCGGGTTCCAGGACGGCTGGCGCGGCTTGCTGGAAAACCGGCGCATGCAGCTGGCCAACGACGACCGCAACGACCGGCTGCTGGCCAAGGGCGGGACGATGCTGGGCACCGCCCGCGTGCACCCCGACAAACTGCGGGCCGGGCTGAACCAGATCAAGCAGACGCTGGACGACAACGGCATCGACGTGCTCATCCCGATCGGCGGCGAGGGCACGCTGACGGCCGCGCACTGGCTCGCCGAGGAGAACGTGCCGGTGGTCGGCGTGCCCAAGACGATCGACAACGACATCGACTGCACCGACGTGACTTTCGGCCATGACACCGCGTTGACCGTGGCCACCGAGGCCATCGACCGGTTGCACAGCACCGCCGAATCCCACCAGCGGGTGATGCTGGTGGAGGTGATGGGCCGGCACGCCGGCTGGATCGCGCTGAACTCGGGGCTGGCGTCGGGTGCACACATGACGCTCATCCCGGAACAGCCCTTCGACGTCGAAGAGGTCTGCCGGCTCGTCAAACGCCGCTTCCAGCGCGGGGATTCGCATTTCATCTGCGTCGTGGCCGAGGGCGCCAAACCGGTCGAGGGCTCAATGGGATTGCGCGAAGGCGGAATTGACGAGTTCGGCCATGAGCGCTTCACCGGGGTGGCGGCGCAGCTGGGCAGCGAGGTGGAGAAACGGATCAACAAGGACGTCCGGGTGACCGTGCTGGGCCACGTCCAGCGCGGCGGCACCCCGACGGCCTATGACCGGGTGCTGGCCACCCGGTTCGGCGTGAACGCGGCCGACGCCGCGCACGCGGGGGAGTACGGCCAGATGGTGTCGTTGCGCGGGCAGGACATCGGCCGGGTGTCGCTGGCCGACGCGACGCGTCAGCTCAAGCTGGTGCCCGACAGCCGCTACGACGACGCCGCGGCATTCTTCGGTTAGGCGGGCAGCTCCAGGTTCCACAGGTGGCCGTCGGGCGGCAGCAACCACAACCGGCCCCCCATCATTCGCATCAGGCGCAGCGTTCCCGAGATCAGCAACACCGCCAGCGGCAGTTCGGCGAATGCCGCGACAAAGACGGACCGCCACACGTCGTCTGGTCCGGCGGTGTTCACGTCGAACCACGCGTCGCAGATCAGCAGAATCGCCGTGGCGAACCCGCTGAGCACAACGAGCACGCGACGGCGCGAGCCGAGGTACGCCGTGGCCGCCATCACGCCACCAGCAGGGCATCGAAGCCGACCCAGGTGACGGGCCAATTCGAGACCAGGTAGCGATCCGGGAGGGTGACGGTCAGGTACACGATCCAGGGAATCAGGGCCAGCGATCCGCCGACCATGACCCGCAGCCGAGCGCGCCGCACCCGCGCCGCCAACTCGGGATCGACAAAGTCTGAAATCGGGCGCTGCAGACGAACGATCAGCTCTCGCCGCTGCTGAGGCGTCATCGCGTCGATCTGGGCGTCGGTCAGTTCCACCGCCATCGCCTCCTTGTGTGATACTCGAATACGGGGTAGCTTACTTGTTGTGTCAAGTTTACCCCCTCTGCCCACCATCCCCGAACCCCCACCATTCGCAGATTTGCTGTCGCTGAAGGATCGGTGCGCGGTAGTCACGGGCGGAAGCCGTGGTCTGGGCGAGGCGACCGTGCGCCGGCTGGCGCAGGCCGGCGCCTCGGTGGTGTTCACCGGACGCGGCGCCGAGGCTTTGCGGCGCCTCCAGGACGAGATGGCCGGGATCGGCGGAACGGCGGTCGGCGTGCAGGCAGACGTCGGCTCCCTCGAGGACTCGCGGCGGGTAATCGACATCGCAACAACGCGTTTCGGCCGGGTGGACATCCTGGTCAACAACGCCGCGCTGTATACGCCGTCCTTCGCGCTGGATACCAGCGAAGCGCTTTTCGACGACGTCGTCGGCGCCGACCTGAAGGGCGCGTTCTTTCTGGCCCAATACGCCGCCAAGGCGATGATCGACGCCGGCGGCGGCGGCCGCATCATCAACCTGTTGTCGGTCGACGCGTTCAAACCGATGGGCCCGTTGGCCGCCTACGCCGCGGCCAAGGCCGGGCTGTGGGCGGCCACCCAGAATCTTGCGAAAGAACTTGCGCCACACCAGATCCTGGTCAACGCCGTGACCCCAGGTTCGACCATCACCGAGGAACGCCTGGCGATGTTGCGCGACGGCTCGTTCGCCTCGCAGCAGGTCCCCGCCGAAGCCGCCAAGGCGCGCGAGATGCTGCAGGCGGCGGTGAAGTCGGGCGGGTTCGCCCAGATGCTGACCACCATGATGCCGCTGGGGCGCCCCGGCTGGCCAGACGAAATCGCCAAAGCCGTCTTGTTTTTGGCCTCCGATTTGGGCAGCTACATCAGCGGGGCGAACCTCGTGGTCGACGGCGCCCAGAGCCTGCGGTGACCGCCCCGACCTCCGAAACCCAGTCAAGCGTGGCCGACGACCTCGTGCAGGCCGCGCTGCGGGCCGCCGACGCCCTGGGCAAGGACGTCGCCGACGTGCCGGTGATCGCGATCGCGCGCGAGGCGGGGGTCTCGCGCAGCACCTTGATCCGCCGCCTCGGCGGGTCCCGCGCGGCCCTCGACGAGGCGGTCCGGGCGGCCGGGGTGGATCCGGGCGGCCAAGCCCCGGTGCGCACCCGCGCCCTGGATGCCGCCGCCGAATTGGTCAGCGGCTCCGGGTTGGCCGCAGCGACCCTGGATGCCATCGCCACGCGTGCGCACTGTTCGGTGCACAGCCTCTACGTGGTTTTTGGTGGCCGTGACGATCTGCTGCGGGCGTTGTTCGAACGGCACAGCCCGCTGCTGCAGATCGAAGACTTCTTCGACGATGGCCACGATGACCTGCCCGCCACGGTGCGCCGCCTCTACGGCCTGATTGCCCGCACCCTCAACCGCGAGCCCCGCGTGGCTCCCGCCCTGTTGGCCGAGGCGCTGGCCCGGCCCGATAGCCCGGCCATCCAGAATCTGTTGGGGCACAACGCCCCCCGCCTGCTGGCCACCCTGGGCGGCTGGCTGAGCGGCGAAGTGCAGGCTGGACGCATCCGCGACATCCCACTGCCGTTGCTCATCCAGCAGCTGATCGCCCCCATAGCGGTGCATCTGCTGGTGCGCCCGGCGGTGCCGCAACTTCCGGGACTGGAACTGCCCGACCTCGACACCGTCTGCGACGTCTTCACCGAGACGTTCCTGCGTGCGGTGGGTCAATCCAGGAAAAGGGGCTCAAGATGAGTGCATCGGATCCCACCCGCAAGGCGAGGGTGCTGCTCGGAGCGGTGTTCACCGGGGCGGGGATCGCGCACCTCGTCAAGCACGAATGGTTCGAAAGTCTGGTCCCCGAACAACTCTCGCGACGGCGCCGGCCCATAAGCGCGATCACCGCCGTCATTCAGATCGTCGGCGGCATCAGCATGTTCATCCCGCGCCTGCGCGTCGTTGCGCGTTGGGCCAACATCGGCTTGCTGCTGCCGACCCTGCCGGCGGCCGTCGACCAATTCAACCACCCCGAAGTCCTGCGCAGGACTGGGATTCCGCGGGCGCTTGCGCCGGTGCGCGCCGTCGCGCAGGCCGTCGTTGTCGCGCTCACGTGGTGGGCCACGCGCCGCGACATCGGCTAGGGCATCAGCGCCCAATCGTGCTCGGACGCGCTGGCCTGAGCCACGGTTGACGCCGGCTTGCGCAGCGGCCGGGAGCGTACCCGCTGCGGCCACCAGAACCAGCGGCCGAGCATCGCCGCGATCGACGGGGTCATGAACGACCGCACGATCAGGGTGTCGAACAGCAGACCCATGCCGATGGTGCTGCCGACCTGGGCCAGCGACATCAAAGCGGACAGCCCAAAGGAGAGCATGGTGAAGGCGAAGACCAGCCCGGCGGAGGTGACGACGGCGCCGGTGCCGGCCATGGATCGGATGATGCCGGTCTTGATGCCGGCGTGGATCTCCTCTTTGAACCGGGAAACCAGCAGCAGGTTGTAGTCCGATCCCACGGCCAGCAGGATAATCACCGACATGGCCAGGATCATCCAATGCAGTTGGATGCCAAGGATGTATTGCCAGATCAGCACCGACAGCCCGAACGAGGTTCCCAACGATAGCAGCACGGTGCCGACGATGACCGCCGAGGCGATCACGGCGCGGGTCAAGATCAGCATCACGATGAAGATCAAGATCAGCGCGCCGACGCCAGCGATCAGCAGGTCGTAGGTGGATCCTTGTTTCATGTCTTTGGCGATGGCCGCGGTGCCGCCGATGTAGATGCGGGCGTTCTCCAGCGGGGTGCCCTTGATGGCCTCGAACGTGGCGTTGCGGATCGCGTCGACGTGGGTGATGCCCTCGGGGCTGGCGGGATCACCGAGGTGAGAGATGATGAACCGCACCGCTTTTCCGTCCGGTGAGATGAACATGTCCATGCCCCGCTTGAAGTCGGGGTTGTCGAACACTTCCGGGGGCAGGTAGAACGAGTCGTCGTTTTTGGCGGTGTCGAAGGCCTGACCCATCGAGTTGCCCTTGCCCGCCATGGAGGCCTGTTGATCCTGCATCCCGGCCATCGTGGAATGCATCGACAGCATCATGGTGTGCATCGAGCGCATCATCGAGAGCATCGGCGTGAGCAGCTTGAGCATCTTGGGCATGATGGCGTCCATGCGGTCCATGTCAGGCATCAGCTCGCCGATTGCGTCGGACAGGACGTCGACGCCGTCCAGGGTGTCGAACACCGACCGCAACGCCTGGCATACCGGGATGTCGAAACAGTGCCTCTCCCAATAGAAGTAGCTGCGGATCGGCCGGAAGAAGTCGTCGAAGTCTGAGATGTGGTTCCGCAGGTCGTTCATTTCGGCGACCATGGTCTTCATCTGCCCGACGATATGGTGCATGATGCCGGTCATCTCCTGCATGATCTCCACCATGGATTCCATCGTGGTAATCATGGTTTCCATCTGGTTGGCCATGACCAGCATCTGGTCCATCTGGCCTTGCATGTAGTCGCGCGTCAGCTGCTGGGCCACGCCCTGCATACCCATTTGATATGGCAGGGAGGTGTGGTCGATCGGGGTGCCCAGCGGGCGCGAGATCGTCTGCACGCGTGCGATTCCGGGGGTGTGGAAGATGTTTTTGGCGATCCGTTCGATGATCAGCATGTCGGCCGAGTTGCGTAAATCCTGATCGGTCTGCACCATCAACAATTCCGGGTTCATCCGGGCCTGATTGAAGTGCCGGTCGGCGACGTCGAAACCCTGCATCGCCGGGATGTTTTTCGGCATGAACAGGCGGTCGTTGTAGCTGGCCTTGTAACCGGGCAGGGTGATCAGTCCGACCAGCGCCAGCGCGCACGTCGCCGCCAGGACCGGTCCGGGCCAGCGCACCACGGCCGTGCCCACTCGCCGCCAACCGCGGGTGCGGGCAACGCGTTTGGGCTCGAACAGCCCGAACCGGCCGCCGATCACCAGGATCGCCGGCGCCAAGGTCAACGACGCCAGCACGGCCACCGTGATACCGATCGCCAACGGAATGCCCAGGGATTGGAACATCGGCAGCCGGGTGAAATGCAGGCAGAGCGTGGATCCCGCGACCGTCAGGCCCGAGCCCAGCACGACGTGCGCGGTGCCCTTGTACATCGTGTAGAAGGCGCTCGTGCGGTCCTGCCCGGCGTTGCGGGCTTCGTGATAGCGGCCCAGCACGAAGATCGCGTAGTCGGTGCCCGCCGCGATGCCCAGCATGGTGAGCAGGTTCACCGAGAACGTCGACAGGCCGATCAGGCCGTAGTACCCCAAGGCCGCCACCACCCCGCGGGCGGCCACCACCTCGAGCATCACCATCACCAACACCAACAGCACCGTGACCGCCGAGCGGTACACGATGAACAAACTGATCAGGATTACCGCCACGGTGATCGCGGTGACCACCTTCAGGCTCTTGTCGCCGACCTTGTGCTGATCGGCGAACAACGCCGTGGTGCCGGTGACATAGACGTGCAGACCCGGCGGTGTCGGCACGCTGTCGACGATGTGGCGCACCGCGCCGACGGATTCGTTGGCCAGCGCCTCACCCATGTTGCCGGCCAAATAGATTTGCACATAGGTGGCCTTGTTATCGGCGCTTTGGGCACCGGCCGCCGTCAGCGGATCACCCCAGAAGTCCTGCACATGCGTGACGTGTTTGGTGTCGGCGCGGAACTTGCGGATCAACTCGGCGTAATAGCGGTGGGCCTCGTCGCCGAGCGGTTGATCGCCCTCGAGCACCACCATCGCCGAGGCGTCGGAGTCGGATTCCTTGAACACGCGGCCGATGTGCTTCATCGCCCGCATCGACGGCGCATCCCCGGGGCTCAGCGACACCGAGTGCGTCTGTCCCACTTCTTCCAGGGACGGCACCGCGACGTTGAGCAACACCACCAATGCCAGCCAGCCCAGCAGAATCGGCACCGCGAACACGCGGATGAAGTGGGCGATGGCCGGCGGGCGGTCGGCGCTCATGCCGACTTCACCTGGCAGAAGGTGAACGCGTCCACCCCGCTGGCCGACTTCTCGTCCTTGACCTTGCCGTCCACCGTGATGCGGCAGCCGATCGATTCGGCGTTGCCCTGGGCGAGCAAGATCGGCATCGTCGCGGGCGCGGTGGTGGTCAGGGTGAGCACCCACGGAAGAGGTGCGCCCTTGACACTTTGCGGATTCGCCGACAGGTCAAGGTAATTGATCGTCGCGACGGACCCGGCCGGCCCGAAGACCTCGTAGGTCACCTGCTTCGGGTTGAAGGGCTTCGCGTCGTTGTTGATCCCGGACCCCTCGCGGGTGATCTCGGTATCCGATCCGAAGATCCCGTGCATGCGCGATATCACAAACCCCCCAATCACAACCATCATCAGCACCAACAGCGGCAGCCACAGCCGTCTCATCACCCTCAGCATGAAAGTCCTTGTGGTAGGCTAGTTTTAACGGTCATTGGTCAGATATCTTGTGGTCATGTCGGTGATTTCCCGGGCCCACTGTCGCCACGTCAGCCCGTCAGGCAGCCAGGTGGACATCGCCGCGCGGTGTGCCCCCGACCCGATCACGTTGCGAAACGTCATCTCCAGCGCAACATCCGGGTTGGGGTGCCGGATCTGGTCACGGTAGGGGGCCATGGCGTCGACGAATCGCTGCCGCAAGTCGGTGAAGATTCGCAGCCCTTCCGCCGGGGGGTCGGCGGTGCGCCCGCCGGCCAGGATGGCGGGAATCAGCCGGGCGCTTTCGTCCAGGGTGTCGCTCAGCGCCGTCGCCAAGGCGTCGACAACTCCGTGCAGCGAGGCTCCGGCGTTTTCCAGTGCGGTCGCCACACTGTGCCCGAGCCGCTCCGCGAGCGCCTGTTTGACCGCGTCGATCAATTGTTCTTTGCCGGCGAACCGCCGATAGACCCCGCCGACGGAGACTCCGGCGTGTTCGGCGACGCGGGCGATGGTGAGCTCGTCGGGTCCGTCGTTGATCAGCACGTGTTCGGCCGATGCGAGGAGTCGTTGCAGCGCCGCGCGACTGCGCGCTTGCTGGGGCGGGCGGAATTCGGCCTTCACCGCTGGTGCCGACGGTGCTGCGTGCTGGCTCATAGTCGTCCCCAAACTGGAACGCGAATTTCGATTCGCATAGTAGACCACCGATGGGGCCGGCTCAAGCGTTCTGTGGCAGGCAAATTCAGACAGTTGTTAATTCGGCGCTACCGAAGGTTCGCAAAAGCGGGGGGATTTGCCGTTTCCCGTCGGCGCGGATTGGTAATACGGGCAAATATGAGCGGGTCGAATCGCAGAGTCGTTCAACATGCGGCCCAACCGGCTGATCCCATTCGCCCGCAGGTCCATCGGGCGGACGCGCCCCGCTTCCCACGGCCGTCCGCATCGGATGATCCGACGCCAGCAATGGGGGCACCGTCGCCGCTTCGGCGTGAGCGACTGCCGGGCGGAACGGCGCTCGACGGCCTCGAGCAGCAGGATGAAGCGAGCCCCGACAGGCTGAACTGGCGAGGGGTCCTGCGCCGAATCGGGATCGATCTGGGCCCGAGCAAGGAATTGGCCTACGAAGCCGGTCTGCGGGATCGCATCCGGACCCCGGTGGGCGGCGCATTTCCCATCGCCGTGCTCAACCTCAAGGGGGGTGTCGGCAAGACGGCGGTGGTGGAGGCGCTCGGCTCGACCTTCGCACAGGTGCGCGACGACCGGGTGATCGCCGTCGACCTCGACGCGGGTGACTTGGCGGATCGGCATGGTCGCCGCACCCCATTGAGCATGGCCGATTTGGTCGCCGACGACACCGTCGCGCGGTATATCGACGTGCGCGCGCACACCTACATGAACAGTTGCGGGCTGGAGGTGCTCGGCCTGCCGGACTACGCGCACACCGATTGGCGGGCGGGGCGCGGCGACGTGGTGAAGGCGTTTTCCGTTCTCGGCAAGCACTACTCGCTGCTGCTGGTGGACTGCGTCAAGGAGCTCAATTCCAGCGTGATGGACGCGGTCCTCACCGAAGCACGGGCCCTGGTGGTGGTCACCAGCCCCTCGATCGACGCGCTACGCAAGACCAAAACCACGCTGGAGTGGTTGTCCCACAACGGATATCGGGCATTGGTCGCTTCGACCGTGCTCGCGATCAACCACCTCGAGCCGGGCAAGCCCGGCACCGTGGCCGCCAAGCAGGTCGAGCATTTGTCGGCTCAGGTCGCCGCCACGGTGCTGCTGCCCTTCGATCGGCACGTGCATGAGGGCCGAGAAATCGGGCTGGACAAATTGAGCAAGGAAAGCCGACGCGGCTACCTGGAGATGGCCGCCGCGCTGGCCGATATGCTCCCCGGCCGCTGACCGCCGGGCTCGCCATTAGGATCGAGCCATGACTTCAGTGGCCGACCTGATGGATTACGACGACGTCGTCGCGCGGTTCGATCCAGTGCTCGGACTCGAGGTGCACGTCGAGTTGTCCACCGCGACCAAGATGTTCTGCGGCTGCGCCACCACCTTCGGCGCCGAACCCAACACGCAGGTGTGTCCGGTGTGCCTGGGCCTGCCCGGCTCGTTGCCGGTGCTCAACCAGGTGGCGGTGGAATCGGCGATCCGAATCGGGCTGGCGCTGAACTGCGAGATCGTGCCCTGGTGCCGGTTTGCCCGGAAGAACTACTTCTACCCGGACATGCCGAAGAACTACCAGATCTCGCAGTACGACGAGCCGATCGCCATCAACGGTTACCTGGAAGCCCCGCTGGACGACGGCAGCACCTGGCGGGTGGAGATCGAACGCGCGCACATGGAGGAGGACACCGGCAAGCTGACCCACATCGGCAGCGAAACCGGCCGCATCCACGGCGCCACGACGTCGCTGATCGACTACAACCGGGCCGGCGTGCCGCTGATCGAAATCGTCACCAAGCCCATCGAGGGCGCCGGGGCGCGGGCGCCGCAGATCGCCCGGGCCTATGTGACGGCGTTGCGAGACCTGTTGCGCGCGTTGAACGTATCGGACGTCCGGATGGACCAGGGTTCGATGCGCTGTGACGCCAACGTGTCACTGAAGCCGATCGGAACCGCCGAATTCGGCACCCGAACCGAAACCAAGAACGTCAACTCGCTGAAAAGCGTCGAGGTCGCGGTGCGTTACGAAATGCAGCGCCAGGCCGCGGTCCTGGCGTCCGGCGGCCGGATCATCCAGGAGACCCGGCACTTTCAGGAAGCCGGCGGATACACCAGCCCGGGCCGGGCCAAGGAGACGGCCCAGGACTACCGCTATTTCCCCGAGCCGGACCTGGAGCCCGTCGCGCCCAGCCGCGAGCTCGTCGAGCGGCTGCGCCAGACCATCCCCGAGCTACCGTGGTTGAGCCGCAAGAAGATTCAGCAGGAATGGGGCATTTCCGACGAGGTGATGCGCGACCTGGTCAACGCGGGCGCGATCGAATTGGTCACCGCGACAGTCGAACACGGGGCGTCGGCCGAGCAGGCCCGCGCGTGGTGGGGAAACTTCTTGATGCAGAAGGCCAATGAGGCCGGCGTGCCGCTGGAGGAGCTGTCCATCACCCCAGCCCAGGTTGCCGCTGTGGTGGCGTTGGTCGACGAGGGCAAGCTGTCCACCAAGCTGGCCCGCCAGGTGGTTGAGGGTGTGCTCGCCGGGGAGGGCGAGCCCGAACAGGTGATGACGGCCCGCGGCCTGGCGCTGGTGCGCGACGACTCGGTGACGCAGGCGGCCGTCGACGAGGCCCTCGCCGCCAATCCTGATGTGGCGGAAAAGATTCGCGGCGGCAAGGTCGCCGCGGCGGGCGCGATCGTCGGTGCGGTGATGAAGGCCACCCGCGGCCAGGCCGATGCGGCCCGGGTGCGTGAACTGGTGTTGAAGGCCTGCGGGCAGGACTGATCGCCGGCAAACCCTGCCGAAACACCCGGTCTGCGGCCATGATGGTGGGATGGCCGACGAAACCTTCGAAGAATTCATGACGATGCTGGATCTTCCGGCGTTCGTGGTGACAACCCAGGCCGCCGGCCAACCCGCGGGCTGCCTGGTGGGCTTCGCCACCCAAACCGGGGTGACGCCACCACGGTTTTTGGTCGGTCTGGCCAAGGGCAGTCACACCACCGGGGTGGCCAGCCTGTCCCAACACCTGGCGGTGCACGTGCTGTCGCGCCGCCACCGCGCGCTGGCCGACCTGTTCGGCGGCCAAACCGGCCATCAGCTCAACAAGTTCGATCGCTGCTCGTGGCGCGCCGGCCCGCAGGGCATGCCGATGCTCGACGACGCGATCGCCTGGTTCGTCGGCCGGATCGTGAGCCGGTTCGACGTCGGCGATCACGTGGCCTACCTGTTGGAACCCGTCGCCACCTGGGTGCCGGAGTCCGCCGACGAGGATGATCCGCTGTACCTCTCCGATGTAGACGGCCTGGTCGACATCGATGACGACGACGACGGCGGCACGCCCGATCCGACGTTCTTTCGCGGCCAGCCCCGCGTCGACGTGCCCCGCCGCTACGGCCTGCGGTTCACCCTGGACGGGACTTAGGTCTTATCGTCGTTGTTCCGCGGGAAGCCGCCGCCCTGCGGGAACAGCGGGAACACCACGTCGTCGAGCTTCTCCGCGTCCCCGGCGGTTTTGTTGACGGTCGCGCCCCAGACGTTGCCGTCGGGCGACATCCGCAGCGCCCACGCGTGCGCGTGCGTGTCCTTACGGACCACATCGGGGTCGCCGGTGACCGCTCCCGTCGACGCGGACAGCCGCACCGCCACCGTCAGCTTGGGGTTGATCAGGTTGATCAGCACCGTCGAATCCATGGCCGCACACCCGGCCACGCCCGGCTTGTCCGGCCACGACCACACGGTGGAGACCTCGGACTTCTTGGTGATGCGTTGCAGGCGGTCCCCGGTGGGCGTGCGGTCGGCGACGTACAGCGAGCCGTCGATGGGGTCGGTGCACAGCCCGCCGCCGGAGCCGATGCCGGACAGCGCCGTCGTCGGCGGTGTCTGACCCACGGTCGTCGGCTGCTCGATGCGTAACACCTTGCCGGCCAACGATTTCGGGTCGGCGGCCATCGCCGGGTTGCCCGCGTCACCGGTCAGCACCACCAGCGTGGTCGGGCTGGTGAAGATCAACGCGCCGGTGTTGCCGGTGGCGCCCTTGGGGATTCCGGTCAGGATGTCCTTCGGGACATCGCCGTCGGCGACCCGGATTACCCGGTTGTCGGTGGGCGTGCTGATGTAGGCGTACATCAGCCGGTCCTGGGTGTAGGTCGGCGACAGCACGATGTCCATCAGGCCCCCGTCCCCGGAGGGGTCGACGGGGATGACCGTCTTCACCTTCGGTTCGGCGCTGACCGAGATTTCCTTGACGGCGCCGGTGGTGCGTTCGGCCACCAGCGCGGTCTTGCTGTCGGCCCCCATGATCAGCCCGCTGGTGCTCTCCAGGCAGCCCTGCATCACCCCCGGCGCGGGGCACGCCTTGGGGAACGGCGTCGGGGGCAGCGGCGGCGGCGGGGGAGGCGTCGAACTGGGCTGGGGCCGAAGCTCCGGGTTGGTGGTGAAGGGCTGCGATTGCGCGTCGTTGAACCGCGCGCAGCCGCTGGCGACCAGCACCGCCACGGACAGCGCGGCGAGCCCGCACCGAACCGACCGGCGTATCCGCATGATCGACAGGCTACGGGAATCCGCGGTCGTCTATTGCGGTCGGATTCGGGTGTTGCGGCGGATCGCCGACCGTTCCTGCTGCATGTGCCTGGCGGCCCACCGCCGGTATGCTCGCCGCATCCACGACATCCGCTCGTGGGTGCGCTGGGTGTGGCGCACCGGTTCGAGTTCGACGTGGTCGGGTTCCTCCGCCCCGATTTCGGTGCTGCCGTCGTCGCGGACGAACTCAAGCAGCAGGCCATCGGGGTCGAGCAGCTCACGCTCCCACGCCGCGTGGTCGTCGACGTCGGCGATGCCGTACGCGTCGGCGGCGTCGCGGATCACCTCCCCGAGTTCACCGTCGAGCAGTTGCCGGAACGCGTCGGCACCCTGACGGGGCCGGGCGATCATCCACGAGTGGTACGCGCCGGGAACCTTGTAGAGGCTGCCGTCGCAGTCCTCGGCGATTTCGCGTGCGCAGCGGAACGGGACGATCATGTCCTTTTCGGCGTGCACCACCATGGTGGGCATCACCTCGTCGCGCATCGCGCGCAGCATCGGGGTGTAGTCACCGGACTCGAGGATGGCCCGGATCGTGCGGTATGCCCCGAGCGGATTGCCCAGGTTGGGTGTGGCCACCGACGCCAGCAAGCGCAAATAGCCGAGCCGTTCGCCGTGTTCGACCTGGAAGGGGTCGCCCAGCGTGTCGCGGAACGCGACGTAGACCGCTCCCAGCGCCTTGCGCGGGGACTTCACCAGTTTCGGGATGGCTTTGTCGAACCGCTGCCCGGCCGCCGCGTCGAACAGGACGGCGGCCAGCACCCGCTCGGGCGCCCGAGCGGCCAGCTGGATGGTCATGCGTCCACCCATCGAATGGCCGGCGAACAGGGCCTGCCCCACGCCGAGCGCGTCCAGGGTGCGCAACACCGCGTCCGCGCGATCGGTGAAGCTGCACGCATCGCTGGGCAGCCGCCAGGTGTCCCCGTGACCGGCCGCATCGACGGCGACGACCAGAAATCCCTGACCAGCGATGCGGCTGAGCATGCGCAGGTACGCGCGGCGGCTCAACAGCAGGCCATGCATGAAGACCAGCGGGATTCCCCGCCCGCCGACGGAGAGCCCGATGTGCCGCCCGTCGTCGAGTTCGACGATGTGATGGGTCAGCCGGACCCGGCGCTGTGCTGTCACGGTCACTGTCGGGCTGACTACCCGCGCCCGCGCCGCGCACACCACGGCTTTTGGGCCCGCGGAGGCCGATCTGGGCCGGTTTGGGGGGTTGCGCGCCGATTGCCCCGCGAAACCGCTGCTCAAATCCCCGATTCCAGGCGATTTGCCCTTACCCTGGCACCCGTGACCAGTCAATCGCATGACGCACCCTGGCGGCCGCCGGGTCAATCGCCGGAGCCAGCCCCGGGGCGCCCCGCCGCGGCCCGCCTGGTCGACCCCGAAGATGACCTCACGCCGGTCGGGTATCCAGGTGAATTCGGAACCACCGGTGTGATCCCCTACCAGGACCCGAACCAGCCCGGCAGTCCGGGATATGGCCTGCTCGACCAGCAGGAGCCGTTGCCCTACGTCCAGCCGCAATCGGCGCCCCGGGCGGCACCGATTTCGGCGACCGAGCCCGCCCAGGACGACAGGGTCGACAAGCGCGACGACGACCTGCGCGATGTGGGCCGGCGCGGCACACAGCACCTGGGACTGCTGGTCCTGCGTGTCGGGCTCGGCGTGGTGCTGGGCGCGCACGGCCTGCAGAAGCTGTTCGGCTGGTGGGGCGGCTCGGGGCTGACCGGGTTCAGAAACTCACTGTCCGACGTCGGCTACCACCACGCCGACATCCTCGCATACGTCAGCGCCGGCGGCGAGATCGTCTCGGGCGCCCTGCTGGTGCTGGGATTGTTCACGCCGGTGGCCGCCGCGGGCGCGCTCGCGTTCCTGATCAACGGCCTGCTGGTCACCATCTCGGCCAAGCCGCACGCGCACAACCTGACGTACTTCCTGCCCGACGGGCACGAGTACCAGATCACCCTGATCGTCATCGCCGTCGCGGTCATCCTGGCCGGTCCCGGCCGCTACGCCCTGGACGGTGGGCGGGGCTGGGCCTATCGGCCGTTCATCGGCTCATTCGTCGCGCTGGTCTGCGGCATCGCCGCCGGGATCGGGGTGTGGGTGCTGCTCAACGGGGTGAATCCGATCGCCTAGCCGTACGGGTTGGGCACCCGTCCCGAGCTGGCCTCGGTCAACTGCGGCAGGGTCGCGAAGGTTACCGCGGGCAGCCGCAGCTCCGCGCCGCTTTTCAGCCGCGCGCGTGCCCACGAACCCCGGTTGAACCGCAACCCGTCGATGTCCTCCCAGCGCGCCGACTGGCTGCCCAGCAGCGTCCGCACCGTCACGCCCTGGTCGTCGGCGACGGTGCGCAGCCGGGCGATCATTGCCGACAACAGCACCGGGATGACCAGCACCGGCGCGCACGGCGGCCACGCCAGCACCGGTATCAGCAGGCCGAGGGTCACGAATCCGACCGCGAAGTGCGCCATCGGCGAAACCTTGATCACCACGGGAGAGTCGGCCACCCGAGCATCATTTCACCCGTCGGGCGGCGCGCCCTGACGGCGGCCGGATTTGACTGCTGAGCTGTGCGAAGGCTACCGTCGGACGCTATGGGTCAGCCCGGAATGCTCGTAGTACTTAGTCGGCGCGTTGGTGTCTGACTAGTTCTTCGGCATTTGAAGCGATCCAGCACCAACGCGCAACCCTCGTACAGCAGGAGCTGACGGGGGTTTTTTCATGCCCCCGCCCGCAACCAAAGAGGACATAAGAGGTCACCGTGAGCGCACCTACCAAGCCACAGCCGCAGCACGCGGCCAACGGCGCGCCGGACACCGTGAAACCCGCCGCAAAAGCCGCTGCGGCCCACCCGAAACGGGTCGCCCCGGTACAAATGACCGGCGCGCAGTCGGTGATCCGGTCGCTGGAGGAACTCGACGTCGAGGTCATCTTCGGCATTCCCGGCGGCGCCGTACTGCCGGTCTATGACCCGCTGTTCGATTCGAAGAAGCTGCGCCACGTGCTGGTCCGCCACGAGCAGGGCGCCGGTCACGCGGCCAGCGGCTATGCGCACGCGACCGGCAAGGTCGGGGTGTGCATGGCGACCTCGGGTCCCGGCGCCACCAATCTGGTGACGCCGCTGGCCGATGCGCAGATGGACTCGATCCCGGTGGTCGCCGTCACCGGGCAGGTCGGGCGTGGGCTGATCGGGACCGACGCCTTCCAGGAGGCCGACATCTCCGGCATCACGATGCCGATCACCAAGCACAACTTCCTGGTTCGCTCCGGCGACGACATTCCGCGGGTGATGGCCGAGGCCTTCCACATCGCGGCCTCCGGGCGCCCCGGCGCGGTGCTCGTCGACATCCCCAAGGACGTGCTGCAGGGCCAGTGCACGTTCAGCTGGCCGCCGCGCATGGAGTTGCCCGGCTACAAGCCGAACACCAAACCGCACAGCAGGCAGATCCGCGACGCCGCCAAGCTGATCGCGGCCGCGCGCAAACCGGTGCTGTACGTGGGCGGCGGCGTGATTCGGGGCGAGGCGACCGAGGAACTGGCCGAATTGGCCGAACTGACCGGGATCCCGGTGGTCACCACGCTGATGGCGCGCGGGGCGTTCCCGGACAGTCATCGCCAGCACATGGGCATGCCGGGCATGCACGGCTCGGTCGGGGCGGTGGCGGCGCTGCAGAAGAGCGACCTGCTGATCGCGCTGGGCACCCGCTTCGACGACCGGGTGACCGGAAAGCTCGACTCGTTCGCGCCGGAGGCCAAGGTCATTCACGCCGACATCGACCCGGCCGAGATCGGCAAGAACCGGCATGCCGACGTGCCGATCGTCGGCGACGTCAAGGCCGTCATCGCCGACCTGATCGCGATGCTGCGGCACTACGACATCCCGGGCAACATCGAAATGACCGACTGGTGGGCGTATTTGGACGACGTGCAGTCCACCTACCCGTTGAGCTACGGGCCGCAGAGCGACGGCAGCCTGGGCCCGGAATACGTGATCGAGAAGCTGGGCCAGATCGCCGGACCGGACGCGGTGTACGTCGCCGGCGTGGGCCAGCACCAGATGTGGGCGGCGCAGTTCATCTCCTACGAAAAGCCGCGCACCTGGCTGAATTCCGGCGGCCTGGGCACCATGGGCTTCGCCATCCCGGCGGCCATGGGCGCCAAGATGGCCCGCCCCGACGCCGAGGTCTGGGCGATCGACGGCGACGGCTGCTTCCAGATGACCAACCAGGAGTTGGCCACCTGCGCGGTTGAGGGCATCCCGATCAAGGTGGCGCTGATCAACAACGGCAACCTGGGCATGGTGCGGCAGTGGCAGACCCTGTTCTACGACGAGCGGTACTCGCAGACCGACCTGGCCACGCACTCGCACCGCATCCCCGACTTCGTCAAGCTGGCCGAGGCGCTGGGCTGCGTCGGATTGCGTTGCGAGCGTGAGGAAGACGTCGTCGACGTCATTAACCAGGCCCGGGCGATCAACGACCGCCCGGTGGTGATCGACTTCATCGTCGGCGCCGACGCACAGGTGTGGCCGATGGTGGCCGCCGGCACCAGCAATGACGAGATCCAGGCCGCGCGCGGCATCCGCCCGCTGTTCGACGACGAAACCGAAGGGCACGCCTGATGAGCATCGGGGCGCCGAAGACGCACACGTTGTCGGTGCTGGTCGAGGACAAACCCGGCGTGCTCGCGCGGGTGGCGGCGTTGTTCAGTCGGCGCGGTTTCAACATCGAGTCGCTGGCCGTCGGTGCCACCGAGGACAAGAACATGTCGCGGATGACCATCGTGGTCTCCGCCGAGGAAACCCCGCTCGAACAGATCACCAAGCAGCTCAACAAGTTGATCAACGTGATCAAGATCATCGAGCAGGAAGACGACAACTCGGTGTCGCGTGAGTTGGCGCTGATCAAGGTACGGGCCGACGCCGGTACCCGCAGCCAGGTGGTCGAGGCGGCGAACCTGTTCCGCGCCAACATCATTGACGTATCCCCGGAATCGCTGACCGTGGAGGCCACCGGCAACCGCGGCAAGATCGAAGCGCTGCTGCGGCTGCTGGAGCCGTTCGGTATCCGAGAAATCGCCCAATCAGGAATGGTGTCGTTGTCCCGCGGTCCGCGCGGTATCGGCGCCGCGAAATAGCCAGGAAGAAGGAGATATTCACGTGGCATTAGAGATGTTCTACGACGACGACGCGGACCTGTCGATCATTCAGGGCCGCAAGGTCGGCGTGATCGGCTACGGCAGCCAGGGCCACGCGCACTCGCTGAGCCTGCGTGACTCCGGCGTGCAGGTGCGCGTCGGGCTCAAGGAGGGTTCCAAGTCCCGGGCCAAGGTCGAAGAGCAGGGCCTGGATGTCGACACCCCCGCCGAGGTCGCCAAGTGGGCCGACGTGATCATGCTGCTCGCGCCCGACACCGCGCAGGCCGACATCTTCAAGAACGACATCGAGCCCAACCTGAAGGCCGGCGACGCTTTGTTTTTCGGTCACGGGCTCAACATTCACTTCGACTTGATCAAGCCGCCCGCCGATGTCACCGTCGCGATGGTGGCACCCAAGGGCCCCGGGCACCTGGTGCGCCGGCAGTTCGTCGACGGCAAGGGCGTGCCGTGCCTGATCGCCGTCGACCAGGACCCGACCGGTAGCGGCGAGGCGCTCGCGCTGTCCTACGCCAAGGGCATCGGCGGCACCCGGGCCGGCGTCATCAAGACCACCTTCAAGGACGAGACCGAAACCGACCTGTTCGGTGAGCAGGCCGTGTTGTGCGGTGGCACAGGGGAATTGGTGAAGGCCGGTTTCGACGTGATGGTCGAGGCCGGGTATCCGCCGGAGATGGCGTACTTCGAGGTGCTGCACGAGCTGAAGCTGATCGTCGATTTGATGTACGAGGGCGGCATCGCGCGGATGAACTACTCGGTGTCCGACACCGCGGAGTTCGGCGGGTACCTGTCCGGGCCGCGGGTCATCGACGCCGACACTAAGGAGCGGATGCGCGGCATCCTGCGCGAGATCCAGGACGGCACCTTCGTCAAGAAGCTGGTCGCCAACGTCGACGGCGGCAACAAGCAGCTCGAGGGATTGCGCAAGGAAAACGCCGAGCACCCGATCGAGGTCGTGGGCAAGAAGCTGCGCGACCTGATGAGCTGGGTCGACCGCCCCATCACCGAGACGGCGTAGCTTCTCGACGAGCCGAGCGCCGGTCGGGTTCTCGAAACTTAAACTACGCACACGCTTTTCGGCGTGTCGTGTGCGTGGTTTAAGTGTCGCGTCGGCGGCGGTGCGCCTAGATCTGGCGGCGAATGTCGAGCAGGTGGTGCTGCGCCTCGTGCAATGTGTGCAGCGCGACCCACCGCAACGACCGTTCGCAGGTCTGCGGGTAGTGGTAGATCAGCGTGCGATCCAAGTCGTCGGGGCCCAGCCGGGTGAGCACATTGCTGAAGAGCCGTGCCGCATCACCGAGCTGGCGCGCCACATCCGCGGGCTCCTGCTCGGCATACCCGTCGTGGATGACCCGCTCGTCGCGTCCCGACGGTGGACAGTCCGGCCGATCCACCCGGCGGGCCGCGAGCACCCTTTCGCGCTGCACCAGCAGCATGTCCCGCAGGTGACAGCCGTACTCGAGCGGTGACCACGCGTCCGGGCGGCGCCGGGAGCGCAGGTCAACGTCTCCGGCACGCAAGATCGCCACGACCTCGGCGACGCGCACCGCGATATCGTCCGCGACGGTCCCGAACTGACCTAGGTCGTAGACGAATTCGCACTCGGCGCATCGATCGGTCACAGGACACGCCTTTACGACGCCAGCCGTCCGGCGACCGACACCACCCGGCGGGCCAGATGGTCGAGGGCATGCTGCGTGGGCTCGTCGAAGTCGTCGATGTTGTCGTGCGTCGACACCAGGCTCACCCCGTACGGGTTGCCGTCGACGAACTTGCACGGATCGGTATACCCCGGCGCCACGATGATGCCGCCCCAATGGATCAGCGTGATGTAGAGCGAGAGCAGGGTGGTTTCCTGGCCGCCGTGCGCTGTGTTGGACGAGGTGTAGCCCGCGTACACCTTGTCCGCCAGCTTGCCGTCGGCCCACAGTTTGCCCAGCGAATCGATGAAGGTGCGCAATTGTGCTGCGGGCGAGCCGAATCGGGTCGGCGAGCCGAAGATCACTGCGTCCGCCCAGACGATGTCGTCCCCGGTGGCGGCCGGAAGGTCTTTGGTCGCTTCGTAATTCGCGGTCCAGGCGGGGTTGTGCGCGAACGAGGCCGGGTCTTGGGTTTCGGCGACGTGTCGCACTCGGACCTCGGCGCCCGCCGCCTCGGCGGCCGCGGCGACGCGCCGGGCCATCGTGGTGCCGTGGCCGGTGGCCGAGTAATAGATGATCGCGAGTTTCGTCACGGCAGTCAGCTTAGGCCGAGCCTTGGCATGGCGGTGATCCCGAATTCCCGCCTCAGCAGCGTGCGGGCGGCGTAGTAACCGGCCATGCCGTGTACGCCGCCGCCGGGCGGCGTGGCCGCCGAGCACAGGTACACCCTGGGAATCGGTGTGCGCCAAGGGTCCAGCCGTGGCAACGGTCCCGCAGGGCCGGCGAGCGCGCGCCAGGCGGAATTTCCGCCCACCCCGATGTCGCCGCCGACGTAGTTGGCGTTGTGGTCGGCCATCCGGGCGGCGGGCACCGCGCGCGCCGCCAGCACGATGTCGCGGAAGCCGGGCGCGAACCGCTCCATGATTCCCGTCACGGCCTCGGTCGCATCCAGGGTGGAGCCCGCCGGCACGTGGGCGTAGGTCCAGAACGGGCGGCGGCCCCGGCCGTCGATGCGGCCGGGATCGGCGACGTGCGGTGAGGCGGCCAGCACCATCGGCCACTGCGCATGCCGCCCGGCCGCGATGTCGGCCTCGGCTCGTGCCATCTGCGCGCGGGTGCCGCCGAGGTGCAGGGTCGGCGCCTGTCCCAGCCGCGGGTCCGACCATGGAATGTCGTCGCTGAGCACGAAGTCCACCTTGGCCACACCCGGCCCAAATCGATAGCGGCGCAACGCTTTAGCGTACCGAGGAGGAAGCGCGTCACCATATATGGGCAGCAGCGCGGTCGGCGCCGTGTCGTAAGCGACCACACCCGTTGGCGGAGAAGTGACTTCGGCGTCGGTCGTCAACTCGCCGCCGTGCGCGCGCAGATCGGCGATCAGGGCATCGGTGATCACCCGGCTGCCACCGACCGGTATCGGCCAGCCCACCGCATGGCCGAGCGTGGCCAGCATCAGCCCGGCGCCCGCCGCCGTCAGGGACGGCATCCGCGAAAGCACATGCGCCGCAACGCCGGTGAACAGGGCGCGGGCATCGTCACCGTTGAGCAAACCCCACGCCGGCGTGCCCTGACCCAGCATCCGAACGCCCAATCGCAGTGCCGTCGGCAACGAATCGGGCAGCGAACGCTTGTCGCCAAGAATCACCGAGATCATCCCACCCCAATCGGCGACCATCGGACCCAGCAGGCGCCGCCAGGACGCGCCGTTGGACAACTCGTCGCAGGTGCGCGTCAGGTCGCGGTAGGCAACCGCGGCGGGCCGGCCGGGCAGGGGATTGGCATAGGCGATCTCGGGCACCGCCAGCTGCACGCCGCGCGCGGGCAGGTCGAACTCGGCGAAAAACGGCGACGCCAGCGCCAGCGGGTGAACCGCCGAACAAACGTCGTGTAAAACTCCGGGAAAGTCTGGGTCGGCCGCGGTGCGCGCGCCGCCGCCCAGCGTCGGCTGGGCCTCGACGACCTGCACCTTCAGCCCGGCGCGCGCACAGATGACGGCGAGTGCCAGCCCGTTGGGCCCGCTACCAACAATTGTTACGTCGAAGGTGACGTCCATCACCTGATTACAGCTGACTAGGCTGGCCGCGTGAACCTGCCTGTGGTCTTAATCGCCGACAAACTCGCCCAATCGACCGTCGCCGCCCTGGGAGACCAGGTCGAGGTGCGCTGGGTGGACGGTCCCGACAGGGAGAAGCTGCTGGCCGCGGTGCCCGAGGCCGACGCCCTGCTGGTGCGGTCGGCCACGACCGTCGACGCCGAGGTGCTGGCGGCGGCTCCCAAGCTCAAGATTGTCGCGCGCGCCGGCGTCGGCCTGGACAACGTCGATGTGGACGCCGCCACCGCGCGCGGCGTGCTGGTGGTCAACGCGCCGACGTCGAACATTCACAGCGCCGCCGAGCACGCCCTGGCGCTGTTGCTGTCGGCGGCCCGCCAGATCCCGGCCGCCGACGCCACGTTGCGCGAGCACACCTGGAAGCGGTCGTCGTTCTCGGGCGCCGAGATCTTCGGCAAGACCGTCGGTGTGGTGGGGCTGGGCAGGATCGGGCAACTGGTCGCGCAGCGGATCGCGGCGTTCGAAACCCACGTCGTCGCCTACGACCCCTACGTGTCGCCGGCCCGGGCCGCCCAGCTCGGCATCGAATTGCTTTCCCTCGACGAACTGTTGGCGCGCGCCGACTTCATCTCGGTCCACCTGCCCAAGACGAAGGAGACGGCGGGGCTGATCGGCAAGGAGGCGCTGGCCAAGACCAAGCCGGGCGTCATCATCGTCAACGCGGCCCGCGGCGGCCTGGTGGACGAGGAGGCGTTGGCCGAGGCGATCTCGAGCGGGCATGTCCGCGCCGCCGGCCTGGATGTGTACTCGAAGGAACCGTGCACCGACAGCCCGCTTTTCGAGCTGCCGCAGGTGGTGGTGACCCCGCACCTGGGCGCCTCCACCGAGGAGGCCCAGGATCGGGCCGGCACCGACGTCGCCGAGAGCGTGCGGCTGGCGCTGGCGGGCGAGTTCGTTCCCGACGCGGTCAACGTCGGCGGCGGCGTGGTCAACGAGGAGGTCGCGCCGTGGCTGGACCTGGCGCGCAAGCTTGGTGTGCTGGCCGCCGCGCTGTCCGACGGGCTGCCCGCGTCGCTGGCCGTGCAGGTGCGCGGCGAGCTGGCCGCCGAAGATGTTGAGGTGCTGAAGCTTTCGGCGCTGCGCGGGTTGTTCTCCGCCGTCATCGAGGACCAGGTGACGTTCGTCAACGCGCCCGCGCTGGCGGCCGAACGCGGTGTCACCGCCGAGATCAGCACCGCGTCGGAAAGCCCCAACCACCGCAGCGTCGTCGACGTGCGCGCCGTCGCCGCCGACGGATCGGTGGTCAATGTCGCCGGCACGCTGTCGGGACCGCAACTGGTGGAAAAGATCGTGCAGATCAACGGCCGCAACTTCGACCTGCGCGCCCAGGGCACCAATCTGGTGATCAACTACGCCGACCAGCCGGGGGCGCTGGGCAAGATCGGCACCCTGCTGGGCTCGGCCGGGGTGAACATTCAGGCCGCGCAGCTGTCCGAGGACGCCGAGGGCCCGAGCGCGACGATCCTGCTGCGGCTCGACCAGGACGTGCCCGCCGATGTGCGCTCGGCGATCAGCGACGCGGTGGGCGCCAACAAGCTGGAAGTGGTTGACCTGTCGTGACAAAACTCGCAGTCATCGCGGGCGACGGCATCGGGCCCGAGGTCATCGGCGAGGCCCTCAAGGTCCTCGACATCGTGCTGCCGGGTGTGGAGAAGACCAGCTACGACCTGGGGGCCCGCCGTTTTCACGCCACCGGCGAGGTGCTGCCGGACTCGGTGGTGCCCGAACTCCGCCAGCACGACGCCATCCTGCTGGGCGCGATCGGTGATCCGTCGGTGCCCAGCGGCGTGCTGGAGCGAGGTCTGTTGCTGCGCTTGCGTTTTGAGCTCGATCACCACATCAACCTGCGGCCGTCGCGGCTGTACCCGGGCGTGGACAGCCCGCTAGCGGGTAACCCGCCAATCGATTTCGTGGTGGTCCGCGAGGGCACCGAAGGCCCCTACACCGGCAACGGCGGCGCGATTCGCGTCGGGACCCCGCACGAAGTCGCCACCGAGGTCAGCCTCAATACCGCGTTCGGGGTGCGTCGGGTGGTCGCCGACGCGTTCGAGCGCGCGCAGCGGCGCCGCAAGCACCTGACGCTGGTGCACAAGAACAACGTGCTGACGTTCGCCGGGTCGCTGTGGTCGAGGATCGTGGCCGAAGTCGGCGAAAAGTACCCCGACGTGGAGGTGGCCTACTCCCACGTCGACGCCGCCACCATCTATCTGGTCACCGACCCCGGCCGCTTCGACGTGATCGTCACCGACAACCTGTTCGGCGACATCATCACCGACCTGGCCGCCGCGGTGTGCGGCGGAATCGGCCTGGCCGCCAGCGGCAACATCGACGCCACCCGCACCAATCCCTCGATGTTCGAGCCGGTTCACGGCAGCGCGCCCGACATCGCCGGACAGGGCATCGCGGATCCGACCGCCGCGATCATGTCGGTGGCGCTGCTGCTCGCCCACCTCGGCGAGGATGACGCGGCGGCGCGGGTGGATCGTGCCGTCGAGAGCCATCTGGCGACACGGCCGAGCGGACGGCTTTCCACCAGCGATGTCGGCGAACGGATTGCCGCCGCGCTCTAATCTCCAGGCCGGGCGGTAGCAGCCGCACCGGCACCAGCGGCACCGCCGCGAGTGGGAACAGGCCGCACAGCGCCCATGCGGGCGGATATTTGGCGGCACTGATCAGCGCGCCGAACAGCGGGGGACCGGCGGCCGCCATCAAACGTTGGGTGGTGTTCTGGATGCCCAGCGCGCGACCGCTCCAGTAGGGGCCGGCGAATTCGGTGATCGCGGTCGCCTCCAAGCCGTTGTCGAGCACCGCGATCACCGAGACGGCGATCATCAGCGCGACCTCGGCCCGCCACCCGCGGTGATCGGCGTAGGCCAGCAGGAACAGCGTCAACGCGGCGGCCGCGGCGATGAATGCGACGGGTTGCATGCGGGAGCCGATCCGATCCGACCACCGGCCGACCAGGATGCGGCCCAGCGCGCCGAGCAACTGCGACACCGTCATCACCGCGCCGGCGGCCGGGATCGACCAGCCGTCGTTTCGGATCAGCCAGACCAGCATGAACGTCACCGTCACCGTCTGCGGCATCATCAGCAGCGACGACACCGCGTGGATTCGCCAGAGCATCGCCGAACCGCGATACGGGCTGGCCAGTTCCCGATGGGTGGCGGCTTCGCGGGATTTGCGGGGTGGGTCGGCAACGCCGACGATGCTCAGCAGGGCCGCCGCCGCGCACGCCACCGCGGGAAACAGCAGCCCCGCGCGGATGCCGTGTTCGGCGAGCTCGGGCATTACCAAGGCGCCCAAGGCGATTCCCAGCGGTTGCGCGGTCTGGCGGACGCCCATCGCCAGGCCGCGCTGATCCGGCGGGAACCAGCCGGACACCAGCCGACCGCCGGCACCGTTGCAACTGGCCGCCGCCATGCCGCCGAGAAACAGATACACGCCGACCCACACCATCGAGTGCGCCGACGCCGCCGCGTAGGCCGCCACCGCGGTGAGCGCCGAGCCCACCGTCATCACCGTGCGCTCGCCGACCCGGTCCAGCACATAACCCCAACCGACCAGCGTGACCACCATGCCCCAACTCGGCATCGACGACAGCAGACTGGCCTCGGCGAGCGGAGTGCCGCGCGAGGCTTCCAGCGCGGGGATCAGGAACGCGACGCCGTTGATGAAAAGGAAGGACGTGGCCGTCACGATCAGCGAAAGCACCACGATCGCCCAGCGGGAACCCTTCGCCATCAGCTCATGGTGGCACGCGTCGACCGGGCCTGGAAGGCGCCGCACGCGCATCACTTAGTAGGCTCAAGCAAATGCGCCTTGGTCGAATCGCCAGCCCGGACGGCGTCGCCTTCGTCAGCATCGACGGCGAGATCGACGATCCCAGCGGCATGACCGTCCGGGAAATCGCCGAGCACCCATTCGGCACGCCCACCTTCACCGGACGGTCATGGCCGCTGGCCGATGTGCGGCTGCTGGCGCCGATACTGGCCAGCAAGGTGGTCTGCGTCGGCAAGAACTACGCCGACCACATCGCCGAGATGGGCGGCAAAACCGGCCCGACGCCGGCTGATCCGGTGATCTTCCTCAAGCCCAATACCGCGATCGTCGGACCGAATGTGCCGATTCGCTTGCCCGCCAACGCATCGCCCGTGCACTTCGAGGGCGAGCTGGCCGTGGTCATCGGGCGGCCGTGCAAAGACGTCTCGGCGGCCGACGCCGCGGACAGCATCCTTGGCTACACCGTCGGCAACGATGTGTCGGCGCGCGATCAACAGCAGGCCGACGGCCAATGGACCCGAGCCAAGGGGCACGACACGTTCTGCCCGGTCGGTCCGTGGATCGTCACCGATGTCGATCCCGCCGACCTCGAATTGCGCACCGAGGTCAACGGTGTGGTCAAGCAAAACAGCCGCACCTCGCTGATGATCCACGACGTCGCTGCCATCGTGGAATGGATTTCGGCGGTCATGACGCTGCTGCCGGGAGACCTCATCCTCACCGGCACACCGGCCGGGGTCGGTCCGATCGAGGACGGCGACACCGTCTCGGTCACCATCGAGGGCATCGGTACCCTCACCAATCCCGTAGTCCGCAAAGGAAAGTCGTGACAGCGAGCGTGCGGGTCCGGTTCTGCCCGTCGCCCACCGGCACTCCGCACGTCGGGATGGTCCGCACCGCGTTGTTCAACTGGGCCTACGCCCGCCACACCGGCGGCACGTTTGTCTTCCGCATCGAGGACACCGATGCCCAACGCGACAGCGAGGAAAGCTATCTGGCCCTGCTCGACGCGCTGCGCTGGCTCGGCCTGGACTGGGACGAGGGGCCCGAGGTCGGCGGACCGTACGCGCCCTACCGCCAGTCGTTGCGCGGCGACATCTACCGCGACGTGGTGGACAAGCTGCTCGCGGCGGGTGAGGCCTACCATGCCTTTTCGACGCCGGAGGAGGTCGAGGCGCGCCACGTCGCCGCGGGCCGCAATCCGAAATTGGGCTACGACAACTTCGACCGCGACCTGAGCGACGCGCAGCGCGCGGCGTACCTGGCCGAGGGGCGCCAGCCGGTGGTGCGGTTACGGATGCCCGACGCGGACCTGCAGTGGAACGACCTGGTGCGCGGGTCGACGACGTTCGCGGCGGGCAGCGTGCCCGACTTCGCGTTGACCCGCGCCAACGGAGATCCGTTGTACACCTTGGTCAACCCGTGTGACGACGCGCTGATGAAGATCACGCACGTGCTGCGCGGGGAGGATCTGCTGCCGTCGACCCCGCGCCAGCTGGCGCTGTATCAAGCGCTGATTCGCATCGGGGTGGCCGAGCGGGTGCCCGAATTCGCGCATCTGCCAACGGTATTGGGGGAGGGCACCAAGAAGCTGTCGAAGCGCGACCCGCAGTCGAACCTCTTCGCCCACCGCGACCGTGGGTTCATCCCGGAGGGGCTGCTGAATTACCTTGCGCTGCTTGGCTGGGCGATCGCCGACGATCACGACCTGTTCAGCCTGGACGAGATGGTTGCCGCGTTCGACGTCGTCGACGTCAACTCCAACCCGGCGCGGTTCGACCAGAAGAAGGCCGACGCGCTCAACGCCGAGCACATCCGGATGCTCGACGCGGACGACTTCACCGGTCGGCTGCGCGACTTCTTCGCCACCCACGGCCACGACGTCAAACTCGGCGACGCGCAGTTCGCGACCGCCGCGCACCTGGTGCAGACCCGCATCGTGGTGCTCGGCGATGCGTGGGATCTGCTGAAGTTCCTCAACGACGACGAGTACGCCCTCGATCCCAAAGCGGTGGCCAAGGAGTTGGGGCCGGACGGCATCGAGGTGCTCACCGCCGCCGTCACCGCCCTGGACGCCGTGACGGACTGGAGCACGGCGACCATCGAGGAGGCGCTCAAGGCCGCGCTGATCGACGATCTGGGGCTCAAACCGCGCAAGGCGTTCGGCCCGATCCGGGTGGCCGCCACCGGGACGACGATCAGCCCGCCGCTGTTTGAATCGCTCGAGCTGCTCGGCCGGGACCGCAGCCTGGCGCGGTTGCGGGCCGCCCGCGACGGGACGTCCTGATTCTTTGGTAGTCTGCCTAGCGGCCCGCAACGGCTGGCAGTGGTGGCTCTAAGCGCTAGCAATAGCTCCGGAATCGCCTCTGACCAGCGGTTTTACGCGGTCAATGGGGTATGGTGTAATTGGCAACACAGCTGATTCTGGTTCAGCCATTCTAGGTTCGAGTCCTGGTACCCCAGCTAGTGAGCGACCCGGCGTGAGATATGCTGGCAGCTCAATTCAGTTCTGGCCCCGTCGTCTAGCGGCCTAGGACGCCGCCCTCTCACGGCGGTAGCGTGGGTTCGAATCCCATCGGGGCTACAGCGTTACTGGCCGGTCGCTCGCGCGGCCGGCGCGGTGGATCCGCCCACCGGCATCGGCGCCATGCCGAGCTTGCGGTGATCCCACGAGCGAGTGCGGCGTGCGACGATGCGCACGCAGACGCGCTTGTTCATCATCTGCTCGACGAACGGCTTCATGTCGTCGGTGTAGGGGCCGGTGTAGCGCTCCCACACGCTGACGCCGACCCGGTGCGCAACGTCGGGATCGTCGACGATCTCCGCGACACCCTCGAAGGACACCCCGCGCAGTGTGTCGTAGGTGTCACCGTCCTCGATCAAAAACGTCACCCGCGGATCGCGGGTCAGGTTGACGGCCTTCTGCGACTTGGCTTTGGTCTCTAGCCAGATTTCGCCGTCGACGACGGCGTACCACATCGCGGTCAAGTGCGGCTGGCCGTCGCGTCCAATCGTGGCCATGGTTCCGGTGCGGCTCTTGTCGACGAAATCGGCGATCTCATCGGAGGACATGACGATGCTCGCGCGCTGATTGGTTCCCATGGCGTGATTCTGACAGCCGACGGCATCGACTCTGCGGCCAGGGAGCGTCAAAGCCGCCGAGTCAGCTCTTCGGCCGCGGAAAGCAAGTCGGCGGCCCAGCGCGCGCCCGGACGCCGTCCCATCCGGTCGATGGGCCCCGACACCGAGATGGCCGCGACGACGACGCCGCGGCCATCGCGCACCGGCGCCGACACGCTGGCGACCCCCGGCTCGCGCTCGGCCACGCTCTGCGCCCAGCCGCGGCGGCGCACCTCGGCCAGCACGCGGTCGGTGAATTTCGCGTTGGGTAGCACGGCATCCCGGATGGCGGCGTCGCCGTAGGCCAACAGCACCTTGGCGCCCGAACCCGCCGTCATCGGCAAGCGGGCTCCGACCGGGACCGTATCGCGAAGGCCCGCAGCCGGTTCCAGCGCGGCCACGCACACCCGTGCGGTGCCCTCGCGCCGGTACAGTTGCACGCTCTCGCCGGTGGTTTCGCGCAACGCGGGCAGCACCGCCGCGCCGGCGGCCAGCAGGGGATCGTTGACGTGGGCGGCCAATTCGCTCACCGCGGGGCCCAGCCGCCACCGGCCTTCGTCGTCGCGGGCCAGCAGCCGATGCACCTCGAGTGCGGCCGCCAGGCGATAGGTGGTGGCCCTGGGCAAGCCGGTTCGCTCGCACAGTTCGGCCAACCCGCAGGGGGATTCCGCGGCGGTGTGCAGGATGCCGACGGCTTTGTCGAGGACGCCGATGCCGCTAGACTGTCTCATAAGGAGATACTAGCGTCTCGCATAGTGAGATCAAGCGAACCGAGGTGAACATGGCGCGCACGATGGCCGAGAAAGTTTGGGACGACCACGTGGTGGTGTCCGGCGAGGGCTCGGGGCCCGATTTGATCTACATCGACCTGCATTTGGTGCACGAGGTCACCAGCCCGCAGGCATTCGACGGCCTGCGCCTGGCCGGTCGCCCGGTGCATCGCCCCGACCTGACGATCGCCACCGAAGACCACAACGTGCCGACCATCGACATCGACAAGCCGATCGCCGATCCGGTGTCGCGTACGCAGGTCGAGACTTTGCGGCGCAACTGCGCCGAATTCGGCGTCCGGCTCTATCCGATGGGCGACATCGAACAGGGCATCGTGCATGTCGTCGGGCCGCAGTTGGGCCTCACCCAACCGGGAATGACGATTGTTTGTGGGGATAGTCACACTTCTACCCACGGCGCGTTCGGTGCGCTGGCAATGGGAATCGGCACCTCCGAGGTCGAGCATGTGCTCGCCACCCAGACATTGCCGTTGCGCCCGTTCAAGACGATGGCGGTGAATGTCGACGGTCAGTTGCCCCCCGGCGCGAGCGCCAAGGACATCATCCTGGCGTTGATCGCCAAGATCGGCACCGGCGGCGGGCAGGGTCATGTCATCGAATATCGCGGCAGCGCCATCGAATCGCTGTCCATGGAAGGCCGGATGACGGTCTGCAACATGAGCATCGAGGCCGGCGCGCGTGCCGGAATGGTGGCGCCCGACGAGACCACCTTCGAATTTATCCGCGGCCGTGCGCATGCGCCGACCGGTGCGGCGTGGGATGCGGCGATCGACTATTGGCGGCAGCTGCGCACCGACTCTGGTGCCGTCTTCGACACCGAGGTCTATCTCGACGCGGCGTCGTTGAGCCCGTTCGTCACGTGGGGGACCAACCCCGGCCAGGGCGTGCCGCTGGACGGATGCGTTCCGGACCCCGAACTGATGACCGACGACGGCGAGCGCCAAGCCGCCGAGAAAGCGTTGGCGTACATGGACCTTCGCCCCGGGATGCCGATGCGGGATATCGCGGTCGACGCGGTTTTCGTCGGGTCGTGCACCAACGGCCGCATCGAGGATCTGCGGGTGGTGGCCGATATCCTGCGTGGCCGCACGGTGGCCAAGGGCGTGCGCATGTTGGTCGTCCCGGGTTCGATGCGGGTGCGCGCGCAGGCCGAAGAGGAAGGCCTCGGCGAGATCTTCACCGCGGCGGGCGCCGAATGGCGGCAAGCGGGTTGCTCAATGTGCTTGGGCATGAATCCCGATCAGCTTGCCCCCGGGGAACGCTGCGCCGCGACGTCCAACCGCAACTTCGAAGGGCGGCAGGGCAAGGGCGGCCGCACACATTTGGTGTCGCCGGCCGTCGCCGCAGCCACCGCCATTCGCGGCACGCTGTCCGCGCCGGCCGACTTGAATTGATTTGACTGACTAGAGAAATAGGGGACAAACGTGGAAGCCTTTCAGACCCACACGGGTATCGGTGTGCCGCTGCGACGCTCCAATGTCGATACCGACCAGATCATTCCGGCGGCCTTTTTGAAGCGGGTCACCCGAACCGGTTTCGAGGACGGCCTGTTTGCGAGTTGGCGGACGGATCCGTCATTCGTGCTGAATCTCAGCCCCTTTGATCGGGGTTCAGTCTTGGTCGCCGGGCCCGATTTCGGGACCGGGTCGTCGCGCGAGCACGCGGTCTGGGCGCTCATGGACTACGGGTTCCGGGTGGTTATCTCGTCTCGCTTCGGCGACATTTTCCGGGGCAACGCCGGCAAGGCGGGGCTGCTGGCGGCCCAAGTCGACCAAGACGGCGTGGAACTCCTTTGGAAGCTCATCGAGCAGACCCCGGGGCTGGAAATCACTGTCAATCTTCAAGATCGAAATGTCACCGCGGGAACGACGGTGCTGCCGTTCAAGATTGACGACTACACCGCATGGCGGTTGCTCGAAGGACTTGACGATATAGGCCTTACGCTGCGGAAACTCGATGAGATCGAGCGGTTTGAGGCGGCTCGTCCGGACTGGAAACCGCGCACCTTACCCGTCTCCTAAGGGACACACCGCGACCGAATATCCCGCTGGGGCGCCAACAAATACGAGCCCATTTCGGCGCTCTTCTGGACACAAGCCACCGGCCAAGGGCGGCAATCGGATTGCGAAAATTTCTAACGTAGGTGCCTGAAATTGCGCGTGGCACTTGGAAATCAGCTGGGTAAGGGTTTACCGTGTTCGCTAGTCGGTTCTAAAACGAGAACCACTAGCTTCGGAGGGTTGGATGAACAAAGCAGAGCTCATAGATGTGCTCACACAGAAATTGGGCTCGGACCGTCGGCAGGCGACCGCCGCCGTCGAGAATGTCGTTGACACCATTGTGCGTGCGGTGCACAAGGGCGACAGCGTCACGATTACCGGGTTCGGTGTGTTCGAGCAGCGTCGCCGCGCGGCGCGTGTGGCCCGTAATCCGCGTACCGGCGAGACCGTGAAGGTAAAGCCGACGTCCGTCCCGGCGTTTCGTCCGGGCGCTCAATTCAAAGCGGTTGTAGCTGGCGCACAGCGCCTCCCGGCGGAAGGACCTGCAGTGAAACGTGGTGTTGTTGGCGGCACGGCGGCCAAGAAGGCTCCGGCGAAGAAGGCCTCAGCGGCCAAGAAGGCGGCGAAGAAGGCTCCGGCCAAGAAGGCCGCCGCCAAGAAAGCTCCGGCCAAGAAGACCGTCGCCAAGAAGGCTCCGGCCAAGAAGACCGTCGCCCGCAAGGCTCCGGCCAAGAAGACCGTCGCCCGCAAGGCTCCGGCTAAGAAGACCGTCGCCCGCAAGGCTCCGGCCAAGAAGACCGTCGCCAAGAAGGCTCCGGTGCGCAAGGCCGCAACCAAGGCCCCGGCCAAGAAGGCGGCGAAGAAGGCTCCCGCCAAGAAGGCCGCAAGCCGCGGTCGTCGGTAACCGATAGCCAAGTCTCACACGCAGATACCCTTCGGGTGGCAGCGATGCCGCCGAAGGGTATCTGTGCGTCAGGCCCGCACGTTGGCGGCCAGCGCGCCGCCGATGTGGTCGGCCGCAATGAGTTTGCCGGCCGACAGCGACAACACCCACGTGCTGCCCTTGTGGTTGCGCGCTTTGTCGGGGCGTACCCCGTCGCGGTCGCACCACCATGCGATCAGGTCCGGAATCACCTTGCCCTGCGAGCAGATCACGGGTGTGCCGCCCTGAGCGGCGATCCGCAGCACCTGGTGGCGGCCGCGTTTCGGGCTCTTGGCGTAAGCCTCTTCGGTCAGGGCGCGCTCGGTGTGGATTCGCACACCGAGCTCGGCGGCGAGCGGCTCCAGCGTCTGCTCGCAGCGCACCCGGTCGGCGGCGTACACCTTCGTGGCGCCGAACGCCAGCAGTTGCGGAACCAGCGCTTCGGCTTGGGCGCGTCCGCGTTTGTCCAATGGTCGCTTGGTGTCGTCGCCGGAGTAGCGTGACTTGCTGCCGGCGGTGCCGTGCCGGACCACCAGCACCGTCTGGGTGTCCGCCGGTTGTTTGGCGAACCTGCGCAAGACCTTTCGATCCTGTGCGTAGTCGAGTTTTTTCATCGCGTCGACGACCGGTAGCCAGACCAGTTCGTCGACCTCCTTGCCGGGAATGAATTCACCGCCGGCGCTGCGCGCAGCCCAGTAGTACACCTTCTTGATGCCGAGATCGATCGGGTAGCTCACCGCGTCGATCCGCCTGCCGAGGACGCAGCGATGACCCGTCTCCTCGAATACTTCCCGCACCGCGGCCACCGGCGCGGTCTCGCCGGGATCTACTTTGCCCTTGGGCAACGACCAGTCGTCATAGCGGGGACGGTGGATCACCGCGACCTCGATGGCGCCCTCCGCCGAGTCCACATCACCCGGCCGCCACAACACCGCACCGGCCGCATAGACGATCCGAGCGCCTGAGCGCCGACGGGCCGACGAGTTCTGGTTCGACAGAGTAACTCCTGCAGGTCAATTCGGCTGGGGCGGTTAGGGGCTAGTGTGCAGCTCCATCAAAGATACTTGGTGGTCGCGCACGCTCTGACCGTCCTGTGGCGACGCGGTCCACTGCCCGTCGGGCCCGAGCTCCCAACACCGAGTGGACGGGTCGAGCGCGGACTCGAACAGGTCGTCCAAATACGTGGTGAGCCTATTGTCCTTGACCTGAACCAGCACCTCGACTCGCCGGTCGAGGTTGCGATGCATCATGTCGGCGCTGCCGATCCAGAACTCGTTGATGCGATTGAAATGGATAATCCGCGAGTGCTCCAAAAATCGTCCGAGGATGGAGCGGACCGAGATGTTCTCCGAGTAATCCTCCGCACCGGGGCGTAGCGCGCAGATCCCGCGCACCACCACGTCGACTTGCACACCGGCCCGCGACGCGCGGTACAGCGCATCGATGACCTGTTCGTCGACAAGTGAATTCATCTTGAGCCGGATCCGGCCCCCGCCGCCCTCACGGTGGGCGGCGATCTCACGCTCGACGCGTTCGATGATGCCGGTGCGGATGCTGTGCGGGGCCACCAACAGGTTGCGGTAGGACACCTTGCGCGAGTAGCCGGTGAGCGAGTTGAACAAGTCGGTCAGATCGGCACCGATGTCGGGTGCCGCCGTGAGCAGACCGAGGTCCTCGTAAAGCCGCGCGGTCTTGCCGTTGTAGTTGCCGGTCCCCACGTGGCAGTACCGCCGGATGGCCGACCCTTCGCGACGCACCACCAGGCAGGTCTTGCAGTGCGTCTTAAGCCCGACGTAGCCGTACACCACATGCACGCCCGCCTGCTCAAGCGTGCGCGCCCAGCGGATGTTGGCCTGTTCGTCGAAGCGGGCCTTGATCTCCACCATTGCCACGACTTGCTTTCCGGCTTCGGCGGCGGAGATGAGGGCCCGAACGATCGGCGAATCACCAGAGGTGCGGTACAACGTCTGCTTGATCGCGAGCACGTTGGGATCGGCGGCGGCCTGTTCGATGAATCGCTGGAAGCTGGTGGAAAACGATTCGTACGGATGATGAAGCAGTACATCGCCTTCGCGCAGCGTCGCGAAAATGCTGCGGGGCGTTTCCCGGTCGACGAACGCCGGACTGGTCGCCGGTACGAACGTGCGGTCTTTGAGCGCCGGGCGGTCGACGCCGTAGATCTGCCACAGCGAGGACAGATCGAGCAGGCCGGGAACTTCGATGACGTCCCCGGGGTGCACGTCGAGTTCGCGCAACAGCAGTTCCAACATGCTCTCGGTCATGTCGTCGGCGACCTCGATGCGCACCGGCGAACCGAACCGCCTGCGCGCCAGTTCCCGTTCCAGCGCTTGCAGGAGGTCCTCGTCGCGGTCCTCCTCAACCTCGTAGTCGGCGTTGCGGGTGATGCGAAACGCGTGATGCTCGACGACCTCCATACCGGGGAACAGCACCGGCAGGAAGGCGGCGATCAGCTCCTCCATCGGCAGATAGCGAACCTGCCCCTCGGCGCCATGGCTTTCCAATTCGACGAACCGGTCGACGTTGTCGGGCACCTTGACTCGGGCGAAATGCTGACCTTGGTCGTCGGGCTGCTTCACCGTGACCGCGAGGTTCAGGCTCAACCCGCTCACGAATGGGAACGGGTGCGCGGGGTCGACGGCCAGCGGGGTCAGCACCGGGAAGACCTGCTCGTTGAAATAGGTTGACAGCTGCTCGCGCTCGGCCTCACCCAAATCGGCCCACGTGACTATATAGATGCCTTCCTCGGCCAGCGCCGGTCGCACCGAATCCAGAAACACCCGGGCATGCCGGGTCGCGATCTGTTGCGTCTGTTCGCCGATGCGGGCCAGCTGCTCACGCGGTGTCAGACCGTCGGCCGAGCGGACCGACAGCCCCATCTCGTCGCGGCGCTTGAGGCCGGCCACCCGGACCATGTAGAACTCGTCGAGGTTGGACGCGAAAATCGCGAGGAACTTGGCGCGCTCCAAGAGCGGCAGTGAGTTGTCGGCGGCCAGCGCCAACACCCGCGCGTTGAAGTCCAGCCAACTCAATTCCCGATTCAGGTAGCGATCATCCGGCAGCTGGTCGTGGCGAGCGGCGGGGGTCGCGGCCGGGGGCGCCGCGAGCGCGGATTCGTCCGGGTGCCACTCGGATTCGTCGGCGCGCGCCTGAGCTTCGATATCGGTCACGATGCGATCATTCCTCATCACCCGCATGTGCGGCCAGATCAGAACGGACATCCATGCGCAGTTAGCGCGGCGTTTACCGCTTAGCTACTTTGCTGGGGCCGGCGGCGCGGCGATGGCCCGCGCGGTCGCGGCCCCGACCCCGAGTCGTCGGGCGACCGCCAAGTCGGCGGGGGTGTCGACGTCGCAGCGCAGGCCGGGCCACGCGCCCGTCAGCTCGATCGCGCCCGAACGGCGGTGCCGCGCGGACGAGTCCGGGCCGAACTGAGGGTCCAGTGTGGTCCCGAACGCGAACAGCGCCGAGGTTCCCGTGCCCAGTCGGTCGGAGACGAAACTGCGCCGATGATGTCGCGCGGCGGCGACGGCCTCGGACAGTTCCTGCGGCTGCAACGCCGGTAAATCCCCTTGCAGCACAACAAGATTCGAGACGCTGGGGTCCGCATCGGCGATTGCACGTTCGGCGGCGGCGATCGCGTTGTTCAGTGGATCGGCGTGGCCTTCGGGCGTCGGGTCGGCCAGCACCGCGGCGCCGAGCTCGCTGGCCGCGGCTGCCGCGGCTTCGTCGGGCGTGATGACGGTGATGGAGCGCACAGATCCGGCGCGCGTCGCCGCGGTCAAGGTGTCCACCAGCATGGCCAGCACCACGTTTTCTCGGGTGCGCGCCGAAAAGACCGGCGCCAGCCTGGTCTTGGCGGCCGTCAGCCGCTTGACGGCGATGATCAAGCCGACGTCCGGCTCGTCGGCCCGTGTGCCGTTCATGACGCCATCCTGCCAGCGCGGCCGTTTATCCCTCGCGCGTGCTGCAAGCTAGCGTGATCTGGACAGCGGAACGCGGGAGGGCAGATGGCCAGCACGGAAGGCACCGTGGCGGTGATGGGCGCCGGGGCCTGGGGCACCGCGCTGGCCAAGGTGCTCGGGGAGGCGGGTGGCCCGGAAACCACGGTGCGGTTGTGGGCCCGCCGGGCGGAGATCGCGGAGCAGATCAACACCACCCGCCGCAACCCGGCGTACCTGCCCGGCGCGTTGCTGCCGCCGGGTGTCCGTGCCACCGCCGATGCCGAAGAGGCGCTGAGCGGCGTGACCACCGTGCTGCTGGCCGTGCCCGCGCAGACGATGCGGGCCAATCTGGAGAACTGGAAAGGCTTCTTCGCGCACGACGCGACGCTGATCAGTCTGGCCAAGGGCATCGAGCTGGGCACGCTGATGCGGATGAGTCAGGTCATCGTTGCGGTGACGGCCGCCGACCCGTCGCGCGTCGCGGTGATCTCGGGGCCGAACCTGGCCAGTGAGATCGCCGAGTGCCAACCGACCGCCACCGTGGTGGCGTGCAGCGACTCCGGCCGCGCCGTCGCCGTGCAGCGGATGCTCAACAGCGGGTACTTCCGCCCGTACACCAACAGCGACGTGGTCGGCACCGAGATCGGTGGGGCGTGCAAAAACGTCATCGCGTTGGCCTGCGGCATGGCGGCCGGCGTCGGCCTCGGCGAAAACACCGCGGCGGCGATCATCACCCGCGGCCTGGCGGAGATCATGCGACTGGGGATCGCGCTGGGCGCCAAGGGCGCGACGCTGGCCGGCCTGGCCGGGGTGGGCGACCTGGTGGCCACCTGCACCTCGCCGCGGTCGCGGAACCGCTCGTTCGGCGAACGCCTGGGGCGCGGCGCGACCATGGAGTCGGCAGTGCAAAAAGACGGCCACGTCGTCGAGGGCGTGACGTCGTGCGAATCCGTGCTGGCGCTGGCGGCCAGCTACGACGTCGAGATGCCGCTGACCGACGCCGTGTACCGGGTGTGCCACAAGGGGCTTTCCGTCAATGAAGCGATGGCCCTGCTGCTGGGCCGCAGCACCAAGCCCGAGTAGCGCCGAGACTGCGCCCAGCGCGTCATTTCCGCCGAAAATCCGCGCTGGACGCAGTCTCGATGCCCCCGGACGCGGTCTCGCCGGCAAAACGCCAGGTTGACGCCGCCAACCCGACTTCCGGTGTCCCCACCCGGTAGCCTCTCTAGGTTGTGACTGCCTCCGGACGTGTGCGCGTCGCCGTCGTGTTCGGCGGCCGCAGCAACGAGCACGCCATCTCCTGCGTGTCGGCGGGCAGCATTTTGCGCAACCTCGACCCGCAAAAGTTCGAGGTGGTGGCGATCGGCATCACCCCGGAGGGTTCGTGGGTGCTCACCGACGGTGACCCGGATGCCCTGGCGATCACCAACCGGCAGCTTCCCGCGGTGAGCTCGCAATCGGGCACCGAGTTGGCCCTGCCCGCCGATCCGCGGCGCAGCGGTCAGTTGGTGTCGCTACAGCCTGGAGCCAGCGAGGTGCTGGCGTCGGTCGACGTGGTGTTCCCGGTGTTGCACGGCCCCTACGGCGAGGACGGCACGATCCAGGGGCTGCTCGAACTCGCCGGGGTGCCCTACGTCGGTGCCGGGGTGCTGGCCAGTGCCACCGGCATGGACAAGGAATTCACCAAGAAGCTGCTCGTCGCCGAGGGACTTCCGGTCGGCGCGCACGCGGTGCTGCGGCCCTCGCGCGCGACGCTGGACTCCGGCGAATGCGAACGCCTAGGTCTGCCGGTGTTCGTCAAGCCGGCGCGGGGCGGTTCGTCGATCGGAGTCAACCGGGTGTCGAGCTGGGACCAGCTGCCCGCCGCGATCGCCGACGCGCGCCGCCACGACCCGAAAGTGATTGTGGAGGCGGCGATCATCGGGCGCGAGCTGGAGTGCGGCGTGCTCGAAATGCCCGACGGCACAGTGCAAGCCAGCACGGTGGGCGAGATCCGGGTCGCCGGGGTGAGGGGCCGGGAGGATTCCTTCTACGACTTCGCCACCAAATACCTCGACGACGCAGCCGAATTGGACGTGCCCGCCAAGATCGATGACGACATCGCCGACGCGGTGCGCCAATTGGCGATCCGCGCGTTTCGCGCCATCGATTGCCAGGGCCTGGCCCGCGTCGATTTCTTCCTCACCGACGACGGGCCGGTGATCAACGAGATCAACACGATGCCGGGCTTCACCACGATCTCGATGTACCCGCGGATGTGGGCCGCGAGCGGCGTCGACTATCCGACCCTGCTGGCCACCATGGTCCAGACCGCGTTGGCGCGCGGCGCCGGACTGCGCTAGCCGACCGGCCCGGGATCGATCGGCACCGCCGCGATGGTGCGGTCGATCACCTCGGAGAGCTCCTGGATGGGCGTTGGCCCCGACCCCGACGGCAGCGTCAGCGCGATGTACACCGGCCGGTCCACCGTGTACCAGGACTTGTCCACCCGAAACCATTGCACCCGGTCGACCATTTGGATGGGCGAGCCCACCACGAACTCGGCCGGGCGGTCGAGCCCGCAGCGCAGCACCACCGGCTCGCTGTCGGGCCCTGCCCGCCAGGCGGTCGCGCCCTCGGGCGCGGGTTGCGCCAACGGTGCGCGCTGGTAGTCGCCGAGCTTTTCGGGTAAGGCCCGCTGCAGCGCCTGGCACGCGCCGTCGGTTGCGTGCGGCGCGGGCACGCCGGGCAGGGCAAGCGGCCGCGACGGCGCCTGACGGGTTGCGGCGATGACCAGGATCACGCCGATCGCCACCACGGCGAGCGCGATCGCGGCGATGATCAGCGCCCGTGGCGGAGCGCCCGCATCTCCTGGATCACCTGCCATTTGTCGATTCTCATACACTGGCGCCGTGGGTGAGTCCCCGACGCTGCGGCAGCTCGGCGAATTCGCCGTCATCGACCGGCTGGTGCGGGGCCGCCGCCAGCCGGTCGAGGTCGCGGTGGGGCCGGGCGATGACGCGGCGGTGGTGGCGGCCGGCGATGGCCGCGCCGTGGTGTCCACCGATGTGCTGGTGCAGGATCGCCACTTCCGGCTGGACTGGTCGACACCCCATGACGTCGGCCGCAAGGCGATCGCCCAGAACGCGGCGGACATCGAGGCCATGGGCGGGCGGGCCGTCGCGTTCGTGGCGGGCTTCGGGGCGCCCGGCGAGACGCCGACAGCGCAGGTGGATGAGCTGGTCGACGGCTTGTGGGAGGAGGCGCAGCGGCTCGGCGCCGGCATCGTCGGCGGCGACCTGGTCAGCTGCCCGCAGTGGGTGCTGTCGGTGACGGTGCTCGGCGACCTGGACGGCCGCGCGCCGGTGTTGCGGTCGGGGGCCACGGCCGGATCAACGGTTGCGGTGGCCGGGGACCTGGGTCGCTCGGCCGCCGGATACGCCTTGTGGCACAACGATATTGCGGGCTTCGACGAGTTACGCCGGCGCCATCTGGTGCCGCGGCCGCCCTATGGGCAGGGCGCGGTGGCGGCGGTCGCCGGGGCCCAGGCGATGATCGACGTCTCCGACGGTCTGATCGCCGACCTGGGGCACGTCGCCGACGCGTCCGGGGTGGGCATCGAGCTGTTCCGCGCCGGGTTGGCCGCCGACCACGACGCGCTGGTGGACGCCGGGGCGGCGGCGGGCGCCGACCCGTGGTCCTGGGTGTTGTCCGGCGGCGAAGACCACGCGCTGGCGGCGTGTTTCGCCGGCGCGGTGCCCGACGGCTGGCGCGTCATCGGGCGCGTGCTCGACGGGCCGGCCCGATTGCTCGTCGACGGCGAACCGTGGCGTGGGAATGCGGGCTGGCAGTCCTTTGGACAGTAGGGTTGGCCGGTGACCGTGTACGCGATCGCCCAGTTGAGGTTCACCGACCGGGCGGCCTACGACCGCTACCAGGCCAGCTTCATGGAGGTGTTCGCCCGTCACCAGGGCACCCTGCTGGCGGCCGACGAGTCGCCCGAGGTGGTGGAGGGGCAGTGGGACCGGGAGAAGGTGGTGCTGATGTCTTTTCCTGACGAGGCGGCCTTTCGGCGGTGGGCGGAATCGCCCGAATATCAGCAAATCTCACGGGACCGGCGGGCGGGCGCCGACACGGTCGTGCTGCTGGCGAAGGGGCTGCGATGACGGCGCGCCCGCTCCGCGAGCTCGTCGAGCAGGGCTGGGCGGCCGCGCTGGAGCCGGTGGCGGACCACGTCGCCCAGATGGGCCAGTTCCTGCGGGCCGAGATCGAGGCTGGGCGCCGGTATCTGCCGGCGGGCCCTAACGTGTTGCGCGCCTTCACCTTTCCGTTCGACAAGGTGCGGGTGCTGATCGTCGGGCAGGATCCCTACCCGACGCCCGGGCACGCGGTGGGACTGAGCTTCTCGGTGGCTCCGGAGGTGCGGCCACTGCCCCGCAGCCTAGAGAACATCTTTAGCGAGTACTCTGCCGATCTGGGGCATCCGCCGCCCTCGTGCGGCGATTTGACGCCCTGGGCCGAGCGGGGGGTGATGCTGTTGAACAGGGTGCTGACCGTGCGGCCGAGCTACCCGGCGTCGCATCGGGGCAAGGGCTGGGAAGCCGTCACGGAGTGCGCGATTCGCGCGCTGGTTGCGCGTTCGCAGCCGATGGTGGCGATCTTGTGGGGCCGCGACGCGTCCACCCTCAAGCCGATGCTGGCCGAAGGTGACTGTGTCGCGATCGAATCGCCGCATCCCTCGCCGCTGTCGGCGTCGCGGGGGTTCTTCGGCTCGCGACCGTTCAGCCGCGCCAACGAGCTGTTGGCGCAGATGGGCGCCGAACCGATCGATTGGCGCCTGCCATGAGCGAGATGACGGCGCTGCGCGCACACCGCCGGGGCGGGCCGGAGGTGCTGGTGGTCGAGCAGGCGCCGGTGCCAGTCCCCGCCGTGGGCGAGGTGTTGGTGGCGGTGCACGCCGCGGCCATCACCTTCGACGAGTTGACCTGGGACGAAACCTGGGCTCGAAACCCGGCGATCCTGTCCCACGAAATATCCGGCGTGGTCAGCGAAATCGCTTCCGGTGTAACAGAATTCAAGCCAGGCGACGCCGTCTACGGGTTGGTCGACTTTGACCGCGATGGTGGGGCGGCCGAGTTTGTCGCGGTCCCGGCCGCCCAGTTGGCCGCCAAGCCGTCGACCGTGTCGCACGCCGAGGCGGCGGCGCTGCCGCTAGCCGGGCTGACCGCGCTGCAGGCGCTGGTCGACCAGGCCGCGGTGCGGCCGGGGGAGTCGGTGTTGGTGCACGGCGGGGCGGGCGGAGTCGGTGCGCTGACGGTGCAATTGGCCGCCATTTTCGGCGCGAACGTGACCGCCACCATCCGCAGCGACGCCACCGAGCTGGTCCGCGGCTTCGGCGCCCAGCGGGTGATCGACGTGCGCGCCGAATCCTTCGAAGACAGCGGGCCCTACGACGTGATCGTTGACAGCGTCGGCGGCGAGATCCTGCCGCGGTCCTGCGCCGTGCTGCGCCCCGGCGGGCGGCTGATCACGCTGTCGGCGCCCCCGCCGGAGGGTGTGACGGCAACGTTTTTCGTCGTCACACCCAATCGTGACCAGCTCGCCGAGCTGGCCGGGCTGGTCGACAGCGGCCGGCTGCGGGTGCCGATCGCCGAGACGTTCCCGCTGGCCGAGGGTCGGCAGGCATTCGAAAGCGGCCAGCGCCGAAACCGGCGCGCCGGCAAGACCGTGCTCGAAGTCAAGCCGGGAAGTTGACGTCCTTCGTCACAGCCTTCCATTCCTCGATCGACGCCGACGTCGCGGCGATCTTGTCGCGCATGGCCTTGAGCACGTCGCGGCCCAGCAACAACCGCAGCGGGGGATCGTCGAGTTTGGTCACCATTAGCACCGCCTCGGCGACCTTGCGCGGATCGCCGGGCAGGTGATCGGCGAACTGCTTGATCAGGTCCTTGCGCGCCTTGACGTCGGCGTAATCGGGTATCGGGGTGGCCGATTCCTTCATCGATCTGGTCGCCCAGTCGGTACGGAAGGCGCCCGGTTCAATGGCGGTCACCTTGATGCCCAGCGGCCGCACCTCGGTGGCGAGCGCTTCGGTCACCGCCTCCAGCGCGAATTTGGTTGACGAGTAGTAGGCGTTCGGCGGGTTGGCCACCAGGCCGGTCATCGACGACATGTTGATGATGTGACCGGAGCCGCGCGCACGCATCGCCGGCAGTACGGCCTTGATCATGTCGACGGCGCCGAAGTAGTTGACGTCGAACAGCTTTCGGACTTCGGCGTCCTCGCCCTCTTCCACCGCGGACAGGTAGCCGTGGCCCGCGTTGTTGACCAGCACGTCGATCCCACCGAACGCGTCTTCGGCCGCCGACACCGCGGCCGCCACCTGGCCGGCGTCGGTGACGTCCAGCGCCACGGCCAGGGCCCGATCCGGGAATTCGTCGGCGAAATCGGCCACCGCGTCGGCGCGGCGCGCGGTCACCACCACGCTGTGGCCGGCTTCCAGTGCGGCGCGCGCGATTTCGCGGCCAAATCCGGTGGAACAACCGGTGATCAGCCAGCGCGCCATCTCAGGCCGTCCCTTCCGGCAGGCGGCGCAGATAGGCCTTGCGGCGTTCGGCAAGCTCGGTCGCGCGCTGCTGCGGCGTCACCCGCGGGAGATGCGGCACCTCGGTATCGAGCTGGTCCAGCTTGACCACCCGCCCGCGCGCGCCCAGGTCCGGGCGGGGACCCGCCTCGCCGAACTCCGCCATCCGCAGCGTCAGGATGGCTTCCCGCAGGCCGTCGGAGTCGATCCAGTTCGCCACGCCGGGGTCGACGGGGGAGATCACGTAGGTGTAGCTGCCGTCCCCGTTGGGCACCGACTGCGCCTTGTTCAGGCTGCCGGTGCGGTCCACGAGTTCCAGTGTGGTGCCCCAGATGTTGCTCAGCGGCACGGTGAAGTACTCGGCGCCGCCGTCGTTAAGGTCGACGACGAACGCCTCGTCAGGGGCCAGGTCGAAGCGGCCCATGACGTAAACCTGGTTGCGCATCGCGCCGACCTTGTCGGCCGACCACGCCAGGTTGAACTCGTTGGCCGGCATCTTGTACACGCCGTGGCTGAGCTTGCCGGTGAAATTCGCGAAGTGGGCCATCATCGCCGCGGTCGCTTCGGCCTGCTCGTCGAGCGTGCGTGCCGGCGCTACCGGGGGGCCGCCGAGTCGTTGCACCTCAAAGTAATTGGGATCGTCGCGGCCCCAATCCAGCAGCACATCGCGGATGTAGAACTCGTGAGCCGCCGGCGAGGTCTGCACGTGGTTGGGTCGCCCGTTGGCGGGCTCGGCGTCGACGGTGATGGTGAAGCTGCCGTCGGAGTCGACCTGCATGGTGCGGCCGTTGAGCACGTCGATGGTGCCCATGTTGGCGTCCCACAGCGTGAAATAGTTCTCGGTCATGCGGTGTTCGCCGACCCGGCCGCGGATCTCATAGCGCTCGTCGCCGGAGATCGGGATGACCCGGTAGACGCTGTCGGGATTGTCGATGCCCCAACGTGATCCGGGAATGCGCCGGCCGTCCACCGGGTGCGCCAGCCGGGTGATGCAGCTGACCTTGGGCCGCAGCTTGTCTTGGTTACTCGACCACACCGCCGCCGAGAACATCACCTCGGCGAAAGCGTCGTCGAACCGCTCGCGCATCGCGTCGGATGCCTTGGCGCGGCTCAGCCAGGTCTCGGCGACGCTTTGATAGGCGGCCTTGACGGTGGGGTGCTCGATCAAATCGAGGGCCGCCAGCTCCTGCTGGTGCTGCGACCTTGTCGCGACAGGATCATCAACCATTGCCGGACTCCTTCGGTCTAAAACGCTTGTTGTACAACGTGAATCGCTCATCGACCTGCTCGGGGAGCAGACCGTAGTCTTGCAGCCGGTACGCCGGGCGCGCCGCCTCGCGGGGACGTTCATCCAGCCAACGCCGCATCGCCGCCTCGGCCTCCGCGGTCAGCGGCATGCCGATCGCGTCGTAGACGCGGGCCACCTGCCCGATCGGGTCGGCCACCGCGTCGTCGAATTCGATGTCGGTGACGACGGCGTCGGACCAGCTGTCGCGCACCGCCATTGCGCGATCGTTGGTCCAGCCCATCCGCTGCAGCCACTGCGCGCCCACCCGATGCGGGTCGACGGTGTCGGCGTGCATCGCGTGCAGGGTCGCGTTGAGGCTGGCGCCCGAGGCGATCGTGGTGCGCGGATCGCGATGCATGTGCACGATGTGCACACCGGGAAATTGGGCCCGCAGCAGGTCCAGGTAACCGAGGTGCGCCGGCGACTTGAGCACCCAGCGCTGCCCATGCACGCCCTGCTGCCGCTTCTGCCATTGCAGGAACTGCAGCATGCGATGCAGGTAGTCGTAGGCGGGAGTGAAGTCCTGCTCGTCGAGCCAGGAGCGGTAGTGCGGAAGGTTGGCGCCCGACTCGGGGACATGCGACAGGAAGGCGTCGGCCAGAAAAACGATCTCTTCCTCGGGTTCGCGCGCGTACATCGGGTGGATGGCGAACAGGTCCGGCGCCAGCTCGCGAGATTTGGCCTCGCGCGCCTCGCTGATGGCGATGCGCGGATCGACACCGATGAATTGGTGGTCGAGCCGCGGCGCGACCTCGACCACCTCCCAGCCGTACGCGCAGATGAACCGCGGATCGGCGGCCAGCAGGCGCTGGGCCAGCGTGGTTCCGCTGCGCATCATCCCGACCACGACGATCGGCGCGGCCACCTTCTCCTCGAGGATCTCCGGGTGGCGGCGGATCCACTCCTGGGTGCGCAACCGCATCCGCAAGCTGTGCACGATGCCCGACCGCAGAATGTGCGCCCCGATCGCGTTGAGCTCGGCGTGCGGGTAGTCGGCCAGCAGCACGCTCAGCGGGCGTTCGAATTCGCCCGGCCCCCAATCGGTCAGCGATTCCTTGCGTTGCGCATCGGCCAGGATGGCCGCGATCTCGAACACGGGCCTTCAGAACTTCAAGTGGTGGCTGGTGTCGCCGACCTGGTCGACGAACATGGTGCGGCTGTCGAACCACCACACACCGTCGATGCGGTGGAAGGTGTCCTTGTAATGCCCGGTGACGATCACCTGCAGCGGCAGATCGGGGGTGGCCTGCGTGACGCAGTAGTAGGACGTGCTGCGGGCCGTCCCCGCCTCCTCGTCGATGTACAGCTGCACGTTGGTCGTGTTGTGGTGGGTCTTGGGGGTGCCGTCGTCCTCGTAGATGCGGGTGGCCATCTCGTACATTTCCCGCACCCTGGCGGTGCCGGCGAACACCGTCTCGGGCGGACCGTTCTCGACGCCGCAGATGCGGCCGTGCTCGAACAGCCGCGCCACGCCGTCCAGATCGCCGCCGTCGATGAGTTCGGCGTAGGTGTAGATCAGGTTGGTGATCGCTGTTGCGCTGTCGCTCACGTCCGATTCACTCCTGCCTGTCGGCCCGGCGGTTAGCCATACTATTAATCTTGGTGCCGTGACCTTACCCTGGACGCCCAGCCGGCTCGGCGACCTCACCGGCAAAACAATCATCGTGACGGGCGCGACCAACGGCGTCGGGCTCGGCACGGCGCGTGCGCTGGCCAGAGCCGGCGCCCACGTCATCCTGGCCGTGCGCAACACCGACTTGGGTGAGCAACGGGCGGCCGAGATGGGCGGCAACACGACGGTGGTCAAGCTCGACCTCGCCGACCAGTCGTCGGTGCACGCCTTTCCCGATCTGATCGACGGGCCGATCGACATCCTGATCAACAACGCCGGCACCCTGACCGATCGGCGCACCGACACCGTCGACGGCTTCGAGATGACGCTGGGCACCAACCTGCTCGGGCCGTTCGCGCTGACCAATCTGCTGCTGCCGCGGGTGCGTTCGCAGATCATCAACGTCGGCTCCGACGCGCACCGGTCGGCGACGCTGCACACCGACGACCTGCATCTGCGCCGCGACAAGTGGTCGAGGTTGGGCGCCTACGGGCAGTCGAAGCTCGCCGTGATGTTGTGGGGGCTCGAGCTGGACCGCCGGCTGCGCGCCGCCGGCTCGCCGATCGTCAGCCAGCTCACGCATCCGGGGTGGGTGGCCTCGAACCTGTCGCATCTGTCCGACTCGCCGCTGATGTCGTTGTCGCACAAGGCCGTCAAGGCGGTGGCCGACCGGCTGGCCAACGACATCGACGAAGGGGCGGCGCCGACGCTGTACTGCATCAGTGAGCCGATCCCCCCGGGCAGCTACGTCGGGGTGAGCGGCCGGTTCGGCCTGCGCGGCGGCCCGGTGCTGATCGGCCGCACGCAGCTGGCCTGCGACTACGACACCGCCGCCCGCCTGGTGGCCTTCGCCGAACACGAGACCGGCACCAAGCTGGAGGTTCCCGCTCATGGGTGAACTCGACGACACGGTCGCCGTTATCACGGGTGCGGCGCGCGGCCAGGGCCGCAGCCACGCGGTGGCGCTCGCCGAACAGGGCGCCGACATCATCGCCGTGGACATCTGCGCCGACATCGATTCGATTCCGTACCAGCTGGGCACCAAGGCCGACCTCGACGAGACCGTGCGGTTGGTGCAAGCCGCGGGGCGCAAGGCGGTACCCGTCGTCGCCGACGTGCGGGACCGGGCCGCGCTGGAAGCCGGGGTGCAGGCGGGCATCGACGAGGTCGGCGAGATCGACATCGTCATCGCCAACGCCGGGGTGGTGGCGATCGGCGACCCCGATGAACGCTCCGAACCGGTGTTCAACACGATCGTCGACACCAACCTGAAGGGTGTGTGGCACACCATGATCGCGACGGTGCCGTCGATCATCCGCAAGGGCCGCGGCGGCTCGGTCGTGCTGATCAGTTCGTCGCAGGGGCTGACCGGCAAGGGCGGCGACGGCAGCGCCGCGATGTTCGCCTACGCCGCGTCCAAGCACGGCGTGGTGGGCCTGATGCGTTCGGCGGCGAATGCCTATGCGCCGCACAGGATTCGGGTCAATTCGGTGAATCCGAGCGGTGTCGCGACGCCGATGATCCTCAACGACTTCGTGGTCAACAGCATGCTGGAGCGTCCCAATCCGGCGATCTCGGGGATGCTGCTCCCGGGCGTGCCGTTGGTGGAGGCGCGAGACGTCACCGAGGCGGTGCTGTGGTTGGTCAGCCCGCGTTCGCGGTATGTGACCGGCGTGGCGATACCGGTGGACGCCGGGCACACCATCATGTGATCAGCGCGGCGCGACGATGCCGTTGTCGTAGGCGTAGACGATCGCCGCGGCGCGGTCGCGCAGGTTGAGCTTTCCGAAGATGCGGCCGATGTGGCTTTTGACCGTGACGCCGGAGATGAACAGTTCGTCGGCGATCTCGTTGTTGGACAAGCCTTTTCCGATCAGGGTCAGCACGTCGAGCTCGCGGCTGGTCAGTTCGGCGATGTCGCTTCTATCCCGGGCCGCGGCCGCCTTGCGGTACGTGGTGAGCACGCGTGCGGTGACGGCGGGATCCAGGTAGCTGTCGCCCCGGGCGACGGCCCGCACCGCGCGGATCAGCTCTTCGGCCGACGAGTCCTTGAGCACGAAACCCGCCGCCCCGGCACGCAATGCGCCGGAGAGCAGCTCGTCCTCGTTGAAGGTGGTCAGCGCCAGCACCGGCGGGGCGCCGGCGAGCCCGGCCAGTCGCCGCGTCGCTTCGATGCCGTCGACTCGACGCATCCGCAGGTCCATCACGACGATGTCGGGTTGGTGGCGGGCAACGGCGTCGGGCACCTCGTCGCCGTCGGCGCATTCGGCGATGACGTTGAAACCGTCCTTGCGGCGCAGGATTCGGCGCAGCCCGGAGCGCACCAGGTCCTGATCGTCGACGAGCAGCACGGCGACGTCGGGTGATTCGTCCGTCATGTTGTGGAGCACCATGGCGGACGCCAACCGCCGTTCCCGTCGTGCAGGGGTATCTCGGCGCGCACCGACCACCCCTCGGTGGTGGGGCCGGCTTCGATCACGCCGCCGAGCAGCTCGACTCGCTGGCGCATGCCACGCAGGCCGCGCCCTTCCGGCGATGCGGTGACCGCCACGGTGGCGGGCAGCCGGTTGGTGACGGCGAGCCGGGCCGAGTCCGTCGAGATCGTCAGTCCCACAGCAGATTTCGAGTCAGGGGCGTGTTTGGCGATGTTGGCCAGCGACTCTTGAACGATGCGGTACAGGGCAAGTCCAACGGCCCCCGACACGTGCCGGGTCGACCCGTCGATGTGCAGCGCGACGGCCAGGCCGGCCCGCTCGAAATCCCCGACGAGAACCTCGATGTCGTCGACGCCGGGTTCGGGTGTGGTCTTCCCTTTCCGCGGCGAGTCGTCGAGTAGTCCCACGGTGCGACGGATGTCGGCCATCGCTTGGCGGCCCAGCTGCTCGGCCTGCTCGAGCGCCTCGACGGCGTCGTCGATGTCGCCCGAGTCCCGATCCTGTTGCAGCGCCCGCCGGGCGCCGGTCACGTGCAGCAGCGTGATCGACAGCGAATGGGCGATGACGTCGTGCACCTCGCGGGCGATGCGGCGTCGTTCGTCGGCCGCGGCGTGCTCGGCCAGGGTCTCCTGCACCCGGATCTGCTCGGCCAGCAGCAGTCGTTGGGTGCGCATCAGGTAGCCGATCAGCCACGCCCCGGCCACGAAACCCAGGTACAGCACCACCGCGTCAAGGCGGTGCAGCGCGGAAGCGCTGAGTAGCAGCGCGGCCGCCGATAGAGCGGCCAGGAAGCCGCCGAGCGCGGAGCTCAATGCGCCGACCGCTCCAACCATCAACACCAGCAAGGACGGCGCGAAGTCCGCATGTACCGGCGTCGACGTGGCGAACAGCATGACCGCTGTGGCCGCCGACCACGCCGCCCACAACAGCGCGGGACGGACCTTGATGTTGAGGACGGCGAACGCCAGCATGGGCGAGAGGGCGAGCACGAACGCGGCCAACACGACGGGCAGGTCGGACGACGGCCGCTGCAGGGTCGCGATCGCCCCGCCGACGAGCACGATGGCATCGGTGATCATCAGAAACGACCACGTGATGCCCACTGGGATCAGCTCGCTGCGCTGGCGGACCCGTTCCCGCAGATATGCCGTTGCGGCATGCCACATCACCTCATCGTAAAAGAGTGGCGTGCGCGGCCACATCCTGCTCGGGTCGCAATGAGCCGGCACCGCTCTCCGCCCGTGGTAGGAGACGAATTGCGAACCTCGGCACGACGCGCACCGTGAGTCGGTGTTCGTAGCGTTTTGGTCATGACATGGACACTGCTGCACGACCGAATGGCCTTCATGGCCGAGGTGATTCGAGCCGCTGAAACCGACCCCGAGGCGGCACTTGACTTGGCCGACAGGGCATCCGAGGTGGCTCGGCTCTTCGGCGATGAGGAGGGACTGCTGCTCTCGCTGCGGCAGCGCTGGATGACGATGTTGGTCGCCAAGCTGGATCAGGCCGCGCACGACGAGATTCCGGCCGATCGGGCCAGGGCGGACCTGGTGGCCGCGCAGCCCGGGCTGCACGCGCTGGTGCAGGCCGCGGCCCGGCGATCGCTGCGGGTGCGGTCCCTGTCGCGCGGTGAGCACCGGGCGATGGAATTCTTCGGATCAACCGGCAGCCGGCTGACCGTTGCGTGAACGCGCCGCCCTGCTGATCGTCGGCCTGTGGGTGCTGGCGGCGGCCGTCGGCAATCTGGCAGTGCCGCAACTGGAGCGGGTCGTCGACTCGCATTCTCGGTCCTTCATGCCCGCGGCCGCGCCGAGCTCTATCGCGGCGACGGCCGCCGCCCGCCTCTTCGATCAGACGCCCAGCAATAACTTCATTTACGTTGTGCTGGAACGAAATCAGCCGCTCACTTCGCGTGACCGACAGTTTTACGACACCTTGACGGCGGCGCTGGGCTCCGAGCCGAGTCGGGTGTATGCGGTGACGGATCTGTGGTCGCAGCCCGCGACGGCGGCCGGCGCCCAGAGCGACGACGGCAAGGCCGTCAGCGTGATGGTCCGGCTCGCCGGGATGCTGGGCACCTCGGCGGCGCGGGATTCGGTTGAGTTCGTGCGCAACACAGTGCAGCGGCTGTCGCCTCCGGCGGGCCTGCAGGTTCGCGTGACCGGTCCCGGCGCCACCATCGTCGACGAATTCGCCGCGATCGATCGGCAGATGCTTTCGATCACCGCCGCCACCGTGGGTCTCATCCTGCTGTTGCTGTTGGTGGTGTACCGGTCGCCGATCGCGGCGGCGATCCCTTTGGCGTCGGTGGGTTTGGCGCTGGCCGTGGCCCGGTCAGTTGTTGCGGCGCTGGGGATGTCGGGCCTCGTCGAGGTGTCGTTGTTCTCGGTGGCGTTGATGGCGGCCCTGACGCTGGGGGCGGGCACCGACTACACCATCTTTTTCATCGGCCGCTACCACGAGGGCCGGCGTCGCGGTGTCACGCCCGCGCGAGCGCTCACCGACGCATACCGCGCGGTCGCGCCGGTGGTGATCGGTTCGGCGCTGACCATCGCCTCCGCGCTGGCGGCTCTGGGCTTCGCCGAGGTAGGGATGTTCCGCAGCACCGGAATACCGTGCGCCGTAGCGATTCTCGTCGTGATGGCGGCGGCGCTGACGCTGACGCCGGCGCTGATGAGCGTGGCCGTTCGCCGGGGCTTCCTCGAGCCGCGACCGTCGTCGACCGCGCCGCGCTGGCGCCGCATCGGAGCGGTGGTGGCGCGTTGGCCCGGCCCGATCCTGATCACCGCGGGCGCGCTGATCGCGCTGGCCGCGCTGCCGCTAGCGGGCATGCGGGTGGGGTGGAACGAACCCGCCGCCACGCCGTCGACCGCCGACTCCAGTCGCGGCTATGCGGATGCCGGCCGGCACTTCGCGGCCAATGCGCTGCTGCCCGACGTCGTCACCGTCGAGGCCGACCGTGACCTGCGCACACCGGCCGGGCTGATCGCCATCGAGCGGATCACTCGCCAGATCATGGCCATACCCGGCGTTCGGACGGTGCAGTCCGCCAGCCGTCCCGACGGCAGGGTGCCCGACCAGGCGACGTTGAGCTATCAGGCCGGCGTGCTCGGCCGTCAATTCGGGGAAGCGATCGATGCGCTAACGCAGCGGCTCGGCCGCATTTCCGAGCTGGACGACGCGTTGGCGCGCACGCAATCGGCGGTGGACAGCCTCGGCGGCGGATTGCGCGGCGGCGCGGCCGGGCTTCGTGACATGTCGTCGGCCGCACAAGATATGCGCTCCGGATTGGACGGCGTACAGCGCACCGTCACGACCGTGTCCGGTTACCTTGACCCGCTGCGGGATTTCGTGGTCCGAACCCCGGACTGTGCGGCAAACCCGTTGTGCTCCACCGTCAATCGCGTTCTGCAGCCTGTGGACAGTTTGGCGCAGACCGCGACGTCCCTCGGCGATGGTGCGGCGAAGCTCACCGGCGGGTCGACCACGGCCGCGCGAGCGATGGCCGGACTGCCGCAGGCCGTGACACAGATGAACGACGCACTGGCGCAAGCGCGTTCGGCGACCCACGATCTGCTGGGGCTGAGTCAGACGATCGGGCCACGGATGCGCCAGCTGACCGACTACCTGGCAGAGATCGACACGCAGTTTCGGGGCAGCGCCGCGTCCGGTTTCTACCTGCCCGAGCGGGCGTTGAGCGATCCGCGCTACACCGCCGTGCTGCGCCACCTGGTCTCGGCGGATGGGCGCGCCACCTATCTGCTGGTGTACGGCGACGGCGAGGAGTGGGGCGGTGACGGCGCCCGCCGTACCGAGCAGGTGCGCACCGCGATCAGGGAAGCCACCAAGGAGGGCACCCTGCACCCGACGAGTGTCGGCCTGGCCGGTGTCGGACCGGCGACCGCGGACCTGCAGCGGTTCGTCGCCCGCGACACCGCCTTGTTGGTGGGCGCGGCGCTGGCCCTGATCTTCGTGATCGTCACCGCGATGCTGCGCAGTCCGGTCGCCGGTCTGGTGGTGGTGGGCACCGTCGTCGCTTCGTACGCGTCGGCGCTCGGCATGAGTGTGCTGGTGTGGCAGGACCTGCTTGGGCACGATTTGCACTGGGCCGTCGCGCCCATCGCGTTCATCGCGCTGATCGCGGTCGGCGCCGACTACAACCTGCTGCTGGCGTTGCGGATCAAGCAGGAGGCGGCGGGCGCCGGCATCAAAACCGGAATCATCCGGGCGTTCGGCGGCACCGGCGGCGTCGTCACCACCGCCGGCATCGTCTTCGGGATCACCATGCTGGCCCTGCTGGGCAGCAGCGTGCTGAGCATCGCGCAGATCGGCAGCACCATCGCGGTCGGATTGTTGCTGGACACCCTCGTCGTGCGGGCGCTGATCACACCGTCCGTCGTGGCGTTACTGGGCCGGTGGTTCTGGTGGCCGGCCCGAATGGTCCGCGCTGCTAGCCGCGGGTGACCTTGCCGGCCTTGATGCAGGACGCGCAGACGTTCAGCCGCTTTTTGTTGCCGCCGGGGCGGGTCACGACGTGCACGGTCTGGACGTTCGGGTTCCACCGGCGGCTGGTGCGGCGGTGGGAGTGCGACACCGACTTACCGAAGCCGGGGCCTTTCCCGCAGATATCGCACACAGCGGCCATGATTCAAACTCCTCAATGGTTCGGGAAGCCGGCAACTCGCAGCTCGGCAGCCCAGAATACCGACTGCCCTGGGCAACCACCAAAACGGCGACTGAAGGGGTGGTTTGCGGTCGGTGGGAGCGTATCGTCGGGTGGCCAACCGGCCTAGACGGTTTTGTTGGCATTCGATGGAAACGCGATAGGCGCTGGACGTGGCCGGCTTTGGTACCTGAGCTAAGGCGTCGCTCTAGTCCAGGAGTCGTCGGTCAAGTCCCGGCGTCCCGTTGATCTTGTATTACATTTGTAATACACTCGCGCCGGTGGGTGCGATTGGACCGAGGAAGCGGCCTATCACATCTGGGCCGAGCACAAACTCACCACCGACGCGGCGGACGAAGCGCTCGAAGACCCGGAGGCCGTCATCTTCAGCCCGGACTACAACAGCCGATCAGGCCTCAGCGATCGCACCATTGGCTACTCGTCGCAGGCAGGAGACCCGGTGACCGTTATCACCTACAAACAGGCGGGTTTGGTCTACGGCGCCAGCGCATGGAAATCCAACAGCCGCGATCGCCGCTACTACAGACAAGGAGGGCCAGATGAGCAAGAAGGAACTGAATAACATCCTGGCCGAAATCCGTCAGGAAGCGGAAGCTGGTGAAGCGGATCAAACTGGGCGGCCCATCCCCAAGCACGTCAAAGTGACGAAGGGCAACCCGCGCAGCAAGGTGCTGCAGGTGCGCCTCAACCCAGACGAAATGGCGGCACTAGAAGCCATCGCTGAGCAGCGTGAACTGCCGGTGTCGACCGTCGCCCGAGAGCATCTCCGTCAGCTAATCGCTATCAACGACCCAGTCCGCAAGCGACTCCAGATGCTAACCGCCCTCGACGAAGCCGCTGGCGAAATGAGCGGCGACGAAACGTTGTCCAACGTTGAGCGCATCGCGGTCAAGGAGCCAAAGCCGAATCTGCTCCGGAAGGTGCTCGCAATGGTTGACGCGGCCGCGATCCTCAACGAGTATGCCGTCGCTGTGCGGAAAGAAATGATGCACGGTGCAGCAACCGACGAAACGCGGCATCCGCCAACTTTTGGAGAAGACTTGCCCTAATCCACGTTCACATTTGTAGATCGGGCCCGTGATCGCTTGGGGCGGTCTCATTCGTGACGTCGAGACAAACTCGGTCTCGTCCTTGCCTCCGGAATGGCGCGCGACGACAGTACCGAAGCGAGCGCCGGCGCGCCCTGCAGAACTGTCGGTATGCGATGAGCTGGTTCGCCGTGTTGTCTAGGACGAGCCGGTGATCCTCCGGCACCATGCTGCCCTTTCGCCGAGCGTTGCACCCAAACGAGTTACCGGCAACGCGCGTCCGCCGACATAAAATTGCACCGATTACGGTTGGCGGCCAGTTCACGAACGGCAGTGTCGCCCCCGCTGGCTAGGCTCAATGGGCCGGTCCGGCCTCGCTGGCCGTGTTGTTCTTCAGGGGCACTCACTGCACCCGCGTCGCCAAGCTACGCTGGCGCCCGCCGGGGGCCTGGCGCGCGGAGGAGGTGGGCAGGAGTGGGCACGTCAGATCGTGTGCTGGACGCCTCGGCCCTGCGCGACTGGGCGCACGCCTCCGTCAGCGATCTGATCACTCACATCGACGAGATCAACCGCCTCAACGTCTTCCCCGTCGCCGATTCCGACACGGGCGCCAACATGTTGTTCACCATGCGTTCGGCCCTGGCCGAGGCGAATGCCGAGGCGGGTTCCGGGTGCGCCGCCCGGGTCGCGGCCGCCTTGTCCGCCGGTGCGCTCAACGGCGCGCGCGGCAACTCCGGGGTGATCCTGTCCCAAATCCTGCGGGGCATCGCCGACGTCACCGCGGGCGCGGCCGCCGATGCCGGCGGGGAACTGCGCGAGGTCGACGCCTACCTGCTCGGGGCCGCTCTGCGCCGGGGGGTCGCTTTGGTCATCACCTCGATGGGCGACGAGGTCCCGGGCACCATCGTCTCGGTGCTGCGCGCCGCCGCCGACGCCGTTGGGCAATGCGCCCGGGACGGCTTGGGCGCGGCGGTCGCCGCCGCGGGCGACGCTGCCGTCGTGGCGCTGGAAAAGACGCCGGAGCAGCTGGACGTCCTCGCCGACGCCGGCGCGGTGGACGCCGGCGGGCGGGGCCTGCTGGTCCTGCTGGACGCGCTGCGCTCGACGGTCACCGGTCAGGCGCCCGTTCGCACGGTGTACGAGCCGTCGCCGCGTGCCGAGGCGGCCGACCCCCAGGCAGCGGCCGCCGAACGCCGCGCACCGCAATTCGAGGTGATGTACCTGCTGGACGGGTGCGACGCCCAAGCGGCCGACACCCTGCGGGATCGGCTCGGCGAGTTGGGCGAATCGGTGGCCATTGCAGAAGCAGCCGAGGCGACCCGCGGCTATTCGGTGCACGTCCACACCGACGACGCCGGTGCGGCCGTCGAAGCGGGGCTGGCGGCCGGGCGGTTGAGCCGGATCGTGATCTCCGCGCTGACCTCGGGCGCCGCCGGGCTGCCGGCGGGCGGCTGGACACGGGAACGCGCGGTGCTGGCCGTCGTCGACGGCGCCGGTGCCGCCGACTTGTTCGCCGGGGAGGGCGCCAGCGTGCTGCAACCCGATGCGTCGGGCATCACCGCGCATCAGCTGGTGCGGGCCGTGGTGGACACGGGGGCGGCGCAGGTCATGGTGCTGCCCAACGGCTACGTGCCCGCCGAGGAGCTGGTGGCCGGCTGCACCGCCGCGATCGGCTGGGGCATCGACGTGGTGCCGATACCGACGGGATCGATGGTGCAGGGGCTCGCGGCGCTGGCCGTGCACGAACCGGGCCGCCAGGCCGTCGACGACGGCTACACCATGGCCCGCGCCGCCGGCGCCGCCCGGTACGGATCGGTGCGCATCGCCACCGAGAGCGCGTTGACCTTCGCGGGCCAGTGCCGGCCCGGCGACGGCCTGGGCATCGCGGGCGACGAGGTGCTGATCGTGGCCGCCGACGTGGCCGCCGCGGCGATCGGCCTGCTCGATCTGCTGCTTGCCTCGGGCGGCGACCTGGTCACGGTGCTGGTGGGCGCCGGTGCAGAGCAGGACCCCCACGCCACCGCGGTGGGCGACGTCCTGGAAGCCCATGTGCACGACCACCATCCGGGCACCGAGCTGATGATCTACCGCACCGGCCATCGCGGCGACGCGCTGTTGATCGGGGTCGAGTAGCGATGGCGACACTCACCGACCGGTTGGACTACCTGGTGGGCGGCGACGCCGCCGAGCGACTTGACGAGGTGTTCGGCATCCGCACCGTCGACGACCTGCTGCGCCACTACCCCCGCACCTACACCGTGGGCACGACGGTGATCGGCCCCGAAGATGAGCAGCCGGAGCCCGGCCAGCACATCACCATCGTCGACACCATCACCTCCGCGGCGATGATCACGACGAAGAAGAACCCGAGGAAGAAGATCTTCCGCATCACCGTCGGCTCCGGGCGCGGCGCGGTGACGGCCACCTTCTTCAACGCGCACTACATCAGCAGGGACCTCAAAAAGGGCACGCGGGTGATGCTGTCCGGGGAGATCGGCTTCTACAAGAACACCATGCAGCTGACACACCCGGCGTTCCTCATCCTCGACGGAAGGGCCCGTGGCTCCAACAGCCTGAAAAACCTCGCCAAGACCTCCGAAAACACCCGGGGCGGCGAGCTGGCGATCGAAGACTTCGAGTACAGCTTCTTTCCGATCTATCCGGCCAGTGCCAGGTTGCAAAGCTGGGACATCTTCTCCTGCGTGCGCCAAGTGCTCGACATGCTCGATCCAGTTGAGGACCCGCTGCCGGCGGAACTGGTTGCCGCGCATGGCTTTATCTCCGAAGACGAAGCGTTGCGCGCCATCCATCTCTCCGAGGACGAACAGCTACGCCGACGGGCCCGCGAGCGGTTGACGTTCGACGAGGCGGTCGGCCTGCAGTGGGCGCTGCTGGCGCGCCGGCACAGCGAGCTGTCCGAGTCCGGGCCGCCGGCGCCGCCGAGGCCGGACGGCTTGGCGGCAGAACTGTTGCGGCGCTTGCCATTTGAACTGACCGCGGGCCAGCGCGAGGTGCTCGACGTGCTGAGCGACGGCCTCGCGTCGACGCGGCCGTTGAACCGGCTGCTGCAGGGTGAGGTCGGGTCGGGCAAGACGATCGTCGCGGTGCTGGCGATGCTGCAGCTGGTCGACGCGGACTACCAATGCGCACTGTTGGCACCAACGGAAGTCCTTGCCGCACAACATGTTCGGTCGATCTCCGACGTCCTGGGTCCGTTGGCCATGGGCGGCCAGTTGGGCGGGGCGGACAATGCCGCCCGCGTGGCGCTGCTCAGCGGCTCGATGACGGCAGCCCAGAAGAAGCAGCTGCGGGCCGAGATCGCCGCGGGCCAGGTGGACATCGTCGTCGGCACCCACGCCCTACTGCAGGACGCGGTGGAATTCCACAACCTGGGCATGGTGGTGGTCGACGAGCAACACCGCTTCGGGGTGGAGCAGCGAGATCGATTGCGGGCCAAGGCCCGTGCGGGAATCACCCCGCATCTGCTGGTGATGACGGCCACGCCAATACCGCGCACGGTGGCGCTCACGGTCTACGGCGACCTGGAAACCCTGACGCTGCGCGAACTTCCGCGTGGACGCCAGCCGATCACCAGCAGGACGATTTTCATCCGCGACAAGCCCGCGTGGCTGGACCGGGCCTGGCAGCGCATCATCGAGGAGGTCGCCGCCGGGCGGCAGGCCTACGTGGTGACGCCCCGCATCGACGAGAGCGACGAGCCGGAGAAGGAAGGCGCGCGACCGTCGGAAACCGCCGTGGGCCTTTATGCCCGACTGCGATCCGGTGAGCTGGCCAACCTGAGGCTCGGACTCATGCACGGGCGGCTGTCCGCCGACGAGAAGGACGCCGTGATGGCGGGTTTCCGTGCGGGCGACATCGATGTCCTGGTGTGCACCACCGTCATTGAGGTCGGCGTCGACGTCCCCAACGCCACCGTGATGTTGGTGATGGATGCCGAACGGTTCGGCATCAGCCAGCTGCACCAGCTGCGCGGTCGCATCGGTCGCGGCGAGCACCCCAGCCTGTGCCTGCTGGCCAGCTGGGTCGGGCCGGGGTCGGCGGGCGGCCGGCGACTGTCCGCGGTCGCCGACACCATGGACGGGTTCGCGCTCGCCGACCTGGACCTCAAGGAACGCAAGGAAGGAGATGTGTTGGGCCGCAACCAATCCGGCCGGGCGATCACGTTGCGCCTGCTGTCGCTGGCCGACCATCTGGCCCTGATCGAAGCCGCTCGCGACTTCTGCGCAAGTGCCTACCAGGAGACCAGCCCGCACCCCGGATTGACCGCGCTGGCAGCACGATTCACCGACACCGACCGCATCGAGTACATGGACAAATCGTGAACCGCAAAGTCCTGCTGTGGTTGTCCGCGACCGCGTTGCTCGCGGTGCTGGTGGCCTATCAGACGTGGGGATCGTCGACGGCCAGGCATGCCGGCGAGGTCGCTGCGCGCGCCGACGTCCCCACCGTCGCTCCGGGTACCGACGTGCTCGCCGGGGTCGGCGTGGTGCCGATGCGGGTGCACCGCTACGACTACCACCGGACGGCGTTCGGCGACGCCTGGACCGACGACAACGACGCCCCGCTCGGGCACAACGGGTGCGACACCCGCGACGACATCCTCAACCGCGATCTCGTCGACAAGACCTACGTCTCGATCAAGCGGTGCCCGGACGCGGTGGCCACCGGCACCCTGCACGACCCGTACACCAACACCACCATCGCGTTTCAGCGCGGCGCCAAGGTGGGCGAATCGGTGCAGATCGACCACATCGTTCCGCTGGCCTACGCCTGGGACATGGGCGCGTCGGGCTGGCCGGATGCCGAGCGGGTGCGCTTCGCCAACGACCCGGCGAACCTGCTGGCCGTGCAGGGCCAGGCTAATCAGGACAAGGGCGATCTGCCGCCGGGACGGTGGATGCCGCCGAACACGGCGTTCGCGTGCCAATACGCCATGCAGTTCATCACGGTAGTGCGCGGTTACGCGCTGCCGGTGGATCAGGAGTCGTCGAACGTGTTGCGTCAGGCCGCCGGCACCTGCCCGACGGGGTGAACTAACCGACGTACGTCTCCGGGTCCTCGCGCAGCCGGGTGCCGTCGTCGAGCGCGTTGATCGCGTCCATGTGCTCGGCGGCCAATTCGAAATCGAAAATGTCCAGATTGCTGGCGATGTGCTCGGCGTTGGCCGAACGGAACACCGCCGCGTTACCCAACTGCAGGTTCCACCGCAGCAGCACCTGCGCCGGCGTCTTGCCGTATTGGCCGGCGACGGACGTCACCGTCGGGTGGTCCATCAGCCGGCCCAGGGCCAGCGGGGTGTAGGACTGCGTGACGACGTTGTGCTGGGCGTTGGCCTTACGCATCGCGTCCTGGTTGAGCAGCGGGTGCAGCTCGATCTGGTTGACCGCCGGTGTGACGAAGCTGAGGTCGATAACCATCTCGAGATGCTCGTCGGTGAAGTTGGCCACGCCGATCGAACGGACCTGGCCGTCGCCGCGGAGTTGGATCAGCCCGCCCCAGGAGTCGACGTACTTGCCGAGCGACGCGGCCGGCCAGTGCACCAGGTACAGGTCGAGGTAGTCCAGGCCGAGGCGCTCCATGCTGGCGCCGCAGGCGGCCACGGCGTTGGACAGACCCTGGTCGGCGATGGCCAGCTTGGTGGTGACGAACAACTCGGCGCGCGGAATGCCCGAGGCCGCGATCGCCCGCCCGACGGCGGCCTCGTTGCCATAGGACGCGGCGGTGTCGATCAGCCGGCAGCCCATTTCCAGCGCGGCCGACACGGCGCGTTCGGCCTCGTCCTCGGACAATTCGCCGACCCCGACGCCAAGGACCGGCATCGTGTTCTCGTCATTGAGAGCTATTGATGGAATGTTGGCGCCCGATTGGCCGGCCACTAGGTTCACCTGCCTGAGAAAAAATTCGATGGGACTCGTGAGGTCGTGAAATCACGATAGTACCGAGCGGAACATGCCAGGTGGCGCACGCACGTGCGGGTGTTGGCCCCAATTTTCGAGGTATTCGCCCGGCCCGCTCAGCACGTAGAGTTGGTCGCGGCGCGCCTGAAGGGCGCGCGCGGGGGAGTTTTTAAGGGAGCAGCGCATGACCAAGGGTCCGCCAGGGGCGCCGGTTCTCACTCTTGGCGCGAAGGGCGCACCCACGCGGTTGACCAGCCGTTTGCAAGGTGTGGTCACCAGCGTCGGGGTCAAGGTGATCCCGTGGGTGCCGCCCGGCGCCGCGCGGGTGCTGTCGGGCGGGCGTGCGGTGATCATCGACGGCAACACGCTCGACCCGACGCTGCAGCTGATGCTGTCGGGTTTGCACGCCGTCGGCATCGACGGCCTGGCCATCGACGACGATGTGGCCGTGTCCCGGGCCCAGATGCGGGAAATGGTCGTCGGCATGCCGGGGCCGCAGATTCACGTCACCGTCGACGACCTCGCGCTGCCCGGCCCCGCCGGTGAGATCCCGGCGCGCCACTACCGCCCGGCCACCGGCCCCGACACCGACCAAGCGACGGACCTGCTGGTCTTCTACCACGGCGGCGGCTGGTCGCTCGGCGATCTGGACACCTATGACGCGCTGTGCCGGTTGACCTGTCGCGACGCCGGCATTCAGGTGCTGTCGATCGACTATCGGCTGGCTCCCGAGCACCCGGCGCCCGCCGCGATCGAGGATGCCTATGCGGCGTTTGAGTGGGCGTACGAACACGGCGCCGAGCTCGGCGCGAGACCCGGACGGGTCGCGGTCGGCGGGGACAGCGCCGGCGGCAACCTGGCGGCGGTGGTGTGCCAGTTGGCGCGCGACGCGGGTGGGCCCGCCCCCATCCTGCAGTGGCTGCTCTATCCGCGTACCGACTTCACCGCGCAGACGCGGTCGCTGGGCCTGTTCGCCAGCGGGTTCCTGCTGACCAAACGGGACATGGATTTCTTCGAGTCGCAATATTTGAGGGGGTCCGGCCTCGACAAGACCGATCCCCGGGTGTCGCCGGCGCGAGCCGAGTCGCTGTCCGGGCTGGCGCCGGCGCTCATCGCGGTCGCGGGTTTCGACCCGCTGCGCGACGAAGGCGAGAGCTACGCCGCGGCGTTGCGGGCCGCCGGGACCCCGGTCGACCTGCGTGCCCTGGGTTCGCTGACCCACGGCTTCGCCAATCTGTTTCCGCTCGGGGGCGGCATCGCCACCGCGACCGCCGAGCTGATTTCGGCTTTGCGGGCTCACCTCAGCCGGGCGTAGGCGCGGCGCCGGTACTCTCTAACCCGTGGCCGACAAACCCAAACGCCCCCCGCGCATCGACGTGACGTCCGCCGGCCGTAGCTCCAGCCGGCTCATCCCGATCGCCGCCACCGCGGTGGTCGTGCTGCTCTTGGTTGGCATCGTCTGGTATGTGATGGCGCACAAGAAGCCGGCGCCCGTCGCCGGGGGCTCCGGCGACGCGGTGCGGGTGACGTCGGGCAAGCTGATCACCCAGCCCGGCAGCACCAACCCCAAGGTGGTGGTGTCCTTCTACGAGGACTTCCTGTGTCCGGCGTGCGGCGACTTCGAGCGGAAGTACGGGTCGACGGTGTCCAAGCTCATCGACACCGGCGCCATCGCGGCGGATTACTCGATGGTGTCCATTCTGGACAGCCCGCGGAACCAGAACTATTCCTCGCGGGCGGGCGCGGCGTCGATGTGCGTCGCCGACGAGTCCATCGATGCGTACCGCCGTTTCCATACGGCGTTGTACAGCAAGGGCATTCAGCCCGACGAGCGCGGACCGAACTTCCCCGACAACGCGAAACTGATCGAACTCGCGCGCGAAGCCGGGGTGGTGGGCAAGGTCCCGGACTGCATCAACAGCGGCAAGTATCTCGACAAGGTCAAGGGGGCGGCCGCGGCCGCCAAGATCAACGCGACCCCGACGATCAAGATCAACGGGAACGACTACGAGCCGACGACGCCCGACGCGCTGGTCGCGGCCGTCAAGCAGATCGTGGGTGACGTTCCCGGCATTGACAACCCCGTCGCGCCCGCGGCCTGATGACCGAACGCGTATCGGGGCCCAGCGCGTTGTGGGTGCTGATCGCGGGGGTTGCCGGCCTGGTCGCGTCGATGGCGCTGACCATCGACAAGTTCAAACTGCTGCTCAACCCCAACTACGTGCCGTCCTGCAACATCAACCCGATCGTGTCCTGCGGCTCGGTGATGGCGACGCCGCAGGCGTCACTGTTGGGCTTTCCCAACCCGCTGCTCGGCATCATCGGCTTCACCGTGGTGCTGGTGACCGGCGTGCTGGCGGTCGCGAAAGTGACTCTGCCGCAGTGGTATTGGATCGGGCTATCGGTCGGAACGCTGGTCGGTGCGGTGCTGGTGCACTGGCTGATCTTTCAGAGCCTGTACCGCATCGGCGCGCTGTGCCCCTACTGCATGGTGGTGTGGGCGATCACCATCCCGCTACTCGTGGTGTTGGCGTCCATCGTGTTTCGGCCGGCGGTGGACCGCGGCGGCGCCCTGGCGCGGGTGGGATACCAATGGCGGTGGTCCATCGTCACACTGTGGTTCACCGCGGTGATCCTGTTGATCATGGTGAGGTTCTGGGACTATTGGTCGACGCTCTGGTGACACCAGCGGCGCTAGGAGGCTGCCCGTGATTTCCAAAGTGCTGGTTGCCAATCGCGGTGAGATCGCGATCCGCGCCTTCCGCGCCGCCTACGAACTCGGCATCGGAACCGTCGCCATCTACGCCTACGAGGACCGCAATTCGCAGCATCGGCTGAAGGCCGACGAGTCGTATCAGATCGGCGAGGTGGGCCACCCGGTTCGGGCGTACCTGTCCGTGGACGACATCGTCGAGACTGCCGGCAGTGCGGGCGCCGATGCCATCTACCCGGGCTACGGGTTCTTGTCGGAGAACCCGGACCTGGCGGCGGCGTGCGCGGCGGCGGGTATCACGTTCGTCGGGCCCGGCGCCGAAGTGCTTGAGCTGACTGGAAATAAGGCCCGCGCGATCGCGGCCGCCCGCGAAGCCGGGCTGCCGGTGCTGGCGTCGTCGGCGCCGTCGGCGTCGGTCGACGAGCTGGTGGCGGCCGCTTCGGACATGCGGTTTCCGTTGTTCGTCAAGGCCGTTGCCGGCGGCGGGGGCCGCGGCATGCGCCGGGTCAACGACGCCGCCGCGCTGCCCGAGGCGATCGAAGCCGCCAGCCGCGAAGCCGAGTCGGCGTTCGGCGACGCGACGGTGTACCTCGAACAGGCGGTGCTACGGCCGCGCCACATCGAGGTGCAGATCCTGGCCGACACCGCCGGCAACGTGATCCACCTCTACGAGCGGGACTGCAGCGTGCAGCGGCGCCACCAGAAGGTCATCGAATTGGCGCCCGCGCCGGCGCTGGATCCCGAGCTGCGCGAAAAGATGTGCGCCGACGCGGTCGTGTTCGCCCGGCACATCGGGTACAGCTGCGCGGGCACCGTCGAATTCCTGCTCGACGAGAACGGCGAGTACGTCTTCATCGAGATGAACCCGCGGATTCAGGTGGAGCACACCGTAACCGAGGAAATCACCGACGTCGATCTGGTCTCCAGCCAGTTGCGCATCGCCTCGGGGCAGACGTTGGATGAGCTGGGTCTGCGGCAGGAGACGATCCGGCCGCACGGCGCGGCCCTGCAATGCCGGATCACCACCGAGGATCCGGCCAACGGTTTCCGCCCCGACACCGGGCGGATCAGCGCCTACCGCGTCCCCGGCGGGGCGGGCATCCGGCTGGACGGCAGCACCAATCTCGGCGCCGAGATCGGCGCGCACTTCGACTCGATGCTGGTGAAGCTGACCTGCCGGGGCCGCGACTTGCCGACCGCGGTGGCCCGGGCCCGCCGCGGCATCGCGGAGTTCCGCATCCGCGGGGTGTCGACGAATATCCCGTTCCTGCAAGCGGTTCTGGACGATCCCGATTTCCAGGCCGGCCGGGTCACCACGTCGTTCATCGACGAGCGCCCGCAGCTGCTGACCGCCCGCGCCTCGGCCGACCGCGGCACCAAGATCCTGGACTACCTCGCCGACGTCACGGTCAACCAGCCGCACGGCGCCCGGCCGTCGACGGTCTACCCGCAGGACAAGCTGCCCGACATCGATCTGGAGGCTCCGCCGCCGGCTGGGTCCAAGCAACGGCTAGTTGAGTTGGGGCCGGAGGGTTTCGCGCGCTGGCTGCGCGAATCACCGGCGGTGGGCGTCACCGACACCACATTCCGCGACGCCCATCAGTCGTTGCTGGCCACCCGCGTGCGTACCAGCGGATTGGCCCGGGTGGCACCCTATCTCGCGCGGACGGTGCCGCAGCTGCTGTCGGTGGAGTGCTGGGGCGGCGCGACGTACGACGTGGCGCTGCGCTTCCTCAAAGAGGACCCGTGGGAGCGGTTGGCCACGCTGCGTGAGCTGATGCCCAACATCTGCCTGCAGATGCTGTTGCGGGGCCGCAACACCGTCGGCTACACGCCCTACCCGGAGCTGGTCACGTCCGCGTTCATCGAGGAGGCTACCGCCACCGGCATCGACATCTTCCGAATCTTCGACGCGCTCAACAACCTCGAGTCGATGCGCCCGGCCATCGACGCCGTGCGCGAAACCGGTACCGCGATAGCAGAAGTCGCGATGTGCTACACCGGCGATCTGTCCGACCCGGGCGAGCAGCTCTACACGCTGGACTACTACCTGAAGCTGGCCGAGCGGATCGTGGACGCCGGCGCGCACGTGCTGGCCATCAAGGACATGGCCGGCCTGCTGCGCCCCGCGGCGGCGACCCAACTGGTTGGCGCGCTGCGCAGCCGCTTTGATCTGCCGGTGCATGTGCACACCCACGACACCCCCGGCGGCCAGTTGGCCAGCTACATCGCCGCCTGGCAGGCCGGGGCCGACGCCGTCGACGGGGCCGCCGCGCCGATGGCCGGAACCACCAGCCAGCCCGCGCTGAGCTCGATCGTCGCCGCCGCCGCCCACACCGCCTACGACACCGGGCTGTCGCTGTCGGCGGTGTGCGAACTCGAGCCCTATTGGGAGGCGATGCGAAAGGTGTACGCGCCCTTCGAATCCGGGCTGCCCGGCCCGACGGGTCGGGTCTATCACCACGAGATCCCCGGCGGGCAACTGTCCAACCTGCGCCAGCAGGCGATCGCGCTGGGGCTGGGGGACCGGTTCGAGGAGGTCGAAGAGGCCTACGCGGGCGCCGACCGGGTGCTGGGGCGGCTGATCAAGGTGACTCCGTCGTCGAAGGTGGTCGGCGACCTGGCGCTGGCGCTGGTGGGTGCGGGGGTGAGCGCCGACGAATTCGCCGCCGAGCCAGCGCGATTCGACATCCCGGAATCGGTGCTCGGTTTCCTGCGTGGGGAACTCGGCGAGCCCGCGGGCGGATGGCCCGAACCCCTGCGCACCGCGGCGCTGGCCGGCCGCGCGCCGGCCAAGCCCGCCCCGCAACTGACGGCCGACGACGAGGTGCTGCTGTCGCTGGCCGGGCCCAAGCGCCAGGCCACCCTGAACCGGCTGCTATTCCCTGCTCCGACAAAGGAATTCGAAGCGCACCGGGAAACCTACGGCGACACCTCGCAATTGTCGGCCAACCAGTTCTTCTACGGCCTGCGCCAGGGCGAGGAACACCGCGTGCAACTCGAGCGCGGGGTCGAATTGCTGATCGGGCTCGAGGCCATCTCCGAACCGGACGAGCGCGGCATGCGCACGGTGATGTGCATCATGAACGGCCAGCTGCGGCCGATTCTGGTGCGCGACCGCAGCATCGCCAGCGAGGTGCCGGCGGCCGAGAAGGCCGACCGCGGCAACCCCGGACACGTCGCCGCACCGTTCGCCGGGGTCATCACCGTGGGCGTCTCCGTCGGCGACCGGGTGAGCGCCGGCGAAACCATCGCCACCATCGAGGCCATGAAGATGGAGGCCCCGATCACGGCCCCCAAAGACGGTGCGGTGGAGCGGGTCGCGGTGTCCGACACCGCGCAGGTCGAGGGCGGGGACCTGCTGGTGGTGCTGAGCTGACGCGCATTATTGGGGGCGTGGCCGGGGGCCGGCGCATCGCGGTCCCGGCGCGCGGGACCAGACCCACCACCGACCGGGTGCGGGAGTCGCTGTTCAACATCGTCACCGCGCGCCGCGACCTGACAGGCCTGGCCGTCCTGGACCTCTATGCCGGCTCCGGCGCGCTGGGGCTGGAGGCGCTGTCGCGCGGGGCCGCCTCGGCGCTGTTCGTGGAGTCCGATCAGCGCAGCGCGGCCGTCATCGCGCGCAACATCGAATCGCTGGGTCTGCCCGGGGCGACGCTGCGCCGCGGCGCGGTGGCGGCCGTGCTGGCCGCGGGGGCGCCCTCGCCGGTCGACCTCGTGCTGGCCGACCCGCCGTATGACGTCGACAACGGTGAGATCGAGGCCGTGCTGGCGGCTTTGGCCGGCTGGACGCACGACGGGACCGTCGCCGTGATCGAGCGGCCGGCGGCCGGGATGCCGCTGACCTGGCCGGCTGGCTGGGAGCCCTGGCAGCCGCGGGTGTACGGCGACACCCGTCTGGAGCTTGCCGAACGGCTCTGAGGCGCACTGCTACCGTCATGCTTCATGAGCGGCGCGGTGTGCCCGGGGTCCTTCGACCCCGTGACGTTGGGCCACGTCGACGTCTTCGAACGCGCGGCGGCGCAGTTCGACGAGGTGGTGGTCGCGATTCTGGTCAACCCCGCCAAGAAGGGCCTGTTCGATCTCGACGAGCGAATCGCGATGATCGAGGAGTCGACGACACACCTGCCCAACCTGCGGGTGGAGTCCGGGCAGGGTCTGGTGGTCGATTTCGTGCGGGCGCGCGGCATGACCGCCATCGTCAAGGGCCTGCGCACCGGCACCGACTTCGAATACGAGCTGCAGATGGCGCAGATGAACAAGCATGTCGCCGGCGTCGACACCTTCTTCGTCGCGACGACGCCGAAGTATTCCTTCGTGTCGTCGTCGTTGGCCAAAGAGGTCGCCATGCTCGGCGGGGACGTGTCGGAGCTGCTGCCCGAGCCGGTGAATCGCCGTCTGCGCGAAAAGCTGGCCCATGGCCAGTGATCCGCAGGCCGTCGTCGGCGAGTTCCGAGGAAAGATATGACGCCGCCGGCGCGCTACTGCACCCCGACTTCGTCGTGCACGAAGCGGGTGGGATGCCGTTCAGCGGCGAATATCACGGTGCGGCAGGGTTTTTCGAGCTCTACGCCAAGATGAACGAAGGCCTGAAGCTGACGCCGGGCGAGGCCATTCAGTTCCTGCACGCGGAAGACGCCGGCGCCTCCCGCTGACGTTCACCACGCTGTTACAACAGCGTTGAGTGTGCATCCAGGGCGGCCATATCGCCAAAATCCCGCCCTGCGTTCACTTTCAACGCCGTAGGTTCACAGTCATCGCTTGCAGGCGTGTCAGAACACGACCGTCTGGTTGTCGTGCACGATCACCCGGTCCTGGCAGTGCCAGAGCACCGCGCGCGACAGGACCGCGCGTTCGACGTCCGCGCCGACGCGGATCAAGTCGTCGACGGTGTGGGTGTGATCGACACGGACGACGTCCTGTTCGATGATCGGCCCCTCGTCGAGCACCTCGGTCGCGTAGTGGGCGGTTGCGCCGACCAGCTTGACGCCCCGTTCCCGCGCCCGCTTGTAGGGGGACGCGCCGACGAACGCCGGCAGGAACGAATGGTGGATGTTGATCACCGGGCAGCCGACTCCGTCGAGAAACGTCGGAGTCAAAATTTGCATGTAGCGGGCCAGCACCACCAAATCGACGTTGCCCCTGAGCAACTGGAGTTGACGCTCTTCGGCCTCGGCGCGGGTGTCGCGGGTGGCGGGGATGTGAATGAACGGCACACCGAACGGCCGAACCCGCTCGGCCAGGTCGGGGTGGTTGGCGATCACCATGGCAATCGACATCTGAAGGTCGCCACGGCGGTTGCGCCACAACAGATCTAGCAGGCAGTGGTCTTCCTTGGAGGCCATGATCGCGACCCGCTTGGGCTTGTCGGCCTCGGTGAAGCGGTAGTCGATGGCGTACTTGCCGGCCAGGGTGCTGGCGAACTCCTCCTTCAGCCCGTCGATCGCGGCGGTCAGCCCGGGCAGGTGAAAGATCGCCCGCTGCAGAAATGTTCCATCTTCCGGCGCGGTGGAGTGCTGGTCCAGGGAAATGATGTTGGCGCCGGCCTGAGTCAAAAAGGTGCTCACCGCGGCGATGAGCCCCGGGCGGTCGTGGCAACGAAGCAGCAGCCGGCCGATGTCGGCGGGCAGCGGCGGACCGGCGGGCGGCTGCGGGTAATTGTCAGGCTCTGTCGGTGTCGGCACCGCGGATCGTGGCCCCCCAGCTCGTCAGGTTTTGGGATTACCGAATTTCCGGGCCAGGATACCGCCCGCCGCGCGCAACCTCAGTGGCAGTGCCCGCCGTCATCGTGATGGTCATGCGGCGCGTCGGGCGAACCGCCCATCATGCGCAGCATGGGCAGACCACCGGAGGTGATGAAGCGGATGACGAGCACCGCCGCGACGGCGAGGAAGGCGATGTTGAGCCAGGTGGTGTAGTTCCACGAGATCGTGGCTTCCATGACCGTGGCGGCACGCTGCGTCGGGATGAAATGGGCTGTGCCGAAAATCAATTCGACGAGATAGCCGGCGACCACCATGGCCGCGTAGAAGGTGCCGAGCAGCGTCAGCATCATCTTGGTGCCGTAGTACTTCCGGTAGATGTTCAAGATCGGAATGATCAACAGGTCGGCGAAGATGAACGCGACAACGCCGCCGAAGCTGATGCCCCCGTTCCACAGCACGGCGGCCAGTGGGACATTGCCGATCGAGCAGACGAAGGACACGATCGCCACGACGGGCCCGACGATCGGTCCCCAGATGACCGCCCAGCCCGGATGGTTGGCCAAAAAGAAGTCCTGCCAAAACGTTTGGGGCACCCACGCCGCGATGGCGCCGGCGATCAGCAGGCCCACGATGAGGTCGCGCAGGATCGCCGACCACTCCATCACGAACACGTGCGACACCGACGTTAACCCCCGAGGGGAAAACAGCCGCTGCCAAAACGAGCCTTCGCCACCGATGGACATGTCCATCGCGGCATGGCCTTCCATCGATCCGGCGATTCCGCGCTCGGCCTGCTCCCGGGCGGCGTCGATGAGTCGGGAACGCACGAACAGCCGGAACAAGACGGCCAGGATCACGATCATCAGCGGCCCGCCGACGAATTCCGCGGCGGTGAACTGCCAGCCCATCAGCAGGGCCAAAATGATGCCCAGTTCCACCACCAGGTTGGTGGAACCGATCTCGAAGGCCATGGCGGCGGTGAAATTGGCGCCCTTGCGGAACAGGGATCGGGCCAGGGCGACGGCCGCGTACGAGCACGACGACGACGCCGCCCCCAGACCGGCCGCGACCGCCAGGGTGCGCGGGCGGTCGTCGCCCAGCACCGACACGATCGTCGAGCGGCGCACCACGGCCTGCACCACCGCCGACAGCGCGAAACCCAGGATCAGCGCCCACAGGATTTCCCAGGTCATCGATCCAGCTAGCGCCAACGCGTGGCCGACGGCTGCGAGTGCTTTGCTGATCACGCCGATTACCCTACTGGGGTATTTTGCGGGCGCGCAAAACGCCTCACCAGCGGCGCAGGTTCGCTGGCGGCGATACGCTGGGACGCATCCAGTCGCCCGCGGGACTAGGGAAAACGGGTCAAAAAAGGGGCCGACACACCGGCCTCGCCACCCTAGTCACAGCCGCAACAACAGGCACACTGGTAACAACAGGATTTGCTGGACCTCAGGAAGGTATGGCCGTGTACCGAGTCTTTGAAGCGCTGGACGAATTGAGCGCCATCGTGGAAGAAGCCCGTGGCGTGCCGATGACGGCGGGCTGCGTGGTGCCCCGCGGTGACGTGCTGGAACTGGTCGACGACATCAAGGACGCGATCCCCGGCGAGCTGGACGACGCCCAGGACGTGCTCGACGCGCGCGACTCGATGCTGCACGAGGCCAAGACGCACGCCGAATCCATGGTGTCCTCGGCGACCACCGAGGCGGAATCGATGGTGAACCACGCGCGCGCCGAGGCCGACCGGATCCTGTCCGACGCGAAATCGCAGGCAGATCGCATGGTCAGCGAGGCGCGCCAGCACAGCGAGCGGATGGTCGGGGAGGCGCGCGAGGAGGCGATGCGCATCGGGACCGCCGCCAAGCGCGAGTACGAGGCCACCGTCAGCCGCGCCAAGTCCGAGGCCGACCGGTTGATCGAAAACGGCAACATCTCCTACGAAAAGGCCGTGCAAGAGGGCATCAAGGAGCAGCAGCGCCTGGTGTCGGACAACGAGGTGGTGCAGGCGGCCACGCTGGAATCCACCCGGCTGATCGACTCGGCGCACGCCGAGGCCGACCGGTTGCGCGGCGAATGCGACATCTACGTCGACAACAAGCTCGCCGAGTTCGAGGAGTTCCTCAACGGCACACTTCGGTCCGTCAACCGCGGCCGTCATCAGCTGCGCACGGCGGCCGGCACGCACGACTACGCGGTGCGTTAACCCACCGGCCCCAGCAACCCCAACGCCGTAGGATTTGTCCTATGGCCCGGCAGCACAGCGACACGGCGCAGCGGCATCGGCGGCCAGGTTCGGGTCCCACCCATCCGACCGGGCCGATGGTCGTCGATATCACGCGGCTCGGGCGACGTCCCGGCGCGATGGTGACCCTGCGTGACACCGTGCCCAGCCCGTCGCGCATCGGCGCCGAGCTGATCGCGATCGAGCCGGACGCGCCGTTGGAGCTGGACCTGCGGGTGCAGTCGGTGTCGGAAGGCATCCTGGTGACGGGGACGGTCACCGCGCCCACCACCGGCGAATGCGCGCGTTGCCTGACCCCGATGCGGGGCCGCGTCGAGGTCTCCCTGACCGAGCTGTTCGCCTATCCGGAGAGCACCACCGAGGCGACCACGGAGGAAGGCGAGGTCGGGCACGTGGTCGACAACACCATCGACCTCGAGCAGTCCATCATCGACGCCGTCGGGCTCGACCTGCCGTTTTCGCCGGTCTGCCAGCCGGATTGTCCCGGCCTGTGCCCGGAGTGCGGTGTCCAGCTGGCCGGACAGCCCGACCATCACCACGACCGCATCGACCCGCGATGGGCAAAACTGGCCGACATGCTCGCCGACGCCGACACCCCGCGGGGTGAACCGTGAACCCACCACGACAGGAGCTGCTCGACGCGCTCGGCGTCGGATTGCCCGATGAACTGCTCGAGCTGGCGTTGACCCATCGCAGCTACGCCTACGAACACGGCGGGCTACCGACCAACGAGCGGCTCGAGTTCCTCGGCGACGCCGTCCTGGGCCTGACCATCACGGACGAGCTCTTCCACCGCCACGCCGACCGCTCGGAAGGGGAGCTGGCGAAACTGCGCGCCAGCGTGGTCAACACCAACGCGCTGGCCGATGTCGCCCGGAATCTTTCACTCGGGGGGCTCGGCGTGCACATGCTGTTGGGGCGCGGCGAAGAGACCAGCGGGGGAGCCGACAAGTCCAGCATCCTGGCCGACGGGATGGAGTCGCTGCTGGGCGCGATCTACCTGCATCACGGCATGGAGGTGGCCCGCGAGGTGATCCTGCGGCTGTTCGGCCCGCTGCTGGATGCCGCGGCCACGATGGGCGCGGGGCTGGACTGGAAGACCAGCCTGCAGGAGCTGACCGCGGCGCGGGGCCTCGGCCCGCCGTCCTACGTTGTCACCTCCACCGGTCCGGACCACGACAAGGAATTCACCGCGGTCGTGATCGTGATGGACACCGAATACGGATCCGGTGTGGGCCGCACCAAGAAAGAGGCCGAGCAGAAGGCCGCCTCGACGGCCTGGAATGCGCTCGACAGCGCGGGGAAAACGTCCGCCTAGATGCCCGAACTACCCGAAGTCGAGGTGGTGCGCCGCGGCTTGCAGGCCCATGTGGTGGGCAAGACGATGACGGCGGTGCGGGTGCATCATCCCCGCGCGGTGCGCCGCCATGAGGCGGGGCCCGCCGACCTGACGGCCCGGCTGCTCGGCGCGCGGATCACCGGGACCGACCGTCGCGGCAAGTACCTGTGGTTGCTGCTGGATGGTGATGCCGCGTTGGTGGTGCACCTCGGGATGAGCGGACAGATGCTGCTGGGGACGGTCCCGCGCGCCGACCACGTCCGAATCTCCGCGCTGCTCGACGACGGCACCGTGCTCAGCTTCGCCGATCAGCGGACCTTCGGCGGGTGGCTGCTGGCCGACCTGGTGAGCGTGGACGGCAGCGTGGTGCCGGTGCCCGTCGCCCACCTGGCGCGCGACCCGCTCGACCCGCTCTTCGACGCCGACGCGGTGGTAAAAGTGTTGCGGCGCAAGCACTCTGAGATCAAGCGTCAGCTGCTGGATCAGACCGTGGTGTCGGGGATCGGCAACATCTACGCCGACGAGGCGCTGTGGCGGGCCAAGGTGAACGGCGCGCGGGTCGCGGCCACGCTGACGCGCAAGCAGCTGACCGCCGTGCTTGCGGCCGCCGCCGAGGTGATGCGCGAGGCGCTGGCCCAGGGCGGCACCTCGTTCGATTCGCTGTACGTCAACGTCAACGGCGAGTCCGGCTACTTCGACCGCTCGCTGGACGCCTACGGCCGCGAGGGTGAACCCTGCCGGCGCTGCGGCGCGGTGATGCGCCGGGAAAAGTTCATGAACCGCTCGTCGTTCTACTGCCCGAGGTGCCAGCCGGCGCCCAGGATCCGGCCGCGGGGTTAGCTCTTCCCGTCGGCGCCGTCCTTGCCGGCGATCTTGCCGCCGGTGCCGCCGGCGCCCGGGCCGCCGTTCTGCATGCCGGAGTCACCGATGCCGGCGTTGCCGCCGCCGCCACCGTTGCCGAAGAAGCTGGCGTTGCCGCCGTCCCCACCGTCGCCGCCACCGAGGAAGAAGCTGGCGCCACCCGCGCCGCCGGAGCCGCCCGAGCCGGAAAGGTCACCGCCGTTGCCGCCTTGGCCGCCCTCGCCGCCGTACCCGGCATCGCTCATTCCGCCGGCGCCGCCGGCCCCGCCGGTGCCGCCCAGCCTTCCGCCGTCGCCCCCCGCTCCGCCGTTTCCGCCATCGCCGAAAATGGCCGCGCCGCCGGCGCCGCCGGCCCCGCCGGAGCCCAGGATGCCGGTCCGGGCGTTACCGCCGTCGCCGCCGTCGCCGCCCACGCCGACGGCAGTGTTGGCGGCGGCGCCGCCATTGCCGCCCGCACCGCCGTTGCCCGTGACCAGGCCGGGGCTGCCGCCGTTCCCGCCGCGGCCGCCGTCGCCCTCCAGGCCGGTGCCGCCGAGTCCGCCGATGCCGCCCGAGCCGCCCAGCGATCCGCCGCTGCCGCCCGCCCCGCCGCTGCCGCCGACCTTGCCCTCGCCGCCGGCGCCGCCGGTGCCGCCGAACCCGAACATTCCGCCGCCCCCGCCGGTCCCGCCGTCGCCCCCGACCTGCCCGCCGAACCCGCCGACGCCGCCGGCGCCGCCGATGCCGCCGTTGGAAAACAGACTGCCGATCCCGGTGGACGCCGACCCGCCGGTGCCACCGTTGCCGCCGGTGTCGTTGAAGCCGACGCCGCCGGCGCCGCCGATGCCGCCGTTGCCGGAGCCGACGCGCCCGCCGGCGCCGCCGTTACCGCCGTCGCCGCCGTTGACGGCGCCCCAGCCGCCGTCACCGCCCGCACCGCCGGTGGCGCCCCCGACCGGGCCGCCGGGAGCGAACCAGCCGGCGGCGCCCCCGTTGCCGCCGTGGCCGCCGTTCGTGCCACCCAGACCGCCGGCACCGCCGGCGCCACCGGCGCCGAACAGCCCGCCGTTGCCGCCGTTACCGCCGTTCCCGCCGTTCGTGTTGCTGGATGCGCCGGCGCCGCCGGCGCCGCCGCTGCCGAACAGCCCGCCGTTGCCGCCGTTGCCGCCGTTGGGGTGGGCGTCGCCGCCGGAGCCGCCGGCGCCGCCGTTGCCGAACAGGATGCCGCCGTCGCCGCCGTTTTCGCCGGTGCCCGGGGCGCCGTTGGCGCCGTTGCCGATCAGCGGGCGCCCCACGAGCGCCATCGTCGGCTCATTCACCGCGTTGAGCAGGGCCTGCTCGGCGTTGGCCGCTTCGGTCTGCGCGTAGGAGGCCGCGCCGCCGTTCAGCAGCTGCACGAATTGCTGGTGAAACGCCGCCGCCCTCGCGCTCAGCGCCTGGTACGCCTGCGCGTGGCCGCTGAACAGCGACGCGATGGCCGCCGACACCTCGTCGGCGCCCGCCGCCAGCACTCCGGCCGTCGGAACCGCTGCCGAGGCGTTGGCCTCGGTGATCGTCGAGCCAATCCTGGCTACGTCCGTGGCGGCTGCGGCCACGATCTCCGGCGCCGCAATGAGAAACGACATTTGATTCCCTCCCTGGATCGCCCCCGAGC